>NZ_CP183973.1:2520720-2835810 GCF_049912955.1 Microbacterium sp. E-13
CGGCGTCCGCGAAGTCGGCGAGCGTCGGCATCGCAGACGCCTGTAGGCCCGGCTGTTCGGCGGCGGTCTGCCCTGCGGAGGACATGGCGGTGGTCACGAACGAACTCTTCTCGGACGAGGGACGGTGCTCCAGATGAGGTCGCCCGTGGGTTTCGCGCCGGTCTCCCACGCCCGCTCGGCGAGGTACACGGCGACCACGTTGACGAACGCGGCGAGCGGCACGGCGAACAGGGCGCCGGGGATGCCGGCGATCATCGCGCCACCGGCGACGACGAGCACGACCGCGAGCGGGTGAACCTTCACGGCCGAGCCCATGAGGAGCGGCTGGAGCACGTGGCCCTCGAGCTGCTGCACGCCGAGCACGACGACGAGCATCCACAGCGCGATCCACGGCCCGTTGTAGACGAGTGCGAGGAACACCGCGACGGCCCCGGTCACGACCGCACCCACAATGGGGATGAACGAGCCGAGGAAGACCAGGACGGCGACCGGGATGGCGAGCGGGACGCCGAGGAGCGCCGCGCCGAGGCCGATGCCGACGGCATCGATCGTCGCCACCAGCAGTTGCGTGCGCGCGTAGTTGACGACGGTGACCCAGCCCGCACGGCCGGCGCCGTCGGCGGCCGGGCGTGCTTTCCCGGGGAACAGGCGCAGCGTCCAGCGCCAGATGCCCGCACCGTCGGCCAGCAGGCACAGCAGGATGAACAGGGCGAGCAGGGCACCGGTCACGACATGGCCGATGGTGGAGCCCACCGCGAGGGCGCCGGACCACAGCAGCGACGCCTGCTCCTGCAGGAACGAGAAGCCCTGCGCCAGCAGATCGTCGATCTGCTGAGCGCTCAGGTGGAGCGGCCCGTCGATGAGGTACTGGCGGAACTGCTCGATCGCGGCGACGGTGCTGACCTGCACCGAGTTCCACTGGCGCATGATCTGCCATACCACGAGCCAGACCAGCCCAGCGACGATGGCGAGAGTGCCGACGATGGAGATGACGATGGCGAGCCAGCGCGGCACGCGGTGGCGCAGCATCCATGCGAAAGGCGGCCACAGCAGCGCGGTGATGAGGATCGCGATCATCAGCGGGATCACGAGCAGCTTGAGCTGGATGATCAGCCAGATGCCGATGCCGATCGCGACGGCGACGACGATGAGCCGCCAGGAGTAGGCGGTGGCGACGCGCAGGCCGCGCGGCACCGCGGCTGATGTCTCGGTGGTGACGACCCGGCTGCGGTCGCGGACGGCATCGAACAGCGAGCCGCGGGGCTTGTCGTCGGAGCCGCTCATTCGACCGGTGCTCATTCGCCCAGTCTAGGCGCGTCGTATTCTGCGCCGGTCATGAACCGCCCCCGGGGCCGGATGTCGGCACCCCTGGCTAGGCTGACCGCGTGAAGTCCTCGCTGAGCGCCGTCGAAGCTCGCCGCATCGCGCTGGCGGCACAGGGGTTCTCGCGCCCTCGACCGGCCACCGCGGGCACCCGGCAGCTGAACGGCGCGCTGGCCCGCATGCAGACCCTGCAGATCGACTCGGTCAACGTCTTCGCGCGGTCGCACTACATGCCGCTGTTCTCGCGCGTCGGCGCCTACGACACCGCTGCCCTGGACCGCCTGCTGTTCGCGCGTCGCGCGCCGTATGTGGAGTACTGGGCGCACGTCGCCGCCTTCATCCCCGCCGCGGACTGGGCGCTGTTCGACTTCCGCATGCGCGCGATGCGCGAGAAGTACGGCGGGAAGCGCGGCGGGTGGTACGACAGCAACCGCGACACCGTCGCCTGGATCAAGGACGAGCTGGCCGACCGGGGGCCCCTGCGCCCGGCGCAGATCGAGCACGACGCCAAGAAGGGAGCCCGCGGCCCCTGGTGGGATTGGGACGTCGTCAAGCACGCGCTGGAGCATCTCTGGCTCTTCGGCGAGGTCGCGATCGCCGGACGCCGCGGCTTCGAACGGCGCTACGCGCTCGCCGAGCACGTCATCCCGCCCGACGTGCTCGCATCCCCCGTTCCGCGCGATGACGCCGTGCGAGAGCTCGTCCGGCGCGCGACGCGGGCATACGGCGTGGCGACCGCCGCCGACATCGCCGACTACTGGCGCATCGCCGACCGTAAGGCCGTGACGGCCGCCCTCGGGGATCTGGTGGACGACGGCGAGCTGCATCCGGTCACCGTCGAGGGATGGACGACCGCCGGCCGTCCGTCCCCGGCGTGGCTCCACCGCGACGCCGCCATCCCGCGGCGGATCCGGGCGGCCGCGATCCTGACCCCCTTCGACCCGGTGGTGTGGTTCCGCGACCGCGCCGAGCGGCTTTTCGACTTCGAGTACCGGATCGAGATCTACACGCCGGCGCCGAAGCGCCGCTTCGGCTACTACTCGCTGCCCGTGCTCATCGACGACGACATCGTGGGCCGCGTCGACCTCAAGGCCGACCGCGCGGCCTCGACGCTGCGCGTGCAGTCGGCCTGGTGGGAGCATGGGCGACCCGCAGACGCCGCTCCCCGGCTGGCCGAAGAGCTGCGGCTCGCGGCATCCTGGCAGGGGCTGGAGTCGCTCTCCGTCTCACGGTGGGGCGACGCCGCCGACGACCTCGCGCGCGCCCTGCCCGAGGCGGCACGGCACGACGCCGGTCCTGCCGAGCCCGTCGCGCTCGGCCCCGAGGAACCCGCGCCCGAGAGCGACGAGCCCGGGCGCGAACGACTCGCCGGCCGAGTCACCGGCTGAGCACCGGCGGGGCCGGGCTGGGCCCGCCTCTCATCGCCCGCCGGCGACTTCGAGCCCGAGCCAGCGGGCGAGCTCGCGGATCTCGGCGTCGACCGCGTCTCGCACCTCATCCGTGAACGTCTCGTCCTCGTGCACGCCATGCACCCGCAGCACGCCGGCCTTGCGGTCGGCCCTGGCGTCGAGCTTTCCGACGAACCGGTCCCCGTGCAGGATCGGCAAGGCGAAGTAGCCCCAGCGCCGCTGGGCGGCGGGCTTGTACATCTCGAGCAGGTACTCGTAGCCGAAGATTTCCTCCAGTCGTCGCCGGTCGAAGACCAACCGATCGAACGGTGACAGCAGCGCCGTGCGGGGAGTGACCCCGGCAGCTGCCGTCAGCATCTCCGGGTCGACCCGCCAGACGCCGGAGGTGCCCTCGACCACGGCCTCCTCGCCGATCTCTCCCACGTCGATCGGCTCCACGGGCTGGGCGAGGCCCTTCGCGCGCGCGATGCCCAGCGAGGCCAGCCGGCGCTCCGCACGCTCCCGGGCGGCATCCTCCTCCGCGATGAGCGGCACATCGGACGGGTACACGCGATCAGCGACGTCGAACAGGCGCCCCGCGGCATCCCTCGACGAGACCGCGACATCTCCGCACAGAACGAGCATCTCCAGCAGCTGGAGAGAGTTGCGGTTGTTCGTCCACCCCGACGAGCGCCACGACACCTGCGCCGCGTCGGGGATGTCGGCGGCTCGCAGCGGTCCTTCCGCGCGCAGGCGCACGAGCACCTCCCGGCGGAACACGTCGTTGACGGCGAGCCACTCACGCGCCTCCGCCGACTGCGGGCGGCGGCGCATCTCGGGCAGGAGGAGCGGCAAGTCCGTCATCGCACGGTAGAAGCCGCCCCACTCGAACACGGCACGATCCTCTTCGATCAGGCGCACGAGATCGGCCGGCTGGTACGGCCAGCCGAGCCGGCTCCAGAGGATGAGATCGGCGCTCGGCGCGATCGCCGCGGTCGGCTCGATGTTCACCACCATGAGCGCATCGATCGTCTCGACGATCCCCGAAGGCCGCTCGGCCGTCAGCAGCTGGGCGCTCACCGCGATGCGGCGCGCCTCGTCGCGCGTCAGCCGATGCGACATGCCACGAGGCTACGTGCGCGTGAGGTTTCGATACGCTCGTTCCTCGCTACTCAACCTTGAGTCGAACCGCGTCAACGCTGTTCTCGCATTGACCCGGCTCGACTCAGAACTGTACGCGGGGCGGCTCGGAGATCGCGGCGCCGTCGATGACCTCGAAGAACTCGCGCTCGTGGAAGCCGAGGTTGCGGGCGAACATGTTGTTCGGGAAGACCTTGATCTTCGTGTTGAGCTCGCGGACGCCGCCGTTGTAGAACCGGCGCGACGCCTGGATCTTGTCCTCGGTGTCGACGATCGACTGCTGCAGCTGGAGGAAGTTCTGGCTCGCCTGCAGTTGCGGATACGCCTCCGCGACGGCGAACAGCGACTTCAGCGCCTGCTGCATGCGCCCCTCGGCAGCCCCCGCCTCGGCGGGGCCCGACGCCGACAGGGTGTCGGCGCGCGCCTGCGTCACCCTCTCGAACACGGCCTTCTCATGCGTGGCATAGCCCTTGACCGCCTCGATGAGATTCGGCAGCAGATCGGCCCGCCGCTTGAGCTGCACCGTGATGTCGCTCCACGCCTCGTCGACGCGCACGTTCAGCTGGACGAGCGAGTTGTAGGTCGCCCAGAGATAGATGCCGACGATGACGGCGAGCGCCACCACGATGAGGACTGGGATCAGCCATTCCATTGCCGAGGCTCCGTTCGGTAGTGACCTCATCCTACCGACGCGAAACCCTGTCCGACGTGGGGTCTTCCGCTACTCCCAGCCGTTACCCACCGAGCACGCGATCGAGGTAGGGGTTGCGGAAGAGCCGATCCGGATCGAGGCGGTCGCGCACGGCGAGGAAGTCGTCGAATCGCGGATACCGCGTGCGCAATGCGGGGGCGGCGAGCGTGTGCATCTTGCCCCAGTGCGGGCGCCCGTCGAAGCGCAGCATGACCTCCTCGACGGCCTCGAAGTACTCCGTGGGGTCCTCGCGCCAGTAGCGGTGCACCGCGATGTAGCCGGAGGCGCGACCGTAGGCCGTCGACAACCAGCGGTCGTCGGCTGCCGCGAACCGCACCTCGACCGGAAAGCCGATGCGCCAGCCGCGCTCGTCGATCAGCGCCCGCATGGCATCGAAGGCAGGGCGTACGTTCTCGGCCGGCAGGGCGTACTCCATCTCGCGGAAGCGCACCGACCGCGTGGTCGCGAAGACGCGGGCCGAGTCATCCGTGAACTCCCGGTCGCCCCAGATCCGCGCCGACAGCCGGTTGATCGGCGGCACCACCGGCGGGATCATGGCTCCCGCCGCGCATGCCATCTGGTGCAGACCGTTGCCGACGAGCGTGTCGTCGATCCATTTCCCGACGGGCGGGAGCGGGTGCCGCGGCGCGCTCTCCGGGAGCCGCGTGTTCGTCTTCGTCATCGCTGTGTCGGTGTGCGGGAACCAGTAGAACTCGAAGTGGTCGGCGCCCGCCGCGCGCTCGGGAAGCTCTTCCAGCACGCCGTGCAGCGTCTCGGGCCGTTCGACGGCGTGGAGCACGAACGCGGGGACGCACTGCAGCGTGACCTCCACCAGAATGCCGAGCGCACCGAGGCCGAGAGCGACCGCCGGCAGCAGTTCGGGGTTCTCCTCGTGGCTGACGGTGAGGAGATCGCCGGATGCCGTGACCAGGGTCGCTCCGACGACCTGCCCGGCGATGCCGGTGAAGCGAACGCCGGTGCCGTGCGTGCCGGTGGAGATCGCACCCGAGATCGACTGCCGGTCGATGTCGCCGAGGTTCTCCATGGCCAGGCCGAACGGCGCCAGCAGCGCGGGGATCTGATGCAGGCGCGTGCCGGCGAGCAGCGTCACTCGGGCGCGGTCCACGTCGACGGAGACGAGTCCGCTGAGGTCGCGCAACTCGAGCAGCACGCCGGGCGCTACGGCGATCCCCGTGAAGCTGTGGCCGGCCCCGACCGCCTTGACGGGCAGGTGCTGAGCGGCGGCAGCGACGACCGCCCGCTGCACGGCGGGCACGGTCGGCGGGTGCTCCACCCGCTGCGGGCGCACGGACTCGGTCCGGGCCCAGTTGCGCCAGATGCCACCGGGACGGGTCACAGGAACGCCTTTCCCTCACCGCGGTAGGTCGCGGCCTCGCCCGCGCGGGCATCGCCGTCGATCAGGTGATAACGGTCGACGCGCTCTGCGAGCTCGCCGCTCTTCGAGTGGCGGAACCACACCCGATCGCCGACGCGCAGCCCGCGCGCCGCATCGCCCCGCAGCGGCGTCTGCACCTCGCCCGCCCCCTCCCGGGCGGCGGTCCGCAGGCCCTCGGGCCAGACCGCCCGGGGCTGACGGGACTCGAGCGCGGGCCCGGAGGCGATCCATCCCCCGCCGAGCACGGTGGCCACGTCGGGGGCGGGCTTGCGGACCACGTCCAGCGCGAACGCGGCGGCCGGCGCCGGGTCGAAGGCGCGATAGCCGTCGAAGAGATGGCCGGCCAGCAAGCCGCTTCCGGCGGTGAGCTCGGTGACGGACTGATCGGATGCCGTGAGCTCCAGCGATCCGGTCCCGCCGCCGTTGACGAACTCGAGGGGGGCGATGTCGCGCAGCGCCGCGACGATGGCCGCACGGCGGTCGAGGAGTTCCGCCGCCGAGCGCCGCTGCATCCACCGGATGACGGCATCCCCCGATCCCGTCGCGTCG
The DNA here is from genome assembly GCF_049912955.1 of Microbacterium sp. E-13. Classification (GTDB taxonomy): domain Bacteria; phylum Actinomycetota; class Actinomycetes; order Actinomycetales; family Microbacteriaceae; genus Microbacterium. The sequence continues at coordinate 2,527,208 of NZ_CP183973.1, forward strand.
CCCTGCCCCGCGATCTGCGCCTCGTACATCATCAGCCCGACGAGGCGGAACCCCGGGCGCGCGGCGATCGAGCGCGCCAGCGCGGCGACCTCGGCCGCCTCGTGCACCGGCGAACGGAGCACGCCGATGTGGCCGAGTCCGGGAGCACGCCACGATGCGTCCGCGTCGATCGCGACACGCAGCTCGGGCCGGGTTCCCGGCCGTGCGACGGCGTCGACGGCGTCGAGCTGCGAGAGGTCGTCGACCATGAGGGTGATGCGCGAGGCGGCGCTCTCATCGGCAGCCAGTGCCGAGAGGGCCGTGCGGTCGGCGGTGGGGTAGCCCAGCACGATGTCGTCCATCGTCTCGGCGAGCCAGAGCGCCTCGGGGAGGGTGAAGGCGAGGATTCCGCGATAGCCCGGGAGCGCCAGAACGGCCTCCAGCACCTCACGCACTCGCACCGATTTGCTGGCGACGCGGATCGGCACGCCGGAGGCACGCACGAGGAGGTCGAGCGCGTTGTAGCGCAGGGCGGCGACGTTGATGGCCGCGGCCGGCCCGCCCACGTCCTTCAGCGCGTGGCTCATGGCGCCCCAGTAGGAGGCGGGGTGATCCCACGGCTTCGTCGCCGTGGGCGTGGACAGCAGATCGAGACTCATCAGGCTCGCTCCGGGTGCGCGCACATCGCCCCAGACTACGGCGCGATCACGGCCGCCGGTGTCTCCGGTGGCGCGACGCGCGGGTGGCGTGGGCGGCGTCACACCGGAAGTACCCCCGGTGGGATTCGAACCCACACTGGAGCGAGTTTAAGTCGCCTGCCTCTGCCGTTGGGCTACGGGGGCCGGTCGCGCTCCCCCTGGGAACGCGAATGCCGCAGGCTCATCTTCTCAGACGAGCCTGCGGCATCCGTGCGGCCTACTTCGCGGCGATCTTCTCGGTCGCGGCGGCGGTCTTCGCGGGAGTCTTGCGCGCGGGCGCCTTCTTGGCCGGGGCGGCCGCGGCGGCCTTATCGGGCGCGGGCGCCTCGACCGGCTGCGGCGGACGCGGACGCGCCGCGAACTCTTCGAAGACGTAGCGCGGGTTCTGCACCGTCGACAGGTTCACCATGTCGCGGCCGAGCCAGAAGTTGTTCCACCAGCCCCACAGCACGCGCCACTTGCGCTCCCACGACGGCATCGCGAGGCCGTGGTAGCCGCGGTGCGCGAGCCACGCGATCGGTCCCTTGAGGGCGAGATTGCCCGACTGGAAGACGCCGACCCACAGACCCAGGCCCGCGACCGCGCCGAGGTTCTTGTGGTAGTACTCGCGCGGCAGCTCGCCGCGGAGGACGGCCACGAGGTTCTTCGCGAGCAGCTTCGCCTGACGCACGGCGTGCTGCGCGTTGGGCACGCAGTAGCCGCCCACGCCACCACCGGTGAGGTCGGGAACGGCCGAGACATCGCCGGCGGCCCAGGCGCCCTCGACGACCTCTTCATCGGTGCCCACGCGAAGATCTGCGCGCGTGCGGATCCGACCGCGCTCCTCGACGGGGAGGTCGCCGCCGCGCACCACTGTCGGGTTCGCCATGACGCCGGCCGTCCAGATGATGAGGTCGCTCGGAATGGTCTCGCCGGTGGAGAGCTCGATGTTGCCGCCCACCGCGCCGGTGACCTGGGTGTCGAGGTGCACCGAGGCACCCCGCTGGGCGAGGTTCTTCAGCACCCACTCGCTCGTCTTCAGCGAGACCTCGGGCATGATCCGGCTCATCGCCTCGATGAGATGGAAGTGCGTGTCGTCGAACGTCAGCTCCGGGTAGCTCTTGACCAGATCAGACGCCAGCGAGCGCAGCTCGGCGAACACCTCGATTCCCGCGAAGCCGCCGCCGACCACGACGACGGTCAGCAGACGGTCGCGCTCCGGGCCGGGGGGCAGGGTCGAAGCCTTGTCGAAGTTCGACATGAGCTTGTCGCGGATCGCGACCGCCTCTTCGATCGTCTTCAGGCCGATCGCGTTGTCGGCGATGCCCGGGATGGGGAAGGTGCGCGAGACGGCGCCTGCCGTCACGACGATCTGGTCGTACTCGAACTCGTACGGCTCACCGGCGATGGGGGTGATCGTCGCCACCTTGTTCGCGTGGTTGATGCCGGTGACCTTGGCGGCGAGGACGCGCGTCTTCTTGAGATGACGTCGCAGGGCGACGACGGAGTGACGGGCCTCGATCGAGCCGGCCGCGACCTCGGGGAGGAAGGGCTGGTAGGTCATGTACGGCAGCGGGTCGACGATGGTCACGTCGGCCTCGCCCTTGCGCAGATGCTTCTCGAGCTTCCAGGCCGTGTAGAAGCCTGCGTATCCGCCACCGACGATGAGGATCTTGGGCACGGTGTTGGTCACGTGGGGAGAACTCCTCCTGTGTCAGCGGCTCGGCGCGCGGGACGCCAATCGGATGCGTCGGACAGCAGCGGTGACGCCGAGCGCCACCAGTATAGCCGTCGCGGTGACCAGCAAGAGCGGGAGGGTGCCGTAGACGACCGTGGTCCGGTCGGGCAGGAGAGGCGACGTCGCACGGGTCGCGTCGTCGGCGTCCGGCAGCGGCGGGACCTCGGCCGGCGCCGTCGTCTCCTGGGGAACCGGTACGACCGGCGCGCGGCGATACAGCCGCACCCAGTCCTCGAGGTTCCCCATCGGGTTGGCGGTGACGCGGGGAACGTTCGCCGAGACGGCGGCCGCGGCATCCACCAGTCCATAGCCGTACAGCACGTCGGGAACCTCGGTGGCCGCCGATGCCGGGCGCGCGGTCTTGACGATGCGGTTGATGACGTTGTTCGCGTCGAGCTCGGGGTGGGCCGCCCGCACGAGCGCGGCGACGCCGGCGACGATGGGTGCGGCGCCGCTCGTGCCGTCCCATGACACCAGCGTCGAGTCGGAGGACACGCCGATGAGCTCCTCGCTCGGCGCCGAGACGCCGATGGTGATGCCCTGGGTCGAGGCGTCGACGCTCGCCTTGCCGGAGCGGTCCACGCCGCCGACTGTGAGAACGCCGGGAATCGTGGCGGGCGCGCCGACGCGGGTCGTGCCGCTGCCCCGGTTGCCGGCAGCGACCACGACGACCACGTCGTGGTCGAACGCGTACAGGAATGCGTCGTCCCAGCTCTCCGGCCAGTCCGGGACGTTCGTGGTGAGCGACATGTTGATGACGTCGGCCCCGTTGTCGACCGACCAGCGGATGGCGTCGGCGATCTGGTCGGAGAACGAGCGCTTCGCGAACGACCCGAAGGCCACCGACACCGACAGCAGCTGCGCCTCGGGTGCGACGCCGATCATCCCGGTGCCGGGGCCGGTCCCCCGCCCGGCAGCGAGCGACGCCACCCAGCTGCCGTGATCCTTGTCGACGGCTCCGAGAGGCGTCCGCCCGTCGGAAGCGCCGGCGCCCGAGACATCGGTGCCGCCGGCGACGGCGCCGACGAACTCCACGGGTCCGCGGCCGATGCCGGTGTCGATCACGGCGATCTTCACGCCGGCGCCACGGGTGGTCTGCCACGCCTTCTCGATGCCGTAGTCCGCGAGCCAGTATTCGGCGGCGCGCACCGGGTCGACGCCGGTTGCCGCCTGGGCGGCCGCAGGTGCCGCGGCGACGAGCGTCGTCGCGACGGCAACCGCCGCCACCGCTCCGATGAGGCGGCGGGTCATCCGCCCGATCCCGGCTGCGCGCACACGCAGCGCTCGGGCGACCACGACGACATGGCCAGCGCGCGGTCGCCGATCGGATTGACGCCGGGTCCTGCCGCGAGCGAGTGGCCGGCGAGCGCGTGCAGGCACTTCACGCGCGCCGGCATGCCCCCGGCGGAGATGCCCGCGATCTCCTCGACCTCGCCGAACTGCGCGCGGTCGCTGAGGTACGACTCGTGCGCGCGAAGGTACGCGGCCCCGACCTCTTCGTCGGCGGCGAGCTCGTCGGTGAGCTCCCGCATGACGTGGTCTGCTTCGAGCGCCGACATCGCCGCCGTCGCGGCGGGGTGGGTCAGGTAGTAGAACGTCGGGAACGGCGTGCCGTCCGGCAGCCGCGGCGACGTAGCGACGACGGTGGGGTTTCCGCACACGCACCGGGCGGCGATCCCCACGACGCCCCGTGCCGGGCGACCGAGCTGCGCGCGCAGCACAGCGAGGTCGGCGTCGCTGACAGGCGGGTAGGGCGGGGTCGTCACAGGGCTGCTCCTTTTCGGGCCAGGCTATCGGCGCCACCTGGGACGGTCCTGGACCGGCGGGTGGAGGACGGATGCCGCCGGCTCGCGTGGCCTACGGCGCCGGCGTGGAGGAGGGGTCCGGGTCGGGCACGCCGACCATCAGCGGCGCGACCGTCTGAGCGAGCCCCGCCTCGGTCACCGAGCGGACGATCTTCGACATCCAGTCGGAGTGGGCCGCCTCCAGCTCGTCCGACACGGGCTGCTGCTCCTGCGGCTCGAGCTCGGGCGGCAGATCGTCGTCGACCAGGTAGACGACTTCGCCGGGCTTGACGTAATACAGCCGTTCGCGCGCCTGCGTGGTGATGTACGCGGGATCCTCCCAGCGCTCGCGCTGCGACTCGAGCTCGGCGACCTGGTCGCGGCTGAGCTGCACGGCTGCCTCGAGGGCCGCGACCTTCTGGCGCTGCTCCACGTAGGTGCCGATCGTGGGCACGAGCACGAAGGCGGCGAGCACGACCAGCCCCATCATGATCACCATGAAGCCGGAGAGACGGATGCCGCCCAGCCACGCCCGTACGTCGACCGGACGCCGGCCGGCCACCGGCCGGCGGCGGGGGGACCCGCCGGCGGCACGAGAAGGGGGAGCCGTCGTCTTGGCCACGGCTCCCCCTTCCCTCAACGTGCTCTCAGCGCATCAGCCCTTGAAACGGGGGAATGCTCCGCGACCCGCGAACACCGCGGCCTCGCCGAGCTCCTCTTCGATGCGCAGAAGCTGATTGTATTTCGCGACGCGCTCGCTGCGGGCGGGCGCGCCGGTCTTGATCTGACCCGCGTTCACCGCGACCGCGAGATCGGCGATCGTGGTGTCCTCGGTCTCGCCCGAACGGTGAGACAGCATCGAGCGGTAGCCGTTCTGGGTGGCCAGCGCGATCGCGTCCAGCGTCTCGGAGAGCGTGCCGATCTGGTTCACCTTGACCAGCAGCGCGTTGCCGACGCCGAGGTCGATGCCGCGCTGCAGGCGCTCGGGGTTGGTGACGAACAGGTCGTCGCCGACGAGCTGCACCTTGCTGCCGATCTTGTCGGTGAGGGCCTTCCAGGCGTCCCAGTCGTCCTCGGCGAGCGCATCCTCGATGGTCACGATCGGGTAATTGTCGACGAGGTCGGCGAAGTAGTCGGTGAGCTGCTCGGCGGACCACGGCTTGCCCTCGACGGTGTAGACACCGTCCTTGAAGAACTCGGTGGCGGCGACGTCGAGCCCCACGGCGATGTCCGTGCCGGGGGTGAAGCCCGCCTTCTCGATCGCCTGGATGAGGAAGTCGAGGCCTTCGCGGTTGCTCGGCAGGTCGGGGGCGAAGCCGCCCTCGTCGCCGAGGCCGGTCGCGAAGCCGGCGGCCTTCAGCTCGCCCTTGAGGACGTGGTAGACCTCGGTACCCCAGCGCAGCGAATCGGCGTACGTCTCGGCGCCGATGGGGGCGAGGAAGAACTCCTGGAAGTCGATGCCGTTGTCGGCGTGCTCGCCGCCGTTGATGACGTTGAACAGCGGCACGGGAAGGACGTGCGCGTTCGGGCCGCCCAGGTACCGGAACAGCGGCAGGTCGGCGGAGTCGGCGGCGGCCTTCGCGACCGCGAGCGAGACGCCGAGGATGGCGTTGGCGCCCGTCCGTGACTTGTTCTCGGTGCCGTCGGTGGCGATGAGGATCTCGTCGATGACGCGCTGCTCGCTCGCCTCGACGCCCTCGATCGCGGGGCCGAGCTCGTCGATGACGGCCGCGACCGCCTTCAGCACGCCCTTGCCGCCGTAGCGGCTCTTGTCGCCGTCGCGCAGCTCGTACGCCTCGAAAGCTCCGGTCGACGCGCCGGAGGGGACGGCCGCACGCTGGACAATCCCGTCGTCGAGCAGCACCTCCACCTCGACGGTCGGGTTTCCGCGCGAGTCGAGGATCTCACGGGCGCCTACAGCCTCGATCTGTGCCACAGGGGGTCTCCTTGCTTGGTGGAGGGTGGTTCGTCGGAGCGTCGTCGGTCCGCCCAAGAGTCTAGTGATGACGGATGCCGGGGCCAGAGGCATCCGTCATCCTCGCCGTCATACGACGATCGCGATCGCGATCCCGTCGTATCCCTTGGCGTCGAGCGTCTGGATCGCCGTCGCGTCGAACCGCGGGTCACGACCGAGCATCTCGAGACCTCGCTGCACGCCGATGATCTGGGGATTCTCTGTCGCCGGGTTCGCCACCTCGCCGCCTCGGACGGTGTTGTCCACCATGACGACGGTGCCGGGTCGGCCCAGCCGGGCGGCCCAGTCGAGGTAGATCGTGTTGGACTCCTTGTCGGCGTCGATGAACACGAGGTCGAAGGGCCGGCCGCCGTCCAGGGTCGGCAGCACCTCTGCCGCGCGACCGACCTTGATCTCGACCCGGTCGCCGACGCCGGCGCGATCGAGGTTGGCCCGGGCGAGATCCGCGTTGCGCGGCTCGGCCTCGATGGTGACGACCTGACCGCCGTCGGGGAGGGCCCGCGCGAGCCAGATCGTCGAGTAGGCGCCGAGCGTGCCGATCTCCAGCACCCGGCGCGCGCCCGCCATGCGGGCGACGAGGTGCAGCAGCTTGCCGTGGACCGGCGCGACCTCGATGGCCGGCAGTCCGGCCTCGTTCTGGTCGGCGACCGCGCGCTCGAGACCGGGGTCGTGCCCGACCAGCAGCTCGGTGAGGTAGGCGTCGACGCGACGCCAGGTATCGGGTGTGGGCTCTGCCATGCCGCCACTCAATCCGGCCGCGGGCCCGGTCGTCAACCCTTACCGAGCTCCTCGACGGCCGCCACGACGCGGCGCTCGCGCGTGTCGGGGCGCTTCGCCTCGGCGACGCCGCGGGCGATCTCCTTGCGGCGGGTGAACGTCAGCGCGTCGAATGCGGCCCGCACGCCCGCGGCCTCGAGGGCGGCAGCCAGGTCGGCCGGCACCTCGACCTCCCGCTCGGCCGTGTCGAGGTCGATCGCGGCGTCGATCTCGTCGCCGATCTCGACGCCGAGCTGTGCTCGCACGGCTTTCGAGAGCCCGACCAGGTTGCGCCCGTCCATCACGCCCAGCCGCACCCTCGCCGTGCGCCCGCCGATGCCGACGACGACCGCTGCGCGCTTCCCACCACCCAGCTCGGTCACCTGCTCGTCGGTCAGTTCGATCGCCGTCGCGGGGCCGAACGGCAGGAGCAGGGTGTGGATCTGCAGCGTCATGGGACCATTCTGGCGCGTCCGCGCCGACCGGCGGCGATCCTCGGCCATGCCGCCGCGCTAAGGTTCCGCCGTGGCATCCCCCTCGTTGCAGCGCCGTCTCAGCCTCGGCGACGCCGTGTTCATCGGACTGGGCTCGATGGTCGGCGCGGGGGTCTTCGCCGTGTGGGCGCCGGCAGCGGATGCGGCGGGCACGGGCCTGCTCATCGGCCTCGCGATCGCGGCTGTCGTCGCGTTCGGCAACGCCACCTCGTCGGCTCAGCTCGCCGCAGCCCACCCGACGTCGGGCGGCACGTACGCGTACGGACGCGCCGAGCTCGGCCCGTGGTGGGGATTCCTCGCCGGGTGGGGGTTCGTGGTCGGCAAGACCGCGAGCTGCGCGGCGATGGCGCTCACGTTCGCCGCCTACGCCGCGCCGAGCGGGTGGGAGCGGCCCTTCGCCGTCGTCGCCGTCGTCGCGCTCACGGCTGTGAACTGGTTCGGCGTGACGCGCACCGCCGGCGCCGCCCGCGCGATCGTCGTCGTCTCGCTGGGCGCGCTCGCCGCCGCCGTCACGGCCGCGTTCTCGGCCGGGGCGACACCGGGCTGGCTCACCGCGGAGGCCGTCTGGATCGGCGGCGGCTACGGCATCCTGCAGTCCGCCGGTCTGCTCTTCTTCGCATTCGCCGGGTATGCGCGCATCGCGACCATGGGTGAGGAGGTGCGCGACCCGCGCCGTGTGATCCCCCGCGCGATCGTCATCGCGTTCGCCATGGCCCTCGCGGTGTACGCGGTGGTCGCCGTCGCCGTGCTGAGCGCACTGGGGCCCGCCGGCGTCGCGTCGTCGACCGAGCCGGTCGCGGCCGCCGTCGCGCGATCGGGATGGGCGTGGATCGACCCCGTCGTGCGTATCGGGGCCGCGGCCGCATCGCTCGGAGCCCTGCTCGCCCTCATCGCCGGAGTGAGCCGCACCGCGTTCGCCATGGCGCGCGAAGGCGACCTCCCGGGATTCCTCGCCGCGGTGCACCCGCGGTGGCACGTCCCCCACCGCGCGGAACTGGTCGCGGGAGCGGTCGTCGTGCTGCTCGTCGCGCTGATCGACCTTCGCGGGGCGATCGGCTTCTCGTCGTTCGGCGTGCTGCTGTACTACCTCGTCGCGAACGTCGCGGCGTGGCGACAGCGCGGAGACGCGCGCCGGTACCCCGTCTTCCTCCAGGTCGTGGGGGCGGTCGGCTGCCTCGTCCTCGCCGTCACGCTCCCCTGGCAGTCCGTCGTGGCCGGTGTCGCGGTGGTCGCGGTCGGCGCCGCGTACCGCGCGATCCGCCTCCGCGCCCGCCGGGCATAGCCGGAACGCTCTGCGGAACTCCACGGGACTCGCGCGGTGAGACCACGTCCGGCCGCTCATCCACCGTCCTCCGCGCGAATGCGTGGAGTTCTGCTGCCGAACCGGACTACGCGAGCGGCTTGACGTCGAGGGACTCCGCGGTGGTGTCGGCGGACACCGTCGCGAACGCCGTGTAGCCGTCGGCCGCCGCGCGCTCGAGGAGCGCCTTGAGGTTCTTCGTGCGGTGCTCGAGGCGAACGCGGGAGCCCTGGCGCACGAGGGCCGCCTTCAGCGCGAGGAGGGCCGCCTCGGACACGTCGCGGTCGTGGACGAGCACGACCGCCGGGGCCGCAGCATCCGTCCCCTCCGCCACCAGGTCGACGATGCGCTCGAAGCCGATCGAGAACCCGACCGCGGGCACCTCCTGGCCGAGGAAGCGCCCGATCATGCCGTCGTAGCGCCCCCCTCCGCCCAGCGAGTAGTCCACCGACGGGTGCGCGAGCTCGAAGATCGTTCCCGTGTAGTAGCCCATGCCGCGCACGAGGAAGGGGTCGAACACGAGAGGGATGTCGGCCGCGGCCGCCTCGGCAGTTGCTGTCGCGGCGCGGGCGGCCGCGACAGCCTCCCCGATGCCGACGAGGTGATCGACGATCTCCGCGGGAGCGCCCTCGGGCAGCGCCTTGCGGATCTGAACCTCGCCGTAGGGGTTGTGCTCCAGGGTCATCGGGCGGCGCAGGAAGGCCTCGAACGCGTCGACGGCCGAGGCCGTGGCCCCCCGCTCGCGCAGCTCGGCGACGATGCCGTCCGGCCCGATCTTGTCGAGCTTGTCGATGGTGATGAGCACGCCAGGGCGCTCCTCGGCGCCGAAGCCGAAGCTGTCGAGCATCCAGTCGAGCACCCGCCGGTCATTGATGCGGACGCTCCCGCCCTCGAGCCCGAGGGCGTCGGTGGTGTCGAGGGTCGCGACGACGAGCTCGGCCTCGGCGCGAGCCGAAGCGTCGCCGATGATGTCGATGTCGCACTGCAGGAACTGGCGATACCGGCCCTTCTGCGGGCGTTCGGCGCGCCAGACGGGGGCGATCTGGATGGAGCGGAACACGGCCGGCAGCTGACCGCGGTTGCTGGCGTAGAACCGCGCGAGCGGAACCGTCAGGTCGTACCGCAGGCCGAGGTCGGCGAGGCTGGCGGCATCGTCCGCGGCGGCGCGGATGGCGTCGGCGTCGAGACCGCGCTTGAGCACGTTGTAGGCGAGCTTCTCGTTGTCTCCGCCGATGCCCGCATGAAGCCGGCCGTACTCCTCCATGACGGGCGTCTCGATCTCGTCGAAGCCGTGGGCGCGGTAGCGCTCGCGGATGACGGCGAGCACGCGCTCGCGACGGGCCTTGTCGGCGGGAAGGAAGTCGCGCATGCCGCGCGGCGGATTGACGGATGCCACTCATTCATTCTGCTGGGTGCCGCCGTGAGCGCACGAATCATTCGGCGGCGCGGATGTCGCGCTCGAGAAGGCGGAGGCGCTCGCGCAGCGCGCGCTCTGCGTCCCACCCGCGGGCCCGGGCCGTCGCCACGAGCGCGAGCAGCGCGTCACCCAGTTCGGCTTCGCTCGACGGCTCTGCCGCGGGGACGGTCGACGAGACGCCCACCTGGGCCGCCTTGGACAGGAGCTTCTGGGCGAGCGCGAGGCTCGGCATCCGCTCGCTCACTCCGTCGAGGACCGAGCGGCGCGCGTGCTTCTCGGCCGCCTTCGCCGCGTTCCAGTGGATCAGCACCTCTTCGGGGGTGGTCGCGACCGAGTCGCCGAAGACATGCGGATGCCGCCTCACCATCTTCTCGGTGAGGGCGCGTGCGACGTCGTCGATGTCGAAGGGGTCCTCTCCGTCGCGGGAGGCGATCTCGGAGTGGAACAGCACCTGCCACAGCAGGTCGCCGAGCTCTTCGCGGAGGTCGGCGCGGGAGCCTTCCTCCACGGCGTCGATGAGCTCGGCGCTCTCCTCGACCAGGTACGGCACGAGGGCGCGGTGGTCGATCTGCTGCGTCCAGACGCACCGGTCCCGGACGGCGTGCATGACGTCGGCGGCCGCGCGGAGCGGATCGGGCGCGGGATGCCGCGACCCGTCGGTCACGCCGTCGCGGATGCTGTCGTCGCCAGACGTCGGTGATGCCATGCCCGCCACGATACGAGCCCTGCGGCCAGGAGGAGCGAAATCACCGAACCCGCGAGCACGCCGAGCGTCGCCTGATCCCGCAGCGATGCCGCATCGGAGAACGCCAGCTCCGCGAGCAGGAGCGACACGGTGAAGCCGATTCCGCCCAGCGCGCCGGCGGCGAGCAGGTCGGCGAACGCGAGCGGCCGAGCCCCGTGCCGGTGCGCCAGGCGCAGCGAGATCCAGCCGAACACCGAGATGCCGGCGATCTTCCCGACCGGCAGCGCGACCAGCACTCCCCAGAAGGCCGGCGAGAGATCGCTCGGCGGCACCGAGGGGATGACGACCAGCGCCGCCGAGAAGGCGAACAGCGGCAGCACCACCGTGTTCACCCAGGGCTCGAGTTCGTGCCGCACCCGCAGAGCCGGGCGCTGCGCCATCGCCAGGCCGAGCACGACGCCCGCGATCGTCGCGTGCACCCCCGAGCGGTACACCAGCACCCAGGTCGCGACGGCGAGCAGCACGAGCACGATCGCGACCACGACCCGGGCGCGGGTGTCGAGCTGCCTGCTCAGGATGCCGAAGACCACCGCGCAGACGGCGGCGCCCGCGAGCGCGCCGAAGTCGACCCCGGTGGTGAAGAGCACCGCGATGAAGACGATGCCGACGATGTCGTCGAGGATCGCCAGGGCGAGGAGGAACACGCGCAGCCCCGGCGGCAGGCCGCGGCCGAACACCGCGAGCACTCCGAGCGCGAACGCGATATCGGTCGCCGTCGGAATGGGCCACCCGGGGCTCGCCTCCGTGCCCCACGAGACAGCCGCGTAGATCGCGATCGGAACCAGCACGCCGCCCGCGGCCGCGATGGCGGGCTGCAGCGCCTTGCGCGCGGAGTTCAGCTGCCCGGCGGTGAGCTCGTACTGCAGCTCCACCGCGACGACGAAGAAGAAGATCGCGAGCAGGCCGTCTTTGATCCAATGCGACAGCGTGAGTTCGAAGACGCCCGGGAGGCCGACCGACGCGTGCATCGCGTCGTCGACCGCGGGGCCCAGCGGGGAGTTCGCCACGATGAGGCCGAGGGCCGCGGCGACGAGCAGGATGACGGCGGGAAAACGGGCCGAGCGAAGAAGCGACATCGGGCCTCCAGGAGATCACGGGTCGACGAAGACGTGCCGACCAGACTTCCCGGCGCTCCACCGGCCAGTCTAGCGATCGACCCACGTCTCCTCGGCGGCCGCCCCGCCGTCACACAACGGCGTGCATGACGTCGGGGAAACACGGCGCCGTTAGCCTGGACGGATGCGTGAGCTGACCCACACCGAAGCGATCGATCTCGTCGGACGGTACGAGGCGGAGCAGGCGATTCCCGAGCAGATGCGCGCGGACGTGCGGATGCTGGGCACCCTCCTGGGCCAGGTGCTCCGCGAAAGCGGGTCGGCCGGACTGTACGAGGATGTCGAGCGCCTGCGCACGGCGACCATCCAGGCCTACACCGACGAGACGCCCGAGGCGTTCGCCCGTGCCGCGGCGATCGCCGAGTCGTTCACCATCGCCCGCGCCGACGAGGTCGCGCGGGCCTTCACCGCCTACTTCCACCTCGTGAACCTGGCCGAGGAGCACCAGCGGGTGCGCATTCTCCGCCAGCGCGACGGCCGTCCCGACCGCGAGCAGGCCACCGACTCGGTCGCGGCCGCCTTCGTGCGCCTGGCCGCCGAGGTCGGTGATGACACCGCGCTCCAGCGCCTGCAGAACATGCGGTTCCACCCCGTCTTCACGGCGCATCCCACCGAAGCGCGGCGGCGCGCCGTGTCCACGAGCATCCGCCGGCTCGCGAGCCTCCTCGAGGAGCGCGACACCTCCCCGCGGGGCGGCGCCGACGAGCGCCGCGCCGAGCGCCGCATGCTGGAGGAGATCGACACCCTGTGGCGCACCGCGCCCCTGCGCCCGGAGAAGCCCGCGCCCACCGACGAGGTCCGCGCGGTGATGGCCGTCTTCGACGACACGTTGTACACGGCGGTGCCGCACGTCTACCGGCGCGTCGACGACGCGCTGCAGGGTCCCGCGGCCGGCGGCCGGGCACCCGTCGTGCGCCCGTTCGTGCGGATCGGCTCGTGGGTCGGCGGCGACCGCGACGGAAACCCCTTCGTCACGGCATCCGTCACCCGCAAGGCCGCCGCGATCGCGAGCGAGCACGTGCTCCTCGGCCTCGCACGCACCACCAACCGCATCGGCCGGACGCTCACCCTGGATGCCTCGACCACGCCCCCGAGCGACGCGCTGCTCGCGCTGTGGCAGCGCCTGAAGGCCGCCGACGAGGAGGCGGCGAAGGACATCGCCAAGCGCTCGCCCGATGAGCCGCACCGTCGCATCGTGCTGCTCATCGCACGCAAGATCGAGGCCACGCGCGCCCGCAACGCCGACCTCGCGTACCGCGACCCGGAGCACCTTCTCGCCGACCTGCGCGTCGTGCAGGACTCGCTGGTGCGCGCCGGCGCCCCGCGCCAGGCCTACGGGCACCTGCAGCAGCTGCTGTGGCAGGTCGAGACATACGGCTTCCACCTCACCGAACTCGAGGTGCGACAGCACTCCGCGGTGCACGCGAAGGTGCTCGCCGAGCTGGACAGTGCCCAGGGGGCCGGGGCTGATGGCTCTGGCGCGCCGCGCAGCGAGCAGGCCGAAGAGGTGCTCGACGTCATCCGCACGATCGGGTTCCTGCAGGAGCGCTACGGACCCCGGGCCGCGGGCCGCTACATCGTGTCGTTCACCCAGTCGGCCGACGATCTGGCCAATGTGCACCGCCTGGCGCGTTTCGCCGCAGGCCCGGAGAGCACGCCCCCGGTGCTCGATGTCATCCCGCTGTTCGAGACCTTCGCCGACCTGCAGGCCGCACCGCGCATCCTCGCCGAGATCATCGAGCATCCGGAATTCGCCGCGCGCCTGGAGGCCACCGGCCGGCGCCTCGAGGTCATGCTGGGCTATTCCGACTCCTCCAAGGACGTCGGACCGGTCGCCGCCAACCTGGCGCTGTACGAGGCGCAGGCGAAGATCGCGGCCTGGGCCGACGAGAACGGCATCGAGCTGACGCTGTTCCACGGCCGCGGCGGCGCCCTCGGCCGCGGCGGCGGCCCCGCGAACTCCGCCATCATGGCGCAGCCGCCGCACTCCGTCGACGGCCGCTTCAAGCTCACCGAGCAGGGCGAGGTGATCTTCGCGCGCTACGGCGACCCTGCGATCGCCATGCGCCACATCGACCAGGTCGCCGCGGCGATCCTCCTCGCCTCCTCCCCCTCGAACGAGGAGCGCAACCGTACGGCGGCCGATCGGTACGCCGAGGTCGCCGCGACGATGGATGCCGCGTCGCGCGAGCGCTTCTTCTCGCTGGTCAAGGCCCCCGGCTTCGCCCCGTGGTTCGCCCGCGTCACCCCGATGGAGGAGATCGGTCAGCTCGCCCTCGGCTCCCGGCCTGCGCGTCGCGGCCTGTCGGTGGAGTCGCTCGAGGACCTCCGCGCGATCCCCTGGGTGTTCGCGTGGACCCAGGCGCGCATCAACCTCGCGGGCTGGTTCGGTCTCGGCACCGCCCTCGACGCCGTCGCCGACGAGCCGCTTCTGCTCCAGGCCTACCAGGAGTGGCCGCTCTTCCGGACGCTGATCGACAACGTCGCCATGAGCCTGGCGAAGACCGACGACCGCATCGCGCAGCACTACCTCGAGCTCGGCGACCGCGACGACCTCGCGGCGCTCGTGCGCGACGAGATGCGGCTGACGCGGGACTGGGTGATCCGCATCACCGGAGGCACCGAGCTGCTCGGCAACAAGCCCGTGCTGCAACGGGCCGTCAAGATGCGCAGCCCCTACGTCGACGCGCTCTCGCTGCTGCAGCTGAGGGCCCTCCGCGCGCTCCGCGACGCACCCGAGGGAGCGACGGCCGACCCGGAGCTGCAGCGCCTGCTGCTGTTGTCGGTGTCGGGTGTCGCCGCGGGCCTCCAGAACACCGGGTGAGAGCCCGCCCGCTGTGCACGGCACGCCGCGCGTCGTGACCGCCCGGGCGCGCGTCGCGGCGTACCGTGGCGCCATGGCACGGATGATCGTCGCCGAGATGTGTCCGCAATGCGGGTCGCTCGATGTGCGTGCGACCGAGCCGGGGTGGTTCCGCATCGAGTGGGATCGTCGAGACGCCCTCGACGGCGGCTGGGTCGAGCACCTCGAGTTCGGCTGCCGCGACTGCGGCATGACCTGGGACTGACGCGGCCCCGAAGATGACGGATGCCGCGACCCGCGGCATCCGCTCGGGTCAGCCTGAGCGGTCGCGACGGGGCTTCTTCGCGCCGATCATGTACGGGAGCCCCCGGCCGACGGCGGAGAAGGTGCTCCCGAGGCGGGAGCGCAGCGTCGGTGCGGGTGCGTCGGAGCCGTCTCCGCCCAGGTCGGCGACGTCGACGTAGTACGCGTGCACGCTGCCGATGCCCTCGAGGTCCGGCGAGATCTCGCCGACCGTATCCGGGAGCGCGGGCGATTCCCTGCGGTAGACGTCATCGGTGAGCAGGACGTACTCCGGGATCGCCACGGGGTTCTTCAGCAGCCGGTGCACGAGGATCACGTCGATGCCGACGAGTTTGGACCGGCCCCCGATGCTCTGCGTGGCGACGTCGCCGACGTGGGCCACGAACTTGAGCGTGAGGTCTCGCGCCTGACGGCAGCCTCCGCACGGGCAGAGATTCTGCACCACGTACTCGCGCTCCCGGTGGAACGCGCGATGCATCGCGACGGCGACCTGGAGGATGTCGGTGAGGGTCGTCTCGGGGTCGCGCGAGCCGGTGCGCCGCGAGAGGAAGGCTGCGTCGCCCTCGATCTCGACGAGCTCGAAGCCGCGAGCGGCGCGGACGATGCTCTGGAGCATGCGCGCGGTGTTCACCTCGGCGTGGGCGAGCGTCAGGCGGTGCGTGCCCATGTACTCGGTGTACCCGCCGATGTCGGCGATCAGCAGAGCCGTTCGCGCTGTCGTCATGCCTCACCCTCCCCCGTGGCGGTCGCCTGTCGCCGCGGCACCGGCGGCGGCTCGCCGGGCGGCTCGTCGGCCGGCTCGCCCGGATCGAATCGGTCGAGTCGTTCGTCGACGCTCGTCGCGGCCGCCTCGGCGCTCGGGGCGTAGCCGAGCACCACCGCCGCGAACCGCTCCGAGCCGAGCGCCTTGAGGTCCAGCGTGGTGCGCGCCCGGACGGTCGCCGTCCGCCGGGTGCGCCGCAGCAGCGCGATCTCGCCGAAGCCCTCCCCTTCGCCGAGGGTCGCGACCACCCGACCGTCGCCGATGACCTCGGCCTGGCCCTTCTCGATGACGTAGTACCGGTCGCCGATGTCGCCCTGCGTGAAGACGGGCCCGCCCGCCGCCACCGCCACCGGCTCGAGACCGCGCGCGAGCTGCTCGATCGCCGGCAGCGGGAGCGGCTGGAACATCGGCACGCGCTGGAGGAGCCCGACCTTGGCATCGAGCGCGCCCACGGCGCGATCGAGGCCGCGCAGCCTCCACCACGAGGCCACGGCGAGCAGCGGGCACAGCAGGCCGACGGCGATGAGCGCCGCCTGCAGGCCGAGCCACGCGATGACACCCGACGCGAGGATCGAGCCGACTCCGATCGAGATCGCGACGAGACTCTCGAGCACGCCGAACACGCGGGCCATGACGGCGTCGGGTGCCAGGCGCCCGATGAGCGTGAAGCCGGCGAGATCGATCAGCGCATTTCCGACGCCGACGAACGCCAGCAGGACGAGGGCTGCCGCCTGCTGCGGGAAGACGCCGACCAGCGCGATCGGCAGGCCCCACAGCGCCACGCCGACCGCGAACCACGCTCCCAGTCGACCCGTGCCGACGAGCAGCGATGCCGCGAGCGAGCCGACCACCGCGCCGACGCCGACCGAGGCCATCAGGGCACCCGCACCCGACTCCCCCAGGCCGAGCAGCTCGATCGCGACGACGACCGAGAACACCGTGAGCGATCCGCGCGTCAGCGACTGGGCGGCCGCAAGCCCGAGGATGAGCTGCAGATCCCTGCTGCGCCCGACGGCGCGGATCCCCTCGATCGCCTCCTTCAGCAGGTCGGTGCGGGGTGCGGGCGGACGGGGTGGCGCGTCGTAACGAACCCGGAACAGGAGCAGCGCAGCCCAGAACGAGGCCGCCGCCGCGACCGCGAAGACGACCGAGACGTCGGACAAGGCGAGGAGGATGGCGGCCACGAGCGGACCGACGAGCGTGGCCACCGAGTCCAGGAGTCCGCGCACGACGTTGGCGCTCGCGAGTTCGTGCCCGGTGCGGCACAGCGTGGGCAGCAGCGCCGAGTGCGCCGGCCGGAAGAGCGTCGCGGCGATCGTGGACAGCACGGCGAGCGCGTAGACCACCACGAGCGGGCCCGCGAGGGCCACGACGACCGCCGCGACCGCCGTGACCGTGCCGCGGAGCAGGGAGACCGTCACGAGCACCCGCTCCCGCCGGCCGCGATCGGCGAAGGGCGACAGCACGGGTGCGAGCACCGCCGAGGGCAGCATGCGCAGGAGTCCGACGAGCCCCAGCGCGAGCGCTCCGCCGTCGTTGTAGGCGACGATGCCGAGAGCGACCGTGAAGGCCCACTCGGCCGTCCAGGCACCGAGGAAGCTCAGTTGCGCGCGCCGCAGATTGGGGTTGCGCCAGTTGCTCGAGAAGGCCCCCATGGCCTGGTCGAGCCTCGAGCGGGTCCCCAGATGGCCCATGTCGCGACTTTAGGGCCTCGGTCGCCCCAGGGCCAGCACGCGGGCGGTGCGGTCGAGGCGGCCGCATCCGCTCGGCTCGGCGTCACTCGATGCGTCGGTCGTCGGCGTGACGGGCGAGGCTGCGCCCGTAGCGCTCGGTCAGCTGAACCATCAGATCGGGCGTCTCGCGGTCGAGGCCGAAGACGTAGCCCGGGAAGTCGAGCTCGCGCTGGGCGGCCCAGATCTCCTCGTGGCGGTCGGGCGAGAGGATCTGCACGGGGTCGCCGATGGCGACCCAGCCGATCGGCACCGTCGAGTCCGCGGGCAGGGTGGTGCGCAGGTGCACGACGCCGTTGATGCGCACCTCGCTGCGGGCGCCGATGTGCGCGCCGTTGAACACCCTGGTACCCGTGGCGAGGAACACCTCCTCCTCGACGACAGCGCCCGACACGCTGGCCATGGGGCCGACCAGCACGTGGTCCGCGATGTGCACCGGGTTCGTCGACGTCGCCCGGATGAGCGCGTTCTCCATGACGATGACGTTCTCACCCAGTGTGATGGGGCCGCCCTCGGCGGTGATGACCGCCCCATGGAGGATCTGGCAGTCCGCGCCGATCGAGACGTCGCCGCTGATCACCGCCGTCGGCGCGATGATCGCCTCCGGGTGGATACGGGGCTGTGCCCCGAGGTGCTCGAACCGCATCGTCGCTGCTCCCGCCGTCGTGGATGGGCCCAGCGTAGCCGTCGTGCGCGCACAGGGCGGTCGGCGGCGCGGGCAGCTCGGGCAACGTCGCCCTCTACGCCGTCGTCTGACGCCGTCGTCTGACGCCGTCCGCCTGTCTCCGAGATCAGGAGATCTGACGAGCGCAGGACGATCGCGCGCGAAGCGTCCTGTCTCCGCCATATCTCCTGATCTCGAGACCGCGGGGCGCGGGCCGGCGAAGCGTCAGGCCCTCGCCGCGGCGTCGGCGGCCCGGGTGCGGCTGCCTCGCTCGCCTCAGGCGCCGGCTGCGGCCTGGGTCGCCGCATCCGCCTTCTTCTCGGGCCACAGCTGTTCGATCAGCTGCGCGACCCACGCGATGAGCTCGCCGTCGCGCAGCGGCTCGCCGCCGGCGGACGGCAGCGGCACGACCATCGCCTCTCCCCCCGCGACGAGCTTGGCCTTCGGGTGCAGCCGCTGCAGGCGCACGCGCATGGAGTCGGGCAGATTCGCCGGCGCGACGCGGAGATTCGGTCCCATCGCCACGACGTCCGCGAGCCCTGCCGCGGCGGCGCGACGCCGCAGGCGCGCGACGGCGACGAGTCCTTCGACATCGGCGGGCGGCTCGCCGTAGCGGTCGGTGAGCTCCTCGATGACCAGGTCGATCGCGTCGTCCTTGGCGGTGACGGATGCCGCGGCCGAGAGCTTCTGGTACGCCTCGAGGCGCAGCCGCTCGCTGTCGATGTACGACTCCGGGATGCGCGCCTGCACCGGCAGCTCGAGCCGCAGCTCGGTGGGGCCCTCGGTCTCTTCGCCGCGGAAGGTCGCGACCGCCTCGCCGATCATGCGCAGATAGAGGTCGAAGCCCACACCGGCGATGTGACCCGCCTGCTCGGCGCCGAGGAGATTTCCGGCGCCGCGGATCTCGAGGTCCTTCAGCGCCACCTGCATGCCGGAGCCGAGGTCGTTGTTCACGGCGATCGTCTCGAGGCGGTCGGCCGCGGTCTCGCTGAGCGGCTTCATGTCGTCGTAGAGGAAGTACGCGTACGCACGCTCGCGTGCCCGGCCGACGCGCCCGCGGAGCTGGTGCAGCTGGCTGAGTCCGTACTTGTCGGCGCGGTCGATGATGATGGTGTTCGCGTTCGAGATGTCGAGGCCCGTCTCGACGATCGTCGTGCAGACGAGCACGTCGGAGCGCCGCTCCCAGAACGCGTCGACGACCTCCTCGAGGGCGTGCTCCCCCATCTGACCGTGGGCGACCGCGATGCGCGCTTCGGGCACGAGCTCGGCGAGCTCGGCGGCGACGCGCTGGATCGACTGCACGCGGTTGTGCACGTAGAACACCTGGCCCTCGCGCAGCAGCTCACGGCGTATGGCGGCCGCGATCTGCTTGTCGTTGCGCGGACCGACATACGACAGGATCGGATGCCGGTCCTCGGGCGGCGTCTGCAGCGTCGACATCTCGCGGATGCCGGTCACGGCCATCTCGAGCGTGCGCGGGATCGGCGTGGCGCTCATCGCCAGGATGTCGACGTTGGTCTTGAGCTTCTTGAGCTGATCCTTGTGCTCGACGCCGAAGCGCTGCTCCTCGTCGATGATCATGAGGCCGAGGTCTTTGAACAGCACCTTCTCGGTGAGGATGCGGTGCGTGCCGATGACCATGTCGACGGTGCCGTCGGCGAGTCCTGCGACGACCTCGCGAGCCTGCTTGTCGGTCTGGAAGCGCGACAGCGCCTTGACCTTCACCGGGAACCCCGCGAACCGCTCGGTGAACGTCTCGAGGTGCTGCTTCACGAGCAGCGTGGTCGGCACGAGCATCGCGACCTGCTTGCCGTCCTGGATCGCCTTGAACGCGGCCCGCACGGCCACCTCGGTCTTGCCGAAGCCGACGTCGCCCGACAGCAGCCGGTCCATCGGGACCGGCTTCTCCATGTCGGCCTTGATCTCGTCGATCGTCTGCAGCTGGTCGGGCGTCTCGGCGAAGGGGAACGCCTCCTCGAGCTCGCGCTGCCACGGGGTGTCGGGCCCGAACGCGTGGCCCTTCGCGGCCATGCGGGCCGAGTAGAGCTTCACGAGCTCGACGGCGATGTCGCGCACGGCACGGCGGGCCTTGCTCTTGGCCTGCGCCCAGTCGCTGCCGCCCATCTTCGACAGCGAGGGCGCCTCGCCGCCGACGTACCGCGAGAGCAGGTCGAGCTGATCCGTCGGGACGAAGAGCTTGTCGCCCGGGTAGCCGCGCTTGGACGGCGCGTACTCGAGCACGAGGTACTCGCGCATGCTCTTCACCGCGTTGCGTCCGCCGCTGGACACCTCGCGCTGGGTGAGTTCGACGAACTTGCCGATGCCGTGCGTCGCATGCACGACGTAGTCGCCCGCCGTCAGCTTGAGCGGGTCGACGACCGCCTTGCGCCGCGACGCGAGCTTCTTCACGACCCGGTTGTCGCCGCCGATCGTGCGGCCGTAGAACTCCGACTCGGTGAGCACCGCGAGCTTCGCGTCGGGCGCCTCGAAGCCTCGCTCCAGCACGCTCACCACCACGTGGGCGACCCCCGGCTCCGGTGGCTGCAGCACGTCGTCGACCCTGCGCGCGGCGATGCCGCGCTCGGCGAGCACATCGCGCGCGCGCTCCACGAGTCCGGCACCGGATGCCGCGACGACGACGCGCCAGCCATCGGCCAGCAGTGCGCCGACGTGGTCGGTCGCGCCCTCGACGTTGCCGTGGAACGACGGCACGGCCGACCCCGGCACGCGGATCGCCGCCGCGGCCTCGAGCGCCACATCGATGTCGTCGCCGCTGATCGGCCCGTCGAGAAGCCCCTCGGCCGCGGCATCCGCCTGGCCGGAGTCGAAGGCGCTGAGAGTCCACCAGACCCCGCCGCGCTCGCGCGTCGCCTCGCGGAGCTGGGGCAGCGACAGGAAGTCGCCCGCCCCGAGGTCGACCGGCGTGCGGGCGCCCGCGGTCGCGGCACTCCACGCCGCATCGAGGAACTCGCGGTTGGTCTCGCCGAGCGTGATCGCGCGCGTGACGGCGCGCTCGGGGTCGACCAGCGCCACCGCGGACCCCTCGGGCAGATAGTCGACGAGCGTCACCAGCCGGTCGACGACAGCCGGAAGCAGGGACTCCATGCCCTCGACGGGGATGCCCTCGGCCATCTTCTCGAGCATGGCGACCAGGCCGGGGAACTCGTCCTTGAGCTGACGGGCACGACCGCGCACCGCCTCCGTGAGCAGCAGCTCGCGGCTGGGCAGGAGCGTGACCTCGTGCACCTCGCCGGGCAGCGACCGCTGGTCGGCGACCGAGAACGCGCGCATCTCGTCGACCTCGTCGCCGAAGAACTCGACGCGGAAGGGGTGCGGCGTGGTGGGCGGGAAGACGTCGAGGATGCCGCCGCGCACGGCGAACTCGCCGCGGCGCGACACCATGTCGACGCGGTGGTAGGCGAGGTCGACGAGGCGGGCGGACACGTCGCCGAGATCATGGCCGCGGCCGCCCTTGAGGAGCTCGATCGGCTCGATGTCGGTGAGTCCCGCCGCGAGCGGCTGGATCGCGCCCCGCACCGAGGCGGTGATCACGAGAGGCGTCGCCGCATCCCATTTCGCGATGCGCGAGAGGATGTCGAGCCGCGCGCCCACCGTCTCGGCGCTGGGGCTCAGCCGCTCGTGCGGCAGCGTCTCCCACGCCGGGAAGTGCACCACCTCGGCGCCCGGGAGCAGCGCGCCGAGCGCCGGGCCGAGCGATTCCGCGCGGCGGCCGGTCGGCGCGATCAGCAGAACCAGCGGCGGCCTGCCCGCGGCGCGGCGCTTCTCGAGGAGTGCTGCCAGGAGCGGAGCGCCGAGCCCTTCCACGAGCGAGAAGTCGGCGTCGACGGATGCCGCGGCCACCGCATCCCGAAACGGTTCAGCCTGCTCGAGGGCGCGCACGATCCCGGGAACTGTCACCGCACGAGTCTACGACGCGGGTACGACACCGTTCTCGCCGTGGATGCGCGACGGCGGTCGCCGGGGGTCTCACGGGACCCCCGCTGACCCCGTCGCGGCCCGCTTCTAGAATGAGCGCGTGAGCCAGCCCGCCACCCCCGACGTTCCCCCGCCCGAACAGCCGGCGTGGGCGCCACCGGGCGCGGCTCCGTTCGGTCCGCCGGGCCCCTCGTCTGGGCAAACCCCCGCCCCCACGACGTACCCGGGCGGGCACCCGGGCGGGTACCCGGGCTCCGCGCCCGGCGGGCAGCCGAACCCGGTCCCGGGGTGGCCGGCTCCCCCGGCAAGCGCCTATGGGCCGCCGCCGAGGTACGCGCCACCCCCGGGCTACGCGGTCACGCAGGCCGCGGCATCCGTCTCCCCCTCCGGTCCGGCCGCGCGCGCCCCGCGCGGCGCGGCGCTCGGGATCACCGCGCTCATCCTCAGCGTCATCGCCACCGTCGGGGCGAGCCTTCTCGCGGCCATCGCCAGCTTCCGCATCGGGCTGGGCGCCGGACGTGAGATCTCGTCGCGGCCGTTCGACGCCGACTTCGACTGGTCCATCCTCACGCCGGTGCGGGACTGGGTGCTCCTGGGCGAGGTCGCCTTCTGGGTCGGCACGGCGGTGGGCCTGTGGGCACTCGTGCAGGGCATCGTCGCGATCGTCACCGCGCGCGGGCGCGGCGCCGGCATCGCCGCGGTGATCATCGCCGCGCTCGGGCCGGTCGCCTTCGGCGCCGTGGTGCAGGGCTTCCTCACCGCGGGACTGGCCTCGGGGACCGGCGTCGGCGCCTGACCCGGCGCGACGCCAGAGCCGCGGCATCCGCGTCAGCGGATCCGAGGAGGTCTGCCCAAACGAGGAGCGGCACGGCCGAGCCCTCCGCTGATCCGCAGATCTCCGCTCACCCGACGGCCGCCCGTCAGGCGCGAGGCGCGTGGTGCTTCTGCTGCGCCGCGAGAAGCCCCTCGTCGACGAGCTGCTCGACGGCGTCGGCGGCATCGCCCAGGAGGATCGGAAGGTTCTTGCGCTCCGCGGAGCCGAACGGGTCGAGCACCCAGTCGGCCGGGTCCTGGCGTCCGTTCGGGCGACCGATGCCGACCCGCACCCGCGGGAAATCCGCCGTGCCGAGGGCCTTCGCCACGTCGCGCACGCCGTTGTGGCCGCCGTGGCCGCCACCGACCTTGAGCTTGATCGTGTCGAACGGGATGTCGAGCTCGTCGTGCACGACCACGACCAGCGATGGATCGATGCCGTAGAACTTCGCGAGCCCGGCGACCGGACCGCCCGAGACGTTCATGAACGTGTTCGGCTTCGCGAGGATCAGCTTCGGGCCTCCCGGGCGCAGCCAGGTCTCCACGACGCGGGCGTTCGCCTTGTGAGCCTTGAAGGTCTCGCTGCGGCGCCCGGCGAGTTCGTCGACGACCAGCTGGCCCACGTTGTGACGCGTCAGCTCGTAGCGGGGGCCGGGGTTGCCGAGCCCGACGACCAGCCACGTGTTCTCGGCCATGCCGGCGTCCTCTCCTGCGCGCGACAGGTCGCCGCGAGCCCAGACGAGCGTACCCGTTCGGATCCTGGGAACCACGATCCCCGCAACCCCCTGAAGCTCAGGGTGCTGCGGGGATCGATGCAAACGGTGCGGGACGGGGCCCGTGCGGCGGATTACTCCGCTGCGGCGGCCTCTTCCGACGCCTCCGACTGCTCGGCAGCCACCTCGGCGTCGGCCTCGGCGATCTCCTCCTCGGCGGCGAGCGCCGCGGCGGGCACCGAGATCGCGACGACGAGAAGGTCGGCGTCGGCGACGAGCGCTGCACCCTGGGGCAGCGTGAGCTCGCCCGCGGTGACGTGCGTGCCGTCCTCGAGCTCGTCCACGACGACCTCGACGTGCTCGGGGATGTGGGTCGCCTCGACCTCGAGCAGAACGGTCTGAGCGTCGAGGTTGACAATGGTGCCGGCGGCCGGCTCTCCCACGACGACGACGGGAACCTCGACCTGGATCTTCTCGCCCTTCTTCACGACGAGGAGGTCGATGTGCTCGATGATCTGGTGCACGGGGTCCTTCTGGACGTCCTTGACCAGCGTCAGCTGCTCCTTGCCGTCGAGGTCGAGCTCGAGCACCGCGTTGGCGCGGCGGACGAGCAGCGAGACCTGGTGGCCCGGGAGGGCGACGTGGACGGGGTCGGTGCCGTGACCGTAGATGACGGCGGGGATCTTGCCGGCGGCGCGGAGGCGGCGGGCGAAGCCCTTGCCGAAGCTCTCGCGGAACTCGGCGTGGACCTTGGTGTCGGGCTCGTTCGACATGTGTTCTCCTTGGCGGGCCGCAGGGCCCGTTGTGAATCGGCTCGCGCGGAGGCGGACCTGGGTATGTGGGGTGGCGGTGTTGCCGGTGATTCGACTCGAACGCGCACGCGTGAGGAAAGCCCATGGGGCCGGCTTCACCGCGTCGATCACGGATGCTGCGACCCGCCGCGATCGACGGGCGCGAGGCATCCCTCGCCGAAGTTCGACACGAGTCTACCAGCGCCCCCGCTACGATGAGGAACGCCCCCCGCTTCGCGTCTCCCACGGAGGATCCCATGGACTACGGCTTCTGGAGCCACGCTCTCTTCTGGCTGATCGGCGCCATGGCCGCGATCGGCGCCCTGGGCACCGTGCTGGCGTTCTGGAGCCTCGGCCGCCAGGCCTATCGCAAGGACTGACCTTCGCCGCCCGGGCGCTGAGCGCTACCGCTCCCCGGTCGCGGCGGCGACCTCGCCCCCGATGGCCTCGTCCATGGCGGCGTCCGATTCTCTGACGATCCGCGACATCGCCGCGAACGCCTCGTCGGCCTCGCCGCTCGCGACCGCGAACGCGACGTCGCGATGCCAGCGCACCGCATCGGGGTTCGCTTCGTGCGGCATGAGCGCATGACGCGTGCGGCCTTCGAGGACCGCCTGCACCACTCCGCCGAGCGTCCCGAGCATCGGGTTCCCTGAGGCGCTCAGCAGCGTGCGGTGGAAGCGCACGTCGGCGTCGAGGTATTCGGCCTCCGCCGCCTGATGGTCGTGACGTGCCATGCCCAGCGCCGCTGCGACGAGCTCCTGGCGCTGCGCGTCGGTCGCATTGGCGGCCGCGAGCCGCGCCGCCAGGGGTTCGACCGCGCTGCGGAGCTCGCTCAGCTCGTGCAGCTGGCGCGCACGCCCCGGCCCGTCCAGACGCCACGCGATCACCTCTGGGGCGTAGACGTTCCACTGGTCTACCGGCAGCACCTCGATGCCCGCCTTTCTGCGCACCCGCACGAGACCGAGGGATTCGAGCACCCTGATCGCCTCGCGTGCCGCCGATCGCGAGGCGCCGGACGACTCCGCCAGCTCCGTCGTCAGCAGGCGCGAGCCGGCCGGATGCTCGCCGTGCACGATCGCGGCACCGAGCCGCTCGACGAGGGCGTCGTGGACGGGGCTGCCGTAAGGCGCGTCTGCCATGGTCCGATTGTGCCGCACCGCACTCGTCTCATCAGACATTCCCGTCTGATCCATTTTTTACATCGGACATATTGACAACCACGGACGATAACGTCAGACTAAACGGCGTTCTCGGGTCAAAGACCGACCCCGATTCGACCAAGGATGCTCATGGACCTCTCCGGACTGTTTCCCCTTCTGGCGCCCGCGGCGAATGCCGCAGCAGATGCCGCTCCCGTGGCACCCCCGTGGCAGCTGGCCACCGCCGCTGTCATCGGCATCGCGATCATCGTCGTACTGATCACGTGGCTGAAGGTGCACCCCTTCCTCGCCCTGATGATCGGCGGGATCGCCACCGGCCTCGCCGCCGGATTCGACGCCGTCCAGACCGTCGGCAGCTTCACCGCCGGGTTCGGCACGACGATGGGCGGGGTCGGCATCCTCATCGCCCTCGGCGCGATCTTCGGAAAGCTGCTGGCCGACTCCGGCGGGGCGGACCGCATCGTCGACACCCTCGTCGCGCGGGCCACGCCACGCAGCCTCCCGTGGGTGATGGGTTTCATCGGCGCCATCATCGGCCTGCCGATGTTCTTCGAGGTGGGCCTCGTGCTGCTCGTGCCGGTCATCATCCTCGTGGCACGCCGATCGGGGCTGCCGCTGATGAAGATCGCGATCCCGACGTTGGCCGGTCTGTCGGCCATGCACGGTCTCGTGCCCCCGCACCCGGGCCCGCTCGCCGCGATCGACATCCTCGGCGCCAACCTGGGCGTCACCCTCGCCTTCGGCGTGCTCGTCGCGATCCCCGCGGTCATCATCGCCGGTCCGCTGTTCTCGAACCTGGCCGCCCGGTGGGTGCGGGTCCCGGTGCCGGACCTGTTCGTCACCGCCGAGGACGAGGGCGAACAGCAGACGCGTCGGCCTTCGTTCGCCGCGACCCTCACGAGCATTCTCCTGCCCGTGGTGCTCATGTTGCTGCGTGCCGTCGCCGACATCGTCGCGCCGGGGTCGACCGACCCGGTCAAGCTCGTGATCGACTTCCTCGGCACGCCGGTCATCGCGCTGCTGCTGGCCGTCATCGTCGGGTTCTTCCTCCTGGGCCGAGGCGCCGGATTCGGACGCGCCGAACTCGCGAAGTCGGTGGGTTCCTCGCTCGGCCCGATCGCCGGCATCCTCCTCATCGTCGGCGCGGGCGGCGGCTTCAAGCAGGTGCTCGTCGACACCGGCATCGGCGACGTCATCGCGAACCTCATCGCCGAGTCGGGTCTGTCGATCCTGTTCCTCGCCTGGCTCGTGGCCGTGGTGATCCGCGTCGCCACCGGTTCGGCCACGGTCGCGACGATCACCGCGGCCGGCATCCTGCAGCCGCTGACGGAGGGGCTCGACCCCGCCATGACGGCACTCCTCGTGCTCGCGATCGGGTCGGGCTCGGTCTTCCTCTCGCACGTCAACGACGCGGGCTTCTGGCTCATCAAGGAGTACTTCGGCCTCAGCATCCCTCAGACTCTGAAGAGCTGGACCGTTCTCGAGTGCCTCATCTCGATCACGGGACTGCTCGGCGTCTTGGCCGTCAGCGTGTTCGTCTGAGTGTGGAAGGGAGAACTCGGATGCTGTCGACTCCGCCGATTCTCGTCCTGATGGGCCCGTCGGGCACCGGCAAATCCACCGTGGGGGCCATGCTCTCCGGCAGGCTGGGGTGGCCGTTCCAGGAGGGCGACGACCTTCATCCGGCCGCCAACGTCGAGAAGATGCGGCGCGGTCACGCACTGACCGACGCGGACCGGATCCCCTGGCTCGAGCTCGTCGCCGCATGGATCGACGAGCGGCGCGCAGCCGGAGAACCGGGGATCATCACGTGCTCGGCGCTGAAGCGCAGCTACCGCGACATCCTCCGCCGCGACAACGTCACCTTCGTGAACTTCACGGGCGATGCGGCGGTCGTGCGCGACCGCATGATGCGGCGGCAGGGTCACTTCATGCCCCCCGCACTGCTCGACTCCCAGTTCGCGACGCTCGAGGCGCCCGGCCCCGACGAGCAGGCGATCAACGTCGAGATCGCTCTGCCGCCCGAAGAGCAGGCCGCCCTGGTGGCAGGCGCGCTCCGCCTCGAAGGTTCATGACGCCCCGGGGGCGCGATGACGCCCCCGGGCTAGGCTCGTCACGTCAGCCGCGAGCCGTGACCTCCCGACCCGCTCACAACCGGCCCCACCGCCGCGTGAGCACCCGGCCATGCCGTGTAACACGGACGCGCCAGACTCTAGGCTGAAACGACGACTTAACCCCAGGAGCACGTGTGTCTTCCCACAATCCCTCAGCGAGCGGCACCCAGGCCGGCACCAACATCTCGACGGATCAGGACCAGGCGCCTGACGAGGCCACGCAGGCGCACGAGGCCGCTCCGGCGCCCGAGGACGTCGAGCGTCCCACTCCCGAGCCGGGCGGCCCGGATGCTGCGGCCACCGCGACGGCGAACATCGGCGTGGTCGGCCTCGCGGTGATGGGGTCGAACCTCGCCCGCAACCTGGCGTCCCGTGAGGGCAACACCGTGGCGGTGTTCAACCGCAGCCGCTCGAAGACCGACGAACTGCTGACCGCGCACCCTGAGGCGGAGTTCGTGCCGGCGTTCTCGTACGAGCAGTTCGCGGCGACCCTGACCAAGCCGCGCACCGCCGTCATCATGGTCAAGGCCGGCCGCCCCACCGATGCCGTGATCGACTCGCTCATCGAGGTGTTCGAGCCGGGTGACATCATCGTCGACGGCGGCAACGCGCTGTTCACCGACACCATCCGCCGCGAGAAGGCCGTCCGCGAGACCGGCGTCAACTTCGTCGGCGCCGGCATCTCCGGCGGCGAGGAGGGCGCGCTGAACGGCCCCTCGATCATGCCCGGCGGCTCGGACGAGTCGTGGGTCACCCTCGGCCCGATCCTGAAGTCGATCGCCGCGGTCGCCGAGGGCGAGCCGTGCGTTACGCACGTCGGCCACGACGGGGCCGGCCACTTCGTGAAGATGGTGCACAACGGCATCGAGTACGCCGACATGCAGCTCATCGCCGAGGCGTACGATCTGATCCGCCGCGGCACCGGCAAGTCCCCGGCCGAGATCGCCGAGGTGTTCGCCGAATGGAACCGGGGCGAACTGGAGTCCTACCTCATCGAGATCACCGCGGAGGTGCTGCGCCAGACCGACGCCGCCACCGGTCGGCCTCTCGTGGACGTGATCCTCGACCAGGCCGGCGCCAAGGGCACCGGCGCCTGGACCGTGCAGACCGCGCTGTCGCTCGGCGTCCCGGTCTCCGGCATCGCCGAGGCCACCTTCGCCCGCTCGCTCTCCTCGCACCCCGAGCAGCGCGCGGTCTCCCGCGACCTCCCCGGCCCCGCGGAGGGCCTGCAGGTCGACGACGCCGACGCGTTCATCGAAGATGTGCGCCTCGCCCTGTACGCCTCCAAGATCGTCGCGTACTCGCAGGGCTTCGATGAGATCCGCGCCGGTGCGGCCGAGTACGGCTGGACCATCGACCTGGGGGCCGTGTCGAAGATCTGGCGCGCCGGCTGCATCATTCGCGCCCAGTTCCTCAACCGCATCGCCGACGCCTACGCGGCCCAGCCCGAACTGCCGGTGCTGCTGACGGCGCCGTACTTCGTCGAGGCGCTCGGCCGCGCGCAGGGCGCGTGGCGCCGCATCGTGTCGGCCGCCGCGGGCGCCGGCATCCCCGCCCCCGCGTTCTCGTCGTCGCTGTCGTACTACGACGGCCTGCGCGCCGAGCGCCTGCCGGCGGCGCTCATCCAGGGCCAGCGGGACTTCTTCGGGGCGCACACCTACAAGCGCATCGACAAGGACGGCACGTTCCACACGCTGTGGTCCGGCGACCGCACCGAGATCGAGGCCGAAGACACGCACTGACCCGGCTTCGCGGAAGCACGAGGGCGGATCCCCGGTGGGGGTCCGCCCTCGGCGTATGCCGCCGCGTCAGACCGGGTGGCCGTCCGGGCCGGGCTTGATGTTGTGATTGCGGCAGAAGACGTTGCCCGGGTCCCACTGGCGCTTGACCGCCGACAGGCGCG
This sequence comes from Microbacterium sp. E-13, assembly GCF_049912955.1. Classification (GTDB taxonomy): domain Bacteria; phylum Actinomycetota; class Actinomycetes; order Actinomycetales; family Microbacteriaceae; genus Microbacterium. The sequence goes on from NZ_CP183973.1 coordinate 2,556,884, forward strand.
CCATCGTCTCGGGTGAATAGATGCGCTCAGCGAAGGTGTCGTCGGTCGAGGGGACGAAGTTTCCATACACGCCGGTCCCCTTGGCCTCGATCGCGGCCCACGCCGACTCAGCGGCTGCACGGGCGTCGTCATCGAGCATGCCGGGGATGTCGAACGCACCGGCCATGGCGAACCACGACGCATCGCGCGACGGGAACGCGGAATCGCCTTGCGAAACATCGCCGAAGGCGCCCCCGAGCGAGCGCAGGAATGCCACCGACGCCGGGTTCTGCTCGCGGAAGGTCACCAGCCGGTCGATCGCGTCATCGTCGAGATCGCGAAGCAGTGTGTTACCCCCGACGAACCCGGGCATCGGCTGTTCCGGATCGAACTCCGGCGCCTCGAGCAGCACGTCGGGGTAGGCCTGCACGCCGAACTCGAGCTCGGAGACCCCGGCGGCCGCAAGCGGTGCCAGGGCAGCGCGTGCGGCATCCTCGTCCGTGCCGGCCCAGACCGCAGTGATCGTCGCCCCCGCCGGCGCATTCGGATCCATCGCCGGGACGTCCATGTAGGTCACCGTCAGCTCACGGGGAGCTTGTGCCAGGAGATCGCGCAGCACGCGGAGAATCGGCCGCGCGTCACCGTCGAGTCCGTACACCGCGTGGACCACACCATCGAGCGCGTGCGCCTCGAAGTCGAACCGCGTGACGACGCCGAAGTTGCCGCCACCACCACGGAGGGCCCACAGCAGCTCGGGGTGAGAGGCGTCCGTCACCTCCAGGACGTCACCACGAGCCGTGACGAGCTGGGCGCCGACCAGCTGGTCGCACGCCAGACCCCATGCGCGCACCATCCAGCCGATGCCTCCGCCGAGGGTCAGACCACCCACGCCTACCGATGCGGTGTCGCCCGAGCTGATGCCCAGTCCACGCTCCGCGAGGACGTGCGCAACGGGTCCCCAGAGAGCGCCGCCGCCCAGGCGCACCCGCGTGCCGTCGACCTCGATGTCGTCGAGGGCGGAGATGTCGAGCGTGAGGCCGCCGGGCACCCCGCCCCAGGCGCTGTGGCCGCCGCCGCGGATCATGACGTCGAGACGCTCGGCGGAGGCGTAGCGGAGGGCGCCGCGGACGTCGTCGACGGTGGCGGCGCGGATCACGGCAGCGGGCGATCCGATGCCGGAGTGGAAGCGGCGGGCGGATTCCCACTCGGGATCGCCCGGACGGATGACGGTGCCGACGGCGCCGTCGCTGAGGTCGTCGTTGCTCATGACGGCCACGCTAGGGCTCGGCACCGACATGCGCGAGAGCGGCGACGGATGGAGGGACCGACACGGTCTGTCAATCCCCCGCTCCGGCTCGACCGTGTGTCGGCGCGGGGGCATAGGCTCACGAGCGTGACGAGCATCCTGTACATCGGCGGCACCGGAACCATCAGCGCGGCGTGCGTGCGCCGCTCCGTCTCCCTCGGGCACCGGGTGGCGGTGCTCAACCGCGGCAGCGCCCGCCGTCCGCTGCCCCCGGAGGTCGAGCTCATCGAAGCCGACATCCGCGATGCCGGATCGGTGCGCACCGCGATCGGCGACCGCCGATTCGACGTCGTCGCCGAGTTCCTCGCCTTCACCCCCGACCACGTCGCGACCGATCTCGACCTGTTCGAGGGGCGCACCGGGCAGTACGTGTTCATAAGCTCGGCGTCGGCGTACGAGAAGCCGCCGCGCCGGCTGCCGGTCGTCGAGTCCACGCCGCTGCGCAATCCGTTCTGGCAGTACTCGCGCGACAAGATCGCCTGCGAGGACGTCCTCGTCGCCGCCCACCGGGACCGAGGGCTGCCCGTGACGATCATCCGCCCGTCGCACACGTATGACGAACGGCTGCTTCCGACGCTCGGCGGCTGGACCGACATCGCCCGCATGCGCGCCGGCCGCCCGGTGATCGTGCACGGAGACGGCACCAGCCTGTGGACGATCACGCACAGCGACGACTTCGCCGTGGCCTTCACCGGACTCCTCGGAAACCCCGCGGCCATCGGCGATGCCTTCACCATCACCGGCACCCACGCGCCCACGTGGAATCAGATCTACGACTGGCTGGCCGATGCCGCGGGCGTCGACTCCCCCGACCTCGTGCATGTGGCGTCCGACACCATCGCGTCCTTCGCGCCCGACCTCGGCCCCGGCCTCCTCGGCGACAAGGCGCACTCGATGGTGTTCGACTCGTCGAAGGTGACCGAGCTCGTGCCCGGGTTCCGCACGACGGTGACCTTCGACGAGGGCGCGCGCCGCATCCTCGCCTACTACGACGCGAACCCGGAGGCGCAGAGGGTCGACGACGGCCTCGATGCGGCATTCGATCGCATCGCCGCCCACGCCCGCTCGGCCGGCTGAGCCTGCCGGCCCCTCGTCAGCTCCTGATGTCGTGCACGGTGCCCTTGTCGAGACGCAGCCGGCGCCGGGCTCGACGTGCCACGGCCGAGTCGTGGGTCACGACGATGAGCGTGAGGCCTTCGTCATTCAGCGACTGGAGCACCGCGAGGATCTCGTCGCGCATGCTCTCGTCGAGGTTGCCCGTCGGCTCGTCGGCGAGCAGCACGCGCGGCCGCTTGACGATCGCCCGGGCGATGGCGACGCGCTGCTGCTGACCGCCCGACAGCTCGCCCGGGCGGTGGTCGGCGCGGTCGGCGAGGCCGACGTGCGTGAGCGCCTCGGTGACCCGGGCGGCCCGCTCGTCGTTCGACAGCCCGAGCGGCTCGAGCGCCATGTCGACGTTCTCGTGCGCGGTCAGGGTCGGGATGAGATTGAAGCCCTGGAACACGAAGCCGATCTCGTGCGCGCGGATACGGCCCAGCTCCCGGTTGTTCGCGGTGGCGATGTCGATCTCGCCCAGGTGCACCGACCCGGAGGTCGGGCGGTCGAGCGCCCCGAGCAGCTGCAGGAGCGTCGACTTGCCGCCGCCGGTCGGCCCCTGGATCGCGACGAAGTCGCCGGCGTCGATCGTGAGGTCGACGCCCGCGAGCGCCTTCACGACCCGGCCCTTCTGGGTGTAGGTGCGGGTGACGCCTTCCAGGCGGTACTGCGCCTGGGGCGCGGCATCCGTGGTCGATGCCGGCTCGCTGTGCATCATGGTCATGTCGTGCTCTCCCGTCGGTGAGGTGAGGTCGGGTTCGGTGGGGATGGTCTCGGACATGCGGTGCCTCAGCCCACCGATCGCAGGGCTTCGGCGGGGCTGAGCCGGGCAGCGCGCCAGCCACCGAAGGCGCCGGCGACCAGGCCGCCGAGCACCGCGATGCCGACCGCTGCCACGACGACCCACAGGGTGATCGGCGCCGACAGCACGATGTCGGTGCCCGCGGACAGCATGGCGTTGCCGAATGCACCGCCGCCACCGCCGACCGGCCCTCCCTGACCGCCACCCGGACCGAAGCTCTGCGCCGCAGGTGCCGTGGAGATCGTCGGCGAGATGAGGTTGATCGCGACGATGCCGGCGAAACCCACGACGAGGCCGATCACGCCGCCGATGGCGCCCTGGACGACGGACTCCCCCGCGACCTGGCCGACGACCCGGCCGTTCGACCAGCCGATCGCCTTGAGCGTGCCGAACTCGCGCGTGCGGCGCGAGACGCCCGAGATCGTGAAGAGCACGGCGAGCACCAGTGCCACCGCGAGCACGATCAGCGAGAGCCAGGTGCCCAGGTTCGTGATGAGGGCGGAGGCGCTCGAGAGCGATCCCGACACCGTCGAGGCGAGGTCCGCCTGCGAGCTCACGGTGGCGTCCGGGAGCGCCTCCTGGAGCGCCGCGTGCACCGACGCGATCGCATCGGACGACTCGGCCCGCACGTACACGGTGGACACGACGTCACCCGCGCCGGAGAGCTCCTGCGCGACGCCCAGCGGAATGTACACGTTCGACGCGGTGTCGGCCTCGTCCGAGGTCGACGCGACGATTCCCACGATCTCGAACTCCTGCCCGCCGACGTCGATCGTGCCGCCGACCGCGAGGTCCGCTGTCGAGGCGTAGGTCGCATCGACAGCGGCGACGTACTCACCCTCGTCGGACGACTCGAGACCGCGGCCGTCCGAGACCTCGACCGCCGAGAGCGGGCCCACGGCGTCCGCCGACGGGTCGATGCCGAGCACCGTGAAAGAGTCGACGCCGAACGAGCCGCCGCCGAAGCCGCCTCCCCCACCCTCGCCCTGCTGCGGGGGCTGGCCCTGAGTGCCCGTGCCGGAGTCCGTCGAGTCATCGGGACGCGGGGGCAGCTCACCGGAGAACGTCATGTTGGTGAGGCTGAGGGCTGCGGATGCCGAGGACACCCCCTCGACGCCGCTGACGGTCTCCAGCGTCGAGGCGTCGAGCGTCGAGCGCAGAGGCTCCGTCACGAGCCGGGACTGGCTCAACTCGGTGGTGCCGTCCTCGGTGGTCGAGCCGCCGTCCTGGCCGAAGTCGAACCGGTTGGCACCCTCGCCCGGCTCGGCCTGGGCGCCGGTCACGGTCAGGTCGGTGCCGACGCCGTACACGGACTCCAGCGCCTGTGCCTGGGCGGCGCTCACCCCGGCGGCGAGCGAGTTCACGATCATCACGAGGGCGATCGCGATCGCGAGGCCGGCGGCCACGATGATCGTCTGCTTCTTGCGGCCGGCCAGCTCCCGCCGCAGATAGGTGAAGTACATGGGTCTCCTCTTGGCGGGCGGAATGCCGGCCGTCGACGCGACGCTACGGAGCGGCGTGATGCGGGCCACCAGCGCGAGCTATGAGGAAGGTATGGACCTTGGCATCCGTCGACGTCCGCGGTGTCGCGGATCTCACAGCCGGCGCATAGCGGTCTCCATAGGAATCGCATAGGAAGGCCCGCACAATGGACGAATGACGAACCCGGCCCCGACCCTGCTGCGTCCCGACGGCACGAACCTGCGCGTGCTCGTGGTCGACGACGAGCAGATGCTCACCGACCTGCTGTCCATGGCGCTGCGTATGGAAGGCTGGGAGGTCCGCACGGCCGGATCGGGCTTCGAGGCGCTCCAGTCGGCGCGCGAGTTCGAGCCAGACGCGATGGTGCTCGACATCATGATGCCCGACCTCGACGGAATGGCCGTGCTGCAGCGTCTGCGCCAGTCGGGAGACGACGTGCCGGTGCTCTTCCTCACCGCGAAGGACGCCGTGAGCGACCGCGTCGCCGGCCTGACCGCCGGCGGCGACGACTACGTCACGAAGCCGTTCAGCCTGGAGGAGGTCGTCGCGCGGCTCCGCGGCCTCATGCGCAGGGCCGGCACTGCGCACGCCGCGGGTGCCGAGCCGATCCTCCGGGTCGGTGATCTCACGCTCAACGAGGACAGTCACGAGGTCGACCGCGCGGGCATGGCGATCGAGCTGACGGCGACGGAGTTCGAGCTCCTCCGCTATCTCATGCGCAACCAGCGCCGGGTCGTCTCCAAGGCGCAGATCCTCGACCGGGTGTGGAACTACGACTTCGGCGGCCGCTCGAGCGTCGTCGAGCTCTACATCTCCTACCTGCGCAAGAAGATCGACGCCGGCCACGAGCCCCTCATCCACACAGTGCGCGGCGTCGGCTACATGATCAAGGCGCCGCAGTGACCGAAGAGGCGTCTCCCACGCTCGCAGCGACGGCAAGCGGAACGGATGCCCCGGCCGATGCGCAGCCGCCGGCCGAGGCATCCGTCCCCGGCGCCGACCCGCGGGCAGAGCAGGCGCTCTCGCGCAGGGCGCCGTGGACGCTGCAGCGCCGGCTCATCGTCACGGTCGTCGGGATCACGTCGCTGATCCTGGTGCTCGTCGCGGTCGCGACCAGCGCCATCCTGGGGCAGGTGCTCGAGGCCCAGCTCGACGCCGAGGTGAAGGCGGAGCAGCAGAGCGTCGAGTACATGCGCCCGCTCCTGGCCAACGGGCTCACCGCGGAGCAGATCCTGCAGCAGCAGCCGCGCCAGCCGGGGTACTTCCTCGCGGTGCAGTCACTGCCCGGCGATCCCAGCGCAGCGGTCGTCGATCCGAGCGGCGACGTGATCGCCTTGACCGGCGACCAGATCACGGAGATCAGCGAGAGTCTCGAGGGGCAGCGCGGACAGTTCGTCGTGACCATCGACAATCTGGGCACCTACCGCATCGAGGGTGTGCAGGTGGGGGGGACGGTGGTGATCGTCGGGCTGTCGCGCGCCGGCATCAGCGAGACCCTCGGGCGCATGCTCACGACGATCGCGCTCCTCACGGTGGGCGGGCTCCTGCTGCTCTCGGTCGCGACCGCGTGGACGATCCGTCGCGGGCTGGCGCCCTTGCGCGCGGTCGCCGACACGGCGGCGCGGGTCTCGACGCAGCGACTCGACCAGGGCGAGGTGTCGATCGCGGAGCGCGTGCCGGTGAGGCAGGCGGATCCCCGCACCGAAGTCGGGCGCGTGGGCGCGGCCCTCAACACGCTGCTCGATCATGTCGACGAGTCGCTCGCCGCGCGCCAGCGCAACGAGGAGCGCATGCGCAGCTTCGTCGCGGACGCCAGTCACGAGCTGCGCACGCCGCTGGCATCGATCCGCGGCTACTCCGAGCTGTCGCTCACGGCGCTCAGCCGCGGCCAGGACACGGCGCTCGAGACCACCGAGGCGTCGCTGGAGCGCATCCAGGCGCAGTCGCTGCGGATGACCTCGCTCGTCGAGGATCTGCTGCTGCTGGCCCGGCTCGACGAAGGGCAGGAGCTCGTCTACGGCACCGTCGATCTGACTCGTCTCGCGATCGACGCCGTGGGAGACGTGCGTCCGACCGGTCCCGACCACGAGTGGGTGCTCGACGTCGGCGACGAGCCGGTGCTCATCGCCGGCGACGCGGGCCGCCTCCACCAGGTGGCGGCGAACCTCCTCGCCAACGCGCGCACTCACACTCCGGCGGGGACCACGGTGACCGTGCGCGTGTCGCGCGAGGGCCGCGACGCGGTGCTCCGCGTGCACGACGACGGGCCGGGCATCGATCCGTCCCTCAAGGACGACCTCTTCGAGCGCTTCTCGCGCGGGGATCGCTCCCGCGCGCGACAGACCGGCGGAACCGGGCTCGGCCTCTCGATCGCCCGAGCGATCGTCGACGCCCACGGCGGCAGCATCCGCGTCGCCAGCGCGCCCGGCGACACGACCTTCGAGGTCCGCCTGCCGGCGCGCCCCGCCGATCCGACGGCCTCCTGACCACGTCGCCTCCCCGCGAAAGTACAGCTGGCCGCCGAGACCTAGGGAACCAACCACGTTCTCGTCCGCCAGATGTCGTCTCGCGGGATTCCGGCACGGGTCGGGCTCGCAGCAGTCAGTAGCCGCTGAAGGCGTCCGTCGTGATCGAGCGGGCCTTCTCGAGCGCGGGCGCCAGCTCGGCGATGAGGCCGGCGGGCCCGGAGATGTAGGCGTGGCGCGCGGCGATGTCCGGAACCACGCGGACGAGCCCCTCGGCGTCCAGGCGCACGCCCTTCGCCCACTGCCAGTTCGCGGGCAGATCCGCGGGCCGATCGCGGGTGAACACGACGACGTGGACTCCGGATGCCTCGATCTCGTCGCGGTACGCCAGCTCTGAGGCATCCGAGGCCACGTAGACGAGCACCACGTCGCGGTCGAGGCCGGCTGCTCGCATGTGGGCGAGCTGCGACACGAACGGGGTCACGCCGATGCCCGCGGCCACCATGAGGATCGGCGCCGCGGTCCGCTTGGGCAGCAGGAAGTCGCCCCACACGCCGGTGATCGCCAGCTCGTGGCCGGGCTGCACCTCGGCCAGCGCCTTCTTGTACGAGCTCAGCGGCTTGGTGGTCTTGCCCTCCTTGAACGCGACCTTGAGCAGCGGAAGATCCTCGGGAGCCGAGGCGATGCTGAACTCGCGGCGGGTGCCCCGCGCGTCGGGGTGGCGGTGCGGCACCTCGAGCTCGAGGTACTGTCCGGGGGCGAATGCCAGCCTGTCGTGCACGCGAAAGGTCAGCTCCTGCACGCTCGGCGTCGGCTCGCCGCGCGCGACGAGGGTCAGCCGCACCGCGGTGCGCACCGCGAAGGCGAAGGCCACGAGGTTGCCGATGAGGAGCGCGCGCTCCTGCCCGAGGCTGATGTCGCCGATCGGGATCGGCCAGCCCGCCAGCACGCCGACGACGATGGCGACCGTGAACTGCTGCCAGCGGCGGGGTGGGAGCGTGAGCGGCTCCGAGAGCATGAACGCGCCCAGGAAGAGGAACGGCGACGACCAGAGAACCGGCCACAGTAGGTCGAGCGCGTCGATCTCGAGCCCCGCCGTCCGATACTGCGCCGCGGTGCGGAGCACGGCGACCGCGACGGCGACGACGAGGAAGACGGCGATGACGCGCACCTTCTCGGTGCGCACGAGCACCGCGAGCCCCAGCAGGATCACGGGCGCGGCCATCGCCGGCGTTCCCACCCACCACGCCGACGCCCCGAGGTCGGGCCACAGCAGGCTGAGGAGCGTCAGAACGGTGGCGCCGACCGCGGCGGGGTTGAAGATATGGCGGCCACGCCAAGCCAGGAGGTACTTCGACAGCGACGCGACAGCGGCGGCGACCGCGATGCCGAGAAGTCCCACCAGCTCGGACGTCGGGCGCAGCACGAAGAGCAGGATGTGGGCCGTGATGAGTGAGGACTCCAGGCGCCACGGCAGGTGCAGTACGCGTTGAGCTGCGGCATCCACCCCCACGCATACGGCCGAGAGCACGAGGAGCGTCGCGATCAGCTGCAGCGGATCGGGACCCACCAGCTGCGTCCCGGGCGGGAGGACCAGGTCGAGGAGCGACAGGAGCAGTGCGACGACGGCGAGCGCCGCGAGCGCGAGGTACACGAGCCGATACATCGACACGCGCCCGAGCACGGCGAACACGCGGTTCCAGACGGCGGTGAGGCTGCCCATCAGATCACAGCGGCGACGACGAGGGAGGAGGGCACAGTCACCGTTCCAGGCTATGGGTTCGCGGACCCGGCCCGGTCCGCGCGCCGCCGTCCGTCTGCCCGAACAGGTGAGCGCTGCAGCCGGGCGACCACTCGGCCTGGCCGTCGGTGGTCATGCGCACCCACTCGACTCCCCATTCATGGGCGAGGCGCGGGCCGCCGTCGAAGAACAGGGCCGTCGCGACGGCGTCGGCGGTCAGGGCATCGCGTGCGACCGCCCATGTGGCGGCGATCTTCCGTACGGGGTTCCCCGTCCGTGCGTCGAGCACGTGGTGCAGCGTCGCGCCGGTCGCCGAGGTCCACGAACGCCGGTTGACCGCCGAGGCGCAGAGTGCGGCATCCGTCACCTCCCAGACGCCGATCGCGCGACGCGGATCGAACGGATGCTCCAGCCCGATGCGCTGCGGCCGCCCGCGTACCGCGAGGTCGCCGCCGGCATCGACGGTGATGTCCCCGTGCTCGGTGCGCGCGATCACCTCCATCACCCGATCGACGAGGCGCCCTTTGCCGAGAGCGCCGACGTCGATGGTCGCCGGCTCGGTGAGCGTCAGCACGCCGCTCTGCCAGCCCAGGCGGTCACGCCAGTCCGCCGGGGCCGCCATCGGCGAGCGATCCCGCAGCGAGTACTCCGCGTCGTAGCCGAGCGCTTCGAGGGATGCCCCGACCAGAGGATTGACCGCTCCCCCGGTCGCGTCCGACAGCGCTGCCAGCGCCTCGAGCATCGCGCTCGCGTCGGGCGGCGCGGACACCGACCCTCCGTCGCGCGCCAGTGCACTCACCACGGAATCGGCCCGGAAGCGCGACCACACGCGGTCGAAGGCGTCGATCACCGCCCCCACCTCGCCGTGCGCCGACGCCGGAAGAGGCCGCTCGGTCACGACCTCCCAGGTCGTGCCGATGGCGTCGAAGCGCCAGGACGCCGGCGCGAAACCGCCCACGTGCTAGCTCGCAGCCTCGGACTTGATCGCCTGGATCGCCTGGTTGAAGCCGCGGCTGGTGAGGGATGAGCCCGCGACGCGGCTCACCTCGATGTCGTCGATGTCCTTCCCGACGACGACGTCGGCGATCCCGCCGATGAACTGGCCCTGATACTGCTGCGACTCGCGCTTCTGCGGCTTCCCGGTGACGTCGACCGCGGTGACGACGTCGTCCTTGAGCGTGACGGTGACCTCGATCGTCTCCACCGATTCAGGCGTCGCGTAGGACCCCTCCGCCGTGTAGGTGCCGTCGACGTACGACCCGGTGCCGGTCCTGGTGCCGCCGGTCGTCCCCGAATCCGTCGCCTGGGACGAGCCGGTGTCGGCGGTGTCGGGTTCTTCGGCCTCCGAGGCTGTCGGGGCGCAGCCGGCGAGGAGCGCAATGCCCGCGGCGGCGGTGAGGGCGGCGCCTGCCCGGCCGGAACGTGAGGCGAGAGCGGTGCGGATCAAGATGGTCCTCCTGCGGTGGGGCTCGTGTGGGGCCTGAGCGGGACGCGAAGCGTGTCTGCGGAAGATCCTTCCAACCCGTCCTATGAGCGGCCTTTGAGCGAGCCCGCGGATGCCGATGATGCGGACCGCGCGCGCAGCACCGCCTTCAGCGCCTCGACCGCGAGGAAGATCCCGATCGAGACCAGGATCGGGAGGATCCACGATGCGGCAGCGAGTGGCCGCGACTCGAACAGCACGTTCATGAACGGCACGTACGTGTAGATGAGCTGCAGGACGATGAGCGCGAGCGCCGACCACCACACGACGCGGTTGCCGCGCAGCACGTCGATGGTGAGACTCGAACGCGTGAGGAACCGGCAGTTGAAGAGGTAGGCCAGCTGACCGAAAGCGAGCATGAGGACGGCCTCGGTGCGCGCCACGTCGACGTCGGCGCCGGTGGCGACGACCCCGTAGAAGACTCCCATCGCAGCACCGCCGATGAGGAGCGAGACAACGAGGATGAACCCCAGCTCACCGCGGTCGATGATCGGGCCGCCCGACGCGCGCGGCGGCCGCCGCATGATCCCGCGCTCCGCCGGTTCGTACGCGAGGGCGAGCGACAGCGTGACGGCCGTCACCATGTTCACCCAGAGGACCTGCACGCTCGTGAGGGGCAGGGCGAGCCCGAAGAGGACGGCGACGAGGATCACGAGCGACTGCGCGCCGTTCGTGGGCAGCAGGAAGACGATCGACTTCCGCAGATTGTCGTAGATGCGCCGGCCCTCGGCGATCGCGCTGCGGATGGTGGCGAAGTTGTCGTCGGCGAGCACGAACTCGGCCGCCTCCTTCGTCGCCTCGGTGCCCTTGATGCCCATCGCGATGCCGACGTCGGCCCGCGTGAGCGCCGGGGCGTCGTTGACGCCGTCTCCGGTCATCGCGACGACCTCGCCGTGCGACTGAAGCGCCCGGACGATCCTGATCTTGTGCTCGGGACTCGTGCGCGCGTACACGTCGACGTCGCGCACCACCTCCCGCAGCTGCTCCTGGGTGAGCGCCTCGAGCTCGGCCCCGGTCAGGACGGGGGCGTCCGAGCCTGCCAGGCCCATCTCGGCGGCGATGGCCGACGCGGTGCCGGCGTGGTCGCCGGTGATCATCTTCACGCGGATGCCCGCGGTGTGGCAGTCGGCGATCGCGGCCACGGCCTCGGGCCGGGGCGGATCGACGATGCCCCACAGCCCGATGAACTCGAGGTCGATCAGGTCGTCGAGGGCGAACTCGTCCGCCGTCGGCCGCACGGGCTTGCGTGCGGCTGCGAGCACCCGCAGCCCCTGAGCGCTGAGGTGGGCGATCGCGGACTCCCAGCGCTCGAGGTCGAGTGGCTCTGCACCGTCGGCGCCCCGCTGCGTCAGCGAGCGCTCCAGAAGCCGGTCCGGCGCGCCTTTCACGAGGATCGCCCGCGACACCTCACCGGGCGCTCCGCCCGAGCGCGCCGCCTCGTTGAGCGTCGCCATCAGCTTGTTGGCGGAGTCGAACGGGATGACGGCCAACCGGCGTCCGCCCGCGCCGCCGACGCCGCCCTTCATCGCCGCGATCTTGAGCGCTCCCTCGGTCGGCTCGCCCACGAGGCCCCACGCCCCGTCGTCGCCGCGCACGATGTGCGCGTCGTTGCAGAGGGTGGCGATGGCGAGGATCGCCGCGAGGTCGCCGCGGTCGGCGCTGTCCGCGCCCCCGCCGACGCGCCGGATCTCGCCCTCGGGCACGTAACCGAGGCCGGTGACGTCGTACTCCGCGAGCGGGGTGACGATGTGGCGGACCGTCATCTCGTTGCGGGTGAGAGTGCCGGTCTTGTCGGAGCACACCGTCGTCACCGAGCCGAGAGCCTCGACGGCCGGAAGCTTCCGCGTGATCGCGTTGTGCCGCGCCATCTGCTGCACGCCGATCGCAAGCGTGATCGTCACGAGCGCCGGAAGACCCTCCGGGATCGCCGCCACCGCGAACCCGATCGCAGCGGAGACCAGCTCGTCGAACGGCATCCCGTGCAGAAAACGGCCGATCATCATCATGATCGCCGCCATGCCGAGGATCACCACGGTGAGCACACGGCCGAATCCGTCGAGCTGACGGGTGAGCGGGGTCGCGAGGGTCCCAGCCTCGTCGGCGAGGCTCTGGATGCGGCCGATCTCCGTCTCGGAGCCGGTTGCCGTGACGACTCCCCGGCCCTGACCGGCGCTCACGATGGTGCCCGAGAAGGCCATCGACCCGCGATCGCCCACTCCCGCGTCGGTCGCGACGGCATCGATCGTCTTCGACGACGGCACCGATTCACCCGTCAGAGCGGCCTCGTCGATGCGCAGCTGGTACGCCTGCAGCAGACGGAGGTCTGCGGGCACCTTGTCGCCGGGCATGAGCCGCACCACGTCGCCGGGAACGAGGTCGGCGGCGGGCACGGTGACCCAGCCGCCGTCGCGCCGGACGCTGGCATCGGCCGAGAGCATCCCGCGGATCCCGGCGAGCGCCTTCTCGGCGCGGCCCTCCTGGATGTATCCGATCACGGCGTTGATGATGGCGACGACCATGATCACCCAGAAGTCGAGCCAGTCCGCCATGAGGGCCTTGATGACGGCGGCGGCGAGGAGGATGTAGATCAGGGTGTCGTTGAAATGCGCGAGGAACCGCACGAGGCCCGGCCTGCGCGCCGGCTCGGGCAGCCGATTGGGTCCGGCGATCGCGAGCCGCGCCGCGGCATCAGGCGAGCGCAGACCCGCCGCATCGGCGGTCAGGTGTGCGAGGACCTCGTCGGCGGGGAGGGCCCACGGACGCTCGACCGTCAGCCCGGCGTCGGTCGACGGCGCGGGACCCGGTGGCTGCGACATCCCTGCTCCGTTCCTCGGTGACGGGCGCGGAGACTGGTCGCTCCCGGACCGGCGTCAGGCGGCGCCGTCGAACATGCTGGTGACGGAGCCGTCCTCGAACACTTCGTGGATCGCCCGCGCGAGCAGCGGTGCGATAGGCAGAATCGTAAGGCTCGGGAACCGCTTCTCGTCGGGGACGGGGATCGTGTCGGTGACGACCACCTCGTCGATCGCGGGGCTCTGGAGGCGCTGCGCGGCCGGATCGCTGAAGATCGCGTGCGTCGCGGCCACGATGACCTTGACGGCGCCGTTGGCCTTGAGGGCCTCGGCGGCCTTCACGATCGTGCCGCCGGTGTCGATCATGTCGTCGACGAGCAGGCACACCCGGCCGTCGACCGCACCGACGATCTCGTTGACGGTCACCTGGTTCGCGACGTTCGGGTCGCGGCGCTTGTGGATGATGGCCAGCGGCGCGCCCAGGCTGTCGGACCACTGGTCCGCCACCCGCACGCGGCCTGTGTCGGGCGAGACGACGGTGAGCCGCTCGCGGTCGTCGGCGGTCAGCGTCCGCTCGAAGTACTCCAGGAGCACGGGCTTGGCGAAGAGGTGATCGACGGGTCCGTCGAAGAAGCCCTGGATCTGCGCGGCATGCAGGTCGACGCTCATCACGCGGTCGGCGCCGGCGGTCTTGAACAGGTCGGCGACCAGGCGCGCACTGATCGGCTCGCGGCCGCGGCCCTTCTTGTCCTGGCGGGAGTAGGGGAAGTACGGCGCGACGACGGTGATGCGCTTGGCCGACGCGCGCTTGGCCGCGTCGAGCATGATGAGGGTCTCCATCAGCCACTCGTTCACGGGCGGGCCGAAGCTCTGGATGAGGAAGAGGTCGCACCCACGGATCGAGACCTCGAACCGGGTCAGGATCTCGCCGGATGCGAAGGTGCGGTACTCGGTGGGGACGAGCTCGGTGCCCAGTTGAGCTGCGACCGCGGTCGCGAGCTGCGGGTGTGAACTGCCGCGCGCGACGACCAGACGCTTCTTGGTCTTTGCGACAAGCCCTGGGGCGATGTCGTGATCCCGGTCGAGCTCAACGGTCTTCTTCTTGCGCCCCATCGTCCGCCTTCTGTGCGCTGCGGGCCTTGGCGGCGACATCCGCCGCTCCGGTACCCGGTCTGTTCTTCTCGACCCACCCCTCGACGTTGCGCTGAGGGGCGACGCTGAGAGCGAGGGCACCGGCGGGCACATCCTTGCGGATGACCGCCCCGGCCCCGGTCTTCGCGCCGTCTCCGATCCTAACGGGCGCCACGAAGACGTTGTGCGAGCCCGCATGCACCTCGTCGCCGATCTCGGTGCGGTGCTTGGCGAGGTCGTCGTAGTTCGCGGTGATGGCGCCGGCGCCCAGGTTGACGTGCTTGCCGATGGTCGTGTCACCGACGTACGAGAGATGGGGCACCTTGCTGCCCTCGCCGATCGTGGAGTTCTTGGTCTCGACGAACGTGCCGATCTTGCCGTGGTCGCCGAGGTACGTGCCGGGGCGCACGTAGGCGAACGGGCCGACCGTCGCCTTCGCCCCGATCACGGCGAGCGTCGCGTCGGTGCGGGTGACGACGGCATCCTCGCCCACCTCGCAGTCGACCAGGCTGGTGTCGGGGCCGATGGTCGCGCCGCTCGCGATGACGGTGGCGCGCAGGATGTGCGTGTTGGGCAGCACCGTGACGTCGGGAGCCAGTTTCGCGTCCACATCGATCCACGTCGTGGCGGGGTCGAGGATCGTCGCGCCTTCGAGCTGCCACCGGCGCACGGTGCGCGCGTTGAGCACGCGCGCGGCCTCGGCCAGCTGCACCCGGTCGTTCACGCCGAGGGCGGCTGCCGCATCCGGCGCGGCCTCCGCGGCCACAGCCAGTCCGTCGCCGCGCAGGAGCGCGACGACATCGGTGAGGTACTTCTCGCCCTGGGCGTTCGACGTGCCGACGAGCGCGAGCTCGGTGCGCAGCGCCTGCGCCTGGAACACGTAGACCCCCGCATTGATCTCGGAGACGGATGCCTCGTCCGCCGTCGCGTCGTTCTGCTCGACGATGCGCGACACGCTGCCGTCGGCATCCCTGATCACGCGGCCGTAGCCGGTGGCGTCGCTCACCGATGCGCTCAGCACCGTCGCGGCGACCGCGCCGTCGCGGTGGGTGCGCACGAGCGCCGACAGCGTCTCGACCTCCAGCAGCGGCACGTCGCCGCTCAGCACCAGCACGTCGCCGGCGAAATCGTCGAGGGCGCCGAGGGCGACCTCGACGGCGCGGCCGGTGCCGGGGATCTCGTCCTGGTCGACCACGACGACACCCGGTGCGGCCTGGGCGACGGCCTCGGCGACGAGGTCGCGCTGGTGACGCACGACGACGACGACGCGATCCGGTTCGAGGGCGAGGGCCGTCTCTAGCACGTGACCCACGAGGGGGCGGCCGCCAATGCGGTGCAGCACCTTCGGGATCGACGACTTCATGCGGGTTCCCTGGCCGGCGGCGAGGACGACGATGGCCAGAGCGCTGTCGCGGGAGGTCTGGTTCATGCTCCGCCGCCAGGACTCGAACCTGGACCTCACAGCTCCAAAGGCTGTCGTGCTGCCATTACACTACGGCGGACCGCGGCGCTCCGGGGTGCCGGGCGCCGCCCGTCAAGTCTGCCAGACCGCCCACCGGTCGCTGCGCCGGCAATGGGCTGCCGGGCGCGGCATCCGTGTCGGGATAATGGAGGCATGACGGCGCAGAGCGACGAGGTCGACCGCATCGTCGAGGCGTGGACGACGCAGCGCCCCGACCTCGACTTCTCACCTCTGGGGGTGCTGTCCCGCGTCGACCGCCTGTCTCGCCATCTCGACCGCGCGCGGCGCGACGCGTTCCGCCGCAGCGAGCTCGAGCCCTGGGAGTGGGACGTGCTGTCGGCCCTCCGGCGTGCCGGCGAGCCGTTCCAGCTCAGCCCGAAGCAGCTCCTCCAGCAGACGCTCGTCTCGAGCGGCACCATGACCAATCGCATCGACCGGCTCGTCGGCCGCCGGCTGGTGCGGCGCGAGGCCGACCCCGACGACGGCCGCAGCGTGCTGGTGACCCTCACCGACGAAGGCAAGATCAGGGTGGATGCCGCGATCACGCGTCTCGTCGACGCCGAGGCGCTCCTGCTCGAGACGCTGTCGCGAGGCGACCGCGACCGGCTCGCCGGACTGCTGCGGAAACTCAGTCTCGGGTTCGACGCCGCGGACTGATTCGCGGACCGACTTCGCGGCAGCCCGGGCGCTGGACGCCGTCAGCCGAGCTGCTCGGTGAGCTCGAACCAGCGCTCCTCGGCGCCGTCGCGCTCCCTTTCGAGGTCGCCGATGCGCGACATCTCGGCGCCGAGGCCGACGTAGTCCGACTGGTCGTGATCCGCGAGCGCCGCGCGCGCGGCATCGATCTGGCCCTCGAGCTTCTCGAGGCGCCGCTCGAGCGCCGCGACCTCCTTCTGTGCGGCGCGCAGCTCCTGACCCGTCAGCGACGGGCCGGCGGCCGGACCGGCTGCCGGGGCATCCGTCGCCTTCGACGAGGAGGTCCCCTGGGCCCTCTCGCGCTCGCGCAGGCGCAGGTACTCGTCCAGGCCGCCGGGCAGGTGGCGGAGGTGACCGCCGAGGATCGCGTACTGCTGGTCGGTCACGCGCTCGATGAAGTAGCGGTCGTGCGACACGACGAGCAGCGTGCCGGGCCACGAGTCGAGAAGGTCTTCGATCGCCGCGAGCATGTCGGTGTCGAGGTCGTTGGTCGGCTCGTCGAGGATGAGCACGTTGGGCTGCTCCAGCAGGATGAGCAGGAGCTGCAGGCGGCGCTTCTGCCCGCCCGAGAGATCCTTGACCGGCGTCGACAGCTGCGCGCTCTGGAATCCCATGCTCTCCAGCAGCTGACCCGGTGTCAGCTCCTGCGCCTTGCTGCCGCTGCCGAACGTGTAGGTGGTGCGCAGGCGCGAGATGACGACGCGCACCGGGTCGTCGAGATGCTCTTCGAGCTCGTCGAGGCGCTGGGTGAGGGTCGCGACCTTGACCGTCTTGCCGCGTTTGACCCGTCCCGCCGTGGGCTCGACGTCGCCCGAGACCAGACCGAGGAGGGTGGACTTGCCGGCGCCGTTGACGCCGAGGATGCCGGTGCGCTCACCGGGTGCGATGCGCCATTCGACGGGATGCAGCACCTCGCGGCCGTCGTAGGAGACGGCGGCGTCGAGAAGGTCGACCACGTCCTTGCCCAGGCGCGAGACGGCGAGGGAACGAAGCTCGGTGGCGTCGCGGATCTCCGGCACGTCGGCGATGAGGACGTTGGCCGCATCGATGCGGAACTTCGGCTTCGACGTGCGCGCCGGCGCGCCGCGGCGCAGCCACGCGAGCTCCTTGCGTGCGAGGTTCTGCCGGCGCTGCTCGATCACGGCCGCCTGCCGGTCGCGCTCGACGCGCTGCAGGATGTAGGCGGCGTACCCGCCCTCGAAGGGCTCGACGATGCGGTCGTGCACCTCCCAGGTCGTGTTGCACACCTCGTCGAGGAACCACCGGTCGTGCGTGACGACGAGGAGCCCGCCCTGGTTGGCCGGCCACCGCCGCTTGATGTGCTCGGCGAGCCAGGCGATCGCCTCCACGTCGAGGTGGTTCGTCGGCTCGTCGAGGAAGATCACGTCGTGGTCGCCCACGAGGAGCGCGGCGAGCGACACGCGCCGGCGCTGGCCGCCGGAAAGGCCCGCGACCGGGCCGTCCCAGTCGAGTTCGCCGAGGAGGCCTGCGATGACGTCGCGGGTGCGCGGGTCGCCCGCCCACTCGTGGTCGGCACGGTCGCCGACCACCGCCTCCCGGATGGTCAGCGCGTCGTCGAGCGTGTCAGCCTGGTCGAGCACGCCGACGCGCACTCCCCCGCGCACGGTGACGCGTCCACTGTCGGGCTCGAGGCGCCCGGCCAGCATCGCCAGCAGGCTCGACTTGCCGTCGCCGTTGCGGCCGACGACGCCGATGCGGTCGCCCTCGTCGATGCCCAGCGAGACGCGGTCGAAGACGACCTTCGTCGGGAACTCCAGGTGCAGGGCCTCGGCCCCCAGAAGATGTGCCATATCCCTTCAAGGCTAGGCGAGTCGACGACCGTACCCTCCACCGCGAGCTCAAGGTGCTCGCCGAGGCCGGGCTATGCGGCGACGCCTCTTCTCGTCGGCGCCGTGGTCTGGTGATCGCCCCGTTCGAGGACGATCACGGTCGCCAGTGCCGCAATCGAGACGAGGAGGCCGGCGAACGGCAACGAGAGGAACCCGACGATCACGACACCGCCGACCATCCCGGCGACGGCCCCCAGGACGACGGCGAACCTCTTGAGCGTGCGGGAGCGCGACAGGCTTGGGATGAGAATCCAGGCAATGGCGACCGCAGCGAGTGCAACGGCCGCACTCACCAGAAGGATCCAGAGGGAGGTCGGCGGGAAACCATCGGCCGCGTCGAGTTGCTGGTACCACGTCAGGTCCCCCACGCAGGCAGTCATGAGCGCGGCCAGCCCGATCATCGCCGCGCCCCATGGAATCCGATCGACCTTGTGGGACGCCGTCATCGCCGCGACGACAGCGAGGAGGCCGAGTGCGGGTACGACCCCGAAGAGCGCGACGCGCACGAGCGGTGCGTTCTCTTCCGTGAAGGACGCAGCGACGACCACGAGCGCGACTACGGATATCAAAAGAGACAGCATCGCAAGGGCGAAGGGAACGACCCAGCGTGATCGCGTGTAGGTGGCATAAATAGGCGGCATCGCTATTCCGAGAGTTCCTTGGCGGTCAATGTGTCAGGCAACGTGTCGCCCTCCTCGAACGGACCGTGCGTGAAGGCTGCATCATCCGCGCGAGATGTCACGTCGGACGGGGCCGCGTAAACTCCCGCAGAACCACCGGTGACGTAGAACTGCGAGCCGGCCTTACCTTCCAGCATCGACGGAGTGAGGAACAAGAGATACTTCTCCCCCGCATTCAAGATGCGTGCGGGAGTGTCCATCTCAGATGTTCCCATCTGTCGAACGATGATCTGGCTGCCCGCTGTCATCCCGCTTGGGTTCACGCCATTCGGAATTTCTCGAGCTAATCCTGTTGGCGAGAACGTGCTGATGACAGACACCGTCGAGAGCGTATAGGCGGTGTCCTTGTCGCTGGCAGGCTTGAGGACTTCCTGGCTCTTCACCTCGACTACCGCGACGAGCGAACTATCAGCCGCAATTCCCTGCACGGAGTCATAGAGCTCTGACCGAGAGCCATCCATCTGCACAGTTCCTGGAGTGCTGCACGCCACCAGCCCGCCGGCGGCAGAGAGAGCGATCGCGGCCGAGACGACCGATTTGCGAATATTCATGTCGGTTCCTCTCAGTACCTCACGTTGATGCCCTTGACATCGTCTGGCTGCGGTGTAGTGAACCCGGTACACGCCGCACACGAGTACATGACTGCGTATGATCCCGAGTGGTTCAGACCTAGAGCATGACCAAGCTCGTGGAGCCAGACGGTCTTCTTGGCCGCGTACGTCTTGCTATTCATGTAGTACGGGTTGAGAGTCGCGTTCGCATACGTGGTTGCATTGCCGTTGCAACCCCATGTCGTCCAACCGTCGTAGCCGTTGGCACCCTTGTTGTCTGTGTACCCAACGAGCAGTCCGTTGTTGGGCGACATTCCGTTGATATCGGTCGTGGCCGCCCAGCTGTATCCGGCCGCTGTGCCGGAGTTGTAGTAGTCACCGCTCGGTGAGTGATTGAGCCAGGTGACGTTGCTGCCATATGGCCCCCACGAGCACCCCGTCAAGGTGTACGCGGATGCCGCCACGCTGGGTACCGCGACGGCGCCCGCTGCGAGGATGAGCCCTAGCGCCACAGCCACAACCTTCTCTTTCAATCTCGATCTCATATACACCTCTTTTTGCAACTGGCGTTGTCAGACAGACAACGCCTAACCTGGACGCAATTTCAGTGGGTCTTCAGTGCCTGCCACTGAATAGCGGACACCATTTCATCTACCCATGGACAGTTCGCTGGTCCAGCGAACCAGCCTGCGCCTCTGTCGGACAGGCCGGCCCTAGGTCGCTCGTGGGGTCTTGTCGCGCACCTGCCAGAGGATCCCGGCGCCGATCGTGGCGACGACACACGCGACGATCAGTGTCGTGACCGCGGTGGTAACGCTCAACGGCCCGACCACCTGAGGTTGAAAGCCTCCGACGAACAGGTACCACGGCTGTCCCGCCGCGGGGACGAGATTGCGCGGGTCCGCGACGCCGAGAAGCGGAAGGAGGAAGTAGGGCACCGCGAACAGCAGGATCGTGAACGGGCGCTCACGCGTGATGCTCGCGACCAGCAGGCCCACCGCGGCGAACGCCGCGCCGACGAGGATCAGGACCGACGACAGCAGCGCGACGGTCCACCACTCTGGCTGTGGCGCCGCCTCCACGGCAGCTTCGAATCCGCCGAGGGCCGGCCGCCACAGCGGAGCCGCGATGCCCACGACCGCCGCAGTCGCAGCGACGACGACGACGACCACGGCAACCATCGCGGCAAGAGACAGCATCTTGCCGACGACGATGCCGGCCGCCCGGTGCGTCGCCGGCCAGCGGACGATGATCGCACCGCTGCGCAGATCGTGCGTGGCGACATAGACACCGAGGATGTACGCCAGCACCGGCACCAGGATGAACGCGGCCGCGCTGAGAGCCGTGAGGGACGCACCGGTCGGGCTCATCGCCGCCGCAGCGGCCACGTACGCCTCGTAGTCGTACCGCACCGGGTTGTCGATGTTCGACTGCCCGCCGGCGCCCGGCGTGACGTGCACGGGCGCCGCCAGCGCTTCACCGACGGATTGACCGTTCGCCTCATACGTCGAGGCGGTGTTCGCGAACTGCTCTGCCGCCGAACCGGCGTTCATCGCGTCGGCGGCCGCGCTCCCGCCTGCGAAGACCAGTGCGATCCCTACCAGCAGCAGCAGGAGTCGCGAGCTCGCCACCCAGCGCCACTCGCGCACCGTCTCAGCCCACAGATACGGCATACGTCTCCCTCAAACTCCCCGTCCTGGCGTACACGGCGTCCAGCTCCCTGAGGCGTCCGTCCACGAGTCCGCCCACAGACGTCGGCAGCCCTTCGAACGTCTCGAGGTCGTGACCCGTCGCGACGATGATCCGCCCGCCGTCCCGCGTGGCGTGCACGAGCCGCTGGCGCATCAGCGCACGGTGCTGCTGGTCGAGCCCGTTGGAGAACTCGTCCAGCAGCAGCACCCGGGCGTCGCTCGCCAGCGCCGCCGCGAGCATCACGAGCTTGCGCTGACCTGTCGAGAGCCTGCCCGCTCTCACGCCCAGCATCCGGTCTGGCACCATGGCTCTCACTTCCGGATGCCGGTGGCCGGCGGAGTCGTTCAGCTGGTAATCGATGTTGGCCCGCACGCTCCAGCCCCGGTAGAGGCTGCCTTGATCGAGTACGGCGGCGAACCCGGTGCGGGTGGCAGAACCACCCGCACCGGCGACCTCGACGAGGCCCGTATGCCTGGTCAGTCCGAGAAGACAACGGAACAGGGTGGTCTTCCCCGCTCCGTTCTCGCCGAGCAGCATGTAGAAGCTGCCCCACGGGAGCTCCAGCGAGACGTCGTCGAGGATGACGAGGCCGCGAGATGCCTTGCCGAGCCCGTGGACACGGAGCCCGCCGCTGACGGTCTTCGTCAGTTGTTCCACGAAGCCGTCCAGCCATTGCCGCGCATCACCTGAGTCGTGGCGTATGACGTCATGCTGTAGACGTTGACGTTGCCCCACGGCGTAGGAACGCCCGCGCCCACGCGATAGCCACCGCGCCACTTGTGGTACCAGCCGCCGTTGGCGATCCGCGACGTGCCGAGCTTGGTGACGTTGTTCGGGAACACCCAGCCGCAGTCCTGGTAGCCCGAGCTCCAGGTCACCTGCGTGGTGTTCGAGCCGAAGTCCACGTGCTCGTTGGCCCACATCACCCACGAGCCCCGGTACAGGCTCGTGCGTGATGACCACGATGTCGCCGCGAGGGTGACGGAGGAGTCCGCCGTCTTCGCCGCCGGCGCGGCGGATCCCTTCGCCGGGCCCGTGGTCGCGCCGACCGTCGCGGGCGCCTGCGGGGCCTCCCATGCTGCGATGCCCTGCTTCTGCTCGGCCGTGAGGTCGTCGTACCCCGGCTTGTCGTTCTTCGGCGCGGCGTACGCCCCGCCGGCCGAGAAGACGAGTGCCGCCGCCACGGCGATGGCGCTGGCGACGGTTCCCAGTTTCAGTACTCTCATCGAGCTCTCCTGCTCTCAACGCTCGCTCGTAGCGAAGTCGGGCTCGCCGAGGGCACCTTCGCTACAAGACGAATCTTGGTCAATGTGTCAAAGACACAATCATATCTTTGACATCGACGCAAATCGAAGGGGCGAGAGTCAGTACCAGATGCTGAGGCGCGGGGCGGTGTGCCACGACAGCACACGCGTCGCCGTGGCGACCGCGTCGAAGCGGTCGACGGAGACGGCGGCCCCCGATGACGGCTCGTCGACGGTCACGCGCCCCGCCGCGGCCAGGGTCTCCAGCGCTACGCCGCCGAGGTAGGTCGCCGACAGCTCGGTGATTCCGAGGGCGAGGGTCACCGCGCTGACGGTCTCGCCGTCGCCGAGGACGCGCACTCGACCGGCCCCCGAGTCGTCCACCTCGAGGAGGTAGCGTCCGCCGGTGAGCTCCAGGGGATCGGACACGTCGAGCACGAGTCGGCCCGCCGCTCCGAAGCGGCGGCTCTCGAGCGCTGCCACCACGTCGAGGATGCGTACGTACTGGTGGTCGCGGACGGTCACCTTGGCCGCCCGCTGGTCGGCGATCATCCACAGGAGCGGCTCGTCCACCGACAGCTCGGACGCGTGCACCTCCGCCACGAGATCCAGCTCGAGGAGGAACCGCCACAGCCCCGCGTACGCGTCGTCGGTCTCAGCGACGAGATAGTGGACGGTGACGGTGCCCTTGGTGAAGTCGTTATGTCTCTCGCGCACCGTGTACACCGCCGCGCCACGCACCTCTCCGCGGGCGTCGGAGTACTGGACGGCGCGTCTGTCGGTAGCCTTCTCGGCCGTCGGGTTGGTTCCGGCGAAGCCGTCCCAGTGGCCTCCCGGCACCGTGATCTCCCCGGCCCGGCGGTGCCGCACACGCTCGTGGAGGACGGGCAGCAGCTCCCGCACCCGCTCGCGCGGCACGAAGTCGAGGCGCCCTTCCGCGCGGGGACCGATCCAGGCGGCGCGCCTGGTCTCGATCTCCCACGACGCTCCGGCGGCCGCGGAGGCGAACCCGTAGCGCCCGTACAGCGGCGACTCGCTCACGGTGAGCATCGCGACCGGGACTCCCGCGGCGTGAGCCGCGCGCAGCTCGCCCTCGAGCATGGCCCGGGCGACGCCCCGGCGACGGTGCGTGGGCGCCACGGTGACGGCCGAGATCGCACACGAGGGGACCGCGGCGCCTCCCGGCACCGTGAGCTCGCTCAGCCAGGAGGCGATCGTCGCGACAGGCGCGTCGGCCACCGGCCCGGCGGCGTCGTAGACGCCCGTGAGCCGGCGGTAGCCGCTGCGCTCCCGGGAGGCGGCGACCTGCTCGTCGGTGCGCTCCCCGTCCTGGAAGCCGCGCGCCACGGACTGCAGCCAGCCCGCATAGTCGTCGCCGTCCGTCGCCACACGCCGGTAGTCGAGGCCGTTCACGGCGAGCCGGGCACGCGACTGCTCGTCGACGGGACCCGCACGGAAGGCGGCGCGGTCCGTCTCATCAGCGGTCCGCGAGGAATCGATCGTCGTCATGCGTTCTTCCTTTCCCGGGCCTCGAGGGCGGGCTCGGATGGGATGGGGCACGCGCTAGGTCATGACACGGGCGCCCGCGACGGGCCCGTGCACGTGGAGCGCTTCGTAGCCTGCCGCCGACAGCGTGATCTGCAGTTCGAGCGCCGACTCGGGGTCGACGGCCAGGAAGGCCAGCGTAGGACCCGACCCCGACACCAGGCCCGCGAGAGCGCCGGATTCCTCGCCGAGCTCCAGCGCCTCGCGCAGCTGCGGCCTCAGCGACAGGGCGGCGACCTGCAGGTCGTTGCGAGTGTGTTCGGCGAGAGCGATGGGATCGCCTGCGCGCAGCGCCTGCAGAACCGCGGGGGCGACCGCGGGCACGCGCACGCCGGCCCTGATGTCGGGTCGCGCCCGGAGCTCGTCGAGGTGCGTGTACACCTCGGGTGTCGACAGTCCGGCATCGGACGGCACCACCACCCAGTCGAACCGTCCCTTCGCGAGGGCGGGGCTCAGCTGGTCGCCGCGACCGGTCCCCACCGCCGTCCCGCCCATGAGGGCGAACGGCACGTCCGCACCCAGCCGCGCGGCCAGCTTGTGCAGCTCGGCGGTGCCGAGCTCGGCTCCCCACAACGTGTCGCAGGCGACGAGGGCGGCCGCGGCATCCGCTGATCCCCCGCCCATGCCGCCGGCCACGGGCACGTGCTTGACGATGTCGAGGTGCACACCGCCCTTGTGCCCGATGTGCTGCGCCACGAGCCGCGCCGCGCGCACGGCGAGGTTGCGGTCATCGGCGGGCACGCCCGACACGTCGACGGTGCCCGAGACGGCCACGGTGAAGTCGTCGGAGGGCGAAGCCCACACATCCTCGTACAGCGACACCGCCTGATACGCCGACGCGACCTCGTGGTAGCCGTCGTCCTGCACGCCACCGACCTCGAAGAAGAGGTTGAGCTTGCCGGGGGCCCGCACGCGGACGCCCTCGGCGGCCATGGCCTGGCTCACCGGTTCGCCGATTCCGCCCAGAGATCCACGTCCATGCCGTCCGAGAGCGCGTCGAGGCGCTCCTCCTCCTCCACCGTGAAGGCCGGGCCGTCGAGCGCCTCGAGGTTCTCATCGAGCTGCGCGGGTCGCGACGCACCGATGAGGGCGGACGCGACCACGGGGTCGCGCAGCACCCACTGGATGGCCATCTGCGCGAGCGTCTGCCCGCGCTCCTTCGCGATCACGTCCAGCGATCGCAGGGTCGAGAGCCCTTTGTCGCTGAGAGGACCGCTGGGCAGTGAGGCGCGCTGCTGGGCACGGTCGGCGTCGCCGCCGTCCAGGTACTTGTCGGTGAGGAGGCCCTGGGCGAGCGGCGTGAAGGCGATCGCCCCCATGCCCTCCTGCTTCAGCACGCCCGTCAGTCCGTCCTCGACCCAGCGATTGAGGATCGAGTACGAGGGCTGGTGGATCACCAGCGGCGTGCCGAGCGAACGGGCGACGGATGCCGCGACCGCGGTGCGCTCCGCGCTGTACGACGAGATCCCGACGTAGAGGGCCTTGCCCTGCCGCACCAGCGTGTCGAGGGCACCCACTGTCTCCTCGATCGGGACGTCGGGATCGACGCGATGCGAGTAGAAGATGTCGACGTAGTCGATGCTCATGCGCTTCAGCGACTGCTCGGCGCTCGCGAGGATGTACTTGCGCGACCCGCCGTCGCCGTACGGACCGTGCCACATGTCGTAGCCGGCCTTGGACGAGATGATGAGTTCGTCGCGGTAGGGGGCGAGATCCTCGCGCATCATGCGGCCGAAGTTCGTCTCCGCCGTGCCGTAGGGCGGGCCGTAGTTGTTCGCCAGGTCGAAGTGCGTGATGCCGCGGTCGAACGCGTGACGCAGCAGTGCACGCTGATCATCGAACGGGATGTTGTCGCCGAAGTTCCACCACAGCCCGAGCGACACGGGCGGGAGGGTGAGTCCGGACGTGCCGACACGGCGATACGAAGAACCGATGTAGCGGTCGGCGGCGGCGGTGTAGGGACGGTGGAGGTCTCCTCCACGGGACAGGTAGCGCGCGTCTTCGGTCACCGGTCCAGGCTAGCGACGTCGGCGACCCCGCGCAGGGGGTTGCGGAAGGGCACACCGGCGGCCCCTGTGTCAAGGCCCTCCCTCCGAAACCTCTTCGTAACGGACTCTCCTTATGGTGGCGGCACCAGGCGTGAGCCCGCCCATCGGACCGCGCCGCCCTGACCGAGAAGGAGGACCGCATGACCGTGCTGTCTGCGCTGCCCCGTGCCACCGATCCATCGACCGCGCTCATGGAGCGTGCCGACGTGGTCGTGGACCGCGGCATCCTTCATCTCCTCCACGACGACCTCGCGCCCCACGAGGCTCGCGAGGCCGACCTTCTCCTGATCGCGGCCGTGCTCGAGGAGGCGGGCGTCGAGACCCTCCTCATCCGTCATGACCTCGCGGTCCCCGCCCTCGTGGTCGACCTGCGCCAGCGCGTCGCCGCCCAGGAGGCGCTCGCCGCCGCGTGCAGCCGGCACCCCCTGTACGTGAAGGCGAAGGGCTGGGCGCCGACGCTGGCGTGGGATGCGCCGGCGGTGGCCGATGGCCCCGCCGTCCTGCGCGTGTACCGCCCCCGGCTCACCCGGTCGGGCGGTCTCCGCTACGGCGCGCCCTGGGGCGTGCACGTCGAGTTCTGGCGCTTCGGGGAGGAGACCGTCGAAGCGCCGCGCGACAACGCGCTGACGCGCCGTCGCACCGCGGCCGACGACATCTCGTACACGACCGTGGAGCGCCACGGGCGCACGTGGCGGACGATCGCCGGCATGTTCGATCCGCATCCGCTCGAGGTCGTGGACGACATCGACATCGTCTTCTCGTGGGTCGACGGGTCGTCGAGCGAGTTCCGCCGGCAGCGCGCCGCGCAGATGGCCGAGTACGTCGTCGGCGAGGGCGACGACGGCCCGGCACGCTACCGCCACGTCGACGAGCTGCGGTACGCGCTGCGCAGCGTCCACATGTACGCCCCCTGGGTGCGGCGGATCTTCATCGCCACCGACTCCCCCGCCCCCGCGTGGCTGCTCGACCACCCGAAGGTCACGGTCGTGCGCAGCGACGAGTTCTTCGCCGACCCCTCGGTGCTGCCCACGCACAACTCCCACGCCGTCGAAGCTCAGCTCCACCGCATCCCCGGGCTGGCCGAGCACTTCCTCTACTCCAACGACGACATGTTCTTCGGCCGCCCCGTCGCGCCGGAGATGTTCTTCACGCCCGGCGGCGTCACGAAGTTCGTCGAGTGCGAGGTGCGCATCGGCGCCGGCGAGCCGGCCCCGCACCGCAGCGGCCACGACAACGGCCTGCGCGTCAACCGCGCCCTGCTGAAGGAGCGGTTCGGCCGTACCATCGTCCGCGACCTCGAGCACTGCGCGGCGCCGCTGCGCCGGAGTGTCATGGCGGAGCTCGAGGGAGCCTTCCCCGAGGACTTCGCCAGGACCGCGGCCTCGCGCTTCCGCTCTGCCACCGACATCTCGGTGACGAACAGCCTGTACCACTACTACGCGCTGCTCACCGGGCGTGCCATCGCGACGCGCGCCCCGCGGGTGCGTTACGTGCAGACGACGGTCGCCTCGGGGCTGCGCCGCATGGAGCGGCTCTCCGAGCGCGCCGACGCCGACATGTTCTGCCTCAACGACGGCGGCGAGGTGGAGGTGCCGGAGGAGATCCGCGTGCGCGCGATCCGCGACGCGCTGGAGCGCATGTTCCCCGTGCGCGCGCCGTGGGAGCGCGATGAGCTCAGCGCAGCACGGGAATCGGCTCGGTCGGCGCATCCCTCCGCGCGGCGATGAAGGGGGCCACGCCCGCCGACCGCAGGCGGCGGGCCGCCTCCTCAGCGTCGATGTGCTCGAGCGTCCGTGGCGCGGCCACCGGCACGACCGAGTGCACGACGGTGTCGTCGTACACGTGGACGATGTTGAAGGCCTGCGCGCCGTCCTGAGGGCGCGTGCCGCCGACGGGGACCGTGAGATCCTGGGCGTAGCAGGTCGACGACGCGACCGACACCGGGATTCCTGCGAACGTCGCGAAGGTCGAGTAGTGGAGGTGGCCGGCGACGATCGCGCGGACGTCGGTGCCGCGCAGCACCGCCGCCAGGCGGCTCTGATCGCGAAGCTCGACGCTGGCTGCGAGCGGCAGCACGCTCGGCACCGGCGGGTGGTGCATGGCCAGGATCGTGCCGAGCGGGGCCGGAGTGGCCAGCACGTCCGCGAGCCAGGCGAGCTGCTCGTCGCGCACCTCGCCGTGGTGGTGGCCGGGCACGCTGGTGTCGAGAGTGATGACGCGCAGCCCGTCGAGCTCGTCGACACGGTCCACGGGGCGGAGATCCGCGGCCTCGTCCAGCAGACCGGCGCGGAACGCTCCTCGCTCGTCGTGGTTGCCCATCACCCACAGCACCTTCGCGCCCAGGCGCTCGGCGAACGGCTCGACCATGGCGCGCAGCTCGGTGTACGCGGCCGGCTCGCCGAGGTCGACCAGGTCGCCGGTGAAGACGACCGCGTCGGGGCGGATGCCGCTGGCCTCGATGGCGCCGATGGCCTCGGCCAGGTGGGCGGCCCCGTCGACGGTGTCGAAGAGGCGCTGGGTCGTGGCGGCGCGCAGGTGCGTGTCGCTCAGGTGCAGCAGGATGCGTTCGGGGGCCGGGTATTCGGCGGTGCGCATGTCGGGTCACTCCGCGCCCGTCGGGTGGCGATCTGCCGGTGGAACCGGACGACGGACCCTCGGAATGTTACCGGTATGTTTCGAGAGGATCCCGACGACGCGGTGAACATCCGCTGAATTTCAGCTTTGGAAGGTCCTTCCCGATGCCTCGGCGATGCGCACGTAGTCGTCGATCGAGAGGTCCTCGCCACGGGCCGTGGGGGCCACTCCGGCACTCTCGAGAACAGCGGATGCCGCGGCCGACGATCCGCCGAGAACCTGCGACAGCGCCTGCCGGAGCATCTTGCGCCGCTGCTGGAAGGCGGCGTCGACGATCGTGAACGTCCGCACCCGGAGCGCCTCGTCGCCGCGGGGCCGGGCGGCCCGGTGGAAGCCCACGAGCACGCTGTCGACGTTCGGCACCGGCCAGAACACCTGGCGGGAGACGGTGCCGGCCAGTCGCCACGGGCCGTACCAGGCCGCCTTGACGCTGGGGGCTCCGTACACCTTGGATCCCGGTGGCGCCGCCAGCCGCTCGCCCACCTCGGCCTGCACCATCACCACCCCGCGCTCGAGCGCCGGGAAGTGCTCCAGGAAGTGCAGCAGCACGGGCACGCTGACGTTGTACGGCAGGTTGGCCACCAGCACCGCCGGGTCGCCGGGCAGCTCGGTGACCCGGAGGGCGTCGGCGTCCACGACGGTGAGAGCGCCGTCTGCGACGCCGTGCGCGGTCGCGGTGGCGGGAAGGCGCTCGGCGAGGCGATGATCGATCTCGACGGCGGTGACGGACGCCCCCGCTTCGAGGATCGCCAGGGTGAGCGAACCGAGCCCGGGCCCGACCTCCACGACCCGGTCGCCCGCAGTCACCTCGGCGACGTGCACGATCTTGCGCACGGTGTTCGCGTCGACCACGAAGTTCTGCCCGAGCTTCTTGGTCGGCGTCACGTCCAGGTCGGCGGCGAGCGCGCGGATCTCGGCCGCACCGAGGAGTGTCACGGGCATGCGCCCCACTGTACCGACCGGCGGTACAGCCGCCTGCCCGCGCGCCCCCCTGCCGCTGCCGCAGGGCGGCGGCTAGCGTGACGGCATGAGCTCGACCGGATCCATCCCCGCAGATGCGTTCTCCCTCCGCAGTCCGTACGGGCGGCGGGCGATCGGCCTGTCGGTCGCCGCAGCCGTGGGAGGCTTCCTCTTCGGTTTCGACTCGTCCGTCATCAACGGCGCGGTCGAGTCGATCTCGAAGGATTTCGCCCTGAATGACGTCATCACGGGATTCGTCGTCGCGATCGCCCTCCTCGGGTGCGCGGTCGGCGCGATCATCGCCGGCAACCTGTCGGACCGGTGGGGGCGGCTGCGCGTCATGTTCATCGGCGCCATCATGTTCTTCGCCAGCTCCATCGGGGCGGGCCTCGCCTTCTCTGCGTGGGACCTGGCGCTCTGGCGGGTCATCGGCGGCCTGGGCATCGGCATCGCGTCGGTCGTTGCGCCCGCCTACATCGCCGAGATCGCGCCTCGCCAGATCCGGGGCGGCCTGGCGTCGCTGCAGCAGCTCGCGATCACCATCGGCATCTTCGCGGCGCTCCTGTCCGACGCGCTGCTGGCAGGCGCGGCAGGCAGCGCCGACGATGTGCTGTGGTTCGGTCTCGAGGCATGGCGATGGATGTTCCTCGTCGGCGTGATCCCCTCGGCGGTCTACGGCATCCTGTCGTTCACCGTTCCCGAGTCGCCCCGCTATCTCCTCTCCCAGGGCCGCGCCGAGGAAGCGCGGGCGATCTTCGCCCGGCTCATCCCCCCGGCCGACCTCGATCAGACGATCCGCGAGCTGCAGAAGGCGATCGAGACCGACCGCAAGAACGCCGGCGTCTCGCTCCGGGGGCCGGTGCTCGGGCTGCAGCGGATCGTCTGGGTCGGCATCATCCTGTCGGTGTTCCAGCAGTTCGTCGGCATCAACGTGATCTTCTACTACTCGACGAGCCTGTGGCAGTCGGTCGGCTTCGACGAGAGCGACTCGTTCACCATCAGCGTGGTCACCTCGATCACGAACGTGCTCGTGACCCTCATCGCGATCTTCCTCGTGGACCGCGTCGGCCGGAAGCCGATCCTGCTCACCGGCTCGGTCATGATGACCCTGTCGCTCGGGCTCATGGCGATCTCGTTCCTGTTCTCGGAGACGGATGCCGAGGGCGCGGTCGTGCTGCCGGCGCCGTGGGGCCCGATCGCCCTCATCGCCGCGAATGTGTTCGTCGTGGGGTTCGGTGCGTCGTGGGGGCCGCTGGTCTGGGTGCTGCTGGGCGAGATCTTCCCGAGCCGCATCCGCGGCAAGGCGCTGGGCGTCGCCGCCGGCGCCCAGTGGGTCGCCAACTTCCTCATCACGATCTCGTTCCCGGCGATGTCGTCGTGGTCGCTGCCCCTCACGTACGGCATGTACGCCCTGTTCGCCGCCCTGTCGTTCGTCTACGTGGCGTGGCGCGTGCCCGAGACGAAGGGCATGGACATCGAGCAGACCGAGACGCTCTTCCTGCGCCGGGGAGCGGCCGCGACGCGCTGAGCGGCCACCACCGCGCGCTCGTAGGATGACGGGATGCCCTCTCTCGGCGACTTGATCGCGCCACGTCGCCTGGGCACGGATTTCCGCTGGCTGCTCGCCTCGTCGTGGACCAGCAATCTCGGCGACGGCATCGCGCTCGCGGCCGCCCCGCTGCTCATCGCCTCGCTCACCTCGTCAGCCATCCTCGTCGCGGCCGGGGCCATGATGCAGTTCCTGCCGTGGCTGATGTTCGGGCTCCTCGCCGGGGCCGTCGCCGATCACCACGACCGCCGCCGGCTGGTGATGCTCGCCAACGGCATCCGGGCGGTCGTCGTGCTCGTGCTTGTCGGCTTCCTCGTCACAGGGCAGGGGAACGTCTGGCTCGTGCTGGCCACCTCCTTCCTGTACGGCACCGCCGAGGTCTTCGCCGATTCCGCGGGCAGCACGCTGCTGCCGATGCTCGTGAAGCCGGCGGACCTCGGCATCGGCAACGCCCGCATGCAGGCGGGCTACCTCGTCGCCAACCAGCTCGCCGGCCCGCCGCTCGGCGCATTCCTGTTCGCACTGGGCTCGTTCTGGCCGTTCCTGCTGCAGGTCCTGTGCGTGTCGCTGGCCGTGCTCCTCATCTCGCGCATCGCGCGAACGCCGGTGCCCCAGCATCCTGCCTCCCCCGGAACCAAGGTGCACGCGATCCGCGAGGGCCTGCGCTGGCTGCGTCACAACGCGCCGGTCCGGACGCTCGTTGTCATCATCCTGGTCTTCAACGTCACCTGGGCGGCTCCGTGGGGAGTGCTCGTGCTCTACGCCACCGAGCACCTCGGCATGGGTCCCGTCGGCTACGGCGCGCTGACGACGGCGTCGGCGATCGGCGGCATGATCGCGATCTTCACCTTCGGATGGCTCGAGAAGCACGTCTCGTTCGCGACGCTCATGCGCGTCTGCCTGTCGCTGGAGGTGGTCATGCACCTCTCGTTCGCCCTGACGACCTCTCCGGTCGTCGCGTTCGTCATCATGTTCGGCTTCGGGCTGTACGCCTTCGTCTGGGGCACCATCTCGACCACCGTGCGCCAGCGACTCGTGCCGATGGAGCTGCAGGGCCGCATCGCCTCCGTGAACATGGTCGGCGTGTTCGGCGGCCTGGTCATCGGTCAGTTCATCGGCGGCGTGCTCGCCCAGCTGTACGGGCTCACCGCACCGTGGTGGTTCGCCTTCGCCGGGTCGGCCCTGACGCTGGCACTGGTGTGGCGCTCCATCTCGCACATCGCCGCCGCCAAGCCGGTGCGGGAGTCAGGGTCGGAGGACGACGTCGCCGAGCCGGGCGAGGGCGGCCTGCCGCTCATCGACTGAGCGGGCGCCCGCCGCCGGTC
This sequence comes from Microbacterium sp. E-13, assembly GCF_049912955.1. GTDB lineage: Bacteria > Actinomycetota > Actinomycetes > Actinomycetales > Microbacteriaceae > Microbacterium. The sequence continues at coordinate 2,589,396 of NZ_CP183973.1, forward strand.
CGCCGCGCGTCAGTCCTCGAAGGCGCCGTAGACCTCGACGGTGTTGGCGGCGATCTGCGCGCACAGCTCGTCGATGCCGAGTCCGAGCTCCTCGGACATGAAGCGCACGGTGACCGGGATCAGGTACGGCGCGTTCGGCCTCCCGCGATGGGGCGTCGGAGTCAGGAACGGGGCATCCGTCTCCACGAGGATTCGCTCCCGCGGGATCACCGCCAGCGCATCGCGGAGGTTCTGCGCGTTCTTGAACGTGATGTTGCCGGCGAAAGAGAGCCAGTAGCCGCGCTCCCCCGCGATGCGGGCCATGTCGGCGTCACCCGAGAAGCAGTGGAACACCGTGCGCTCGGGAGCACCTACGCGCTCGAGCGTCTCGAGCACGGAGTCGTGCGCGTCCCGATCGTGGATCTGCATCGCGATGCCGTGCTTCTTTGCGAGCGCGATGTGCGCCTCGAAGCTCTCGAACTGGGCCGGCCGGCCGTCGTCATCGGTGCGGAAGAAGTCCAGGCCCGTCTCGCCGATCGCGCGCACGCGCGGCTGCGCGGCGAGCTCGTCGATGACCCCGATGGCCTCGTCGAGACGGCCCGCCGCGGCGTACGCCGGCGCCTCGTTCGGGTGGATGGCGACCGCCGCGAGGACGCGGGGGTGGGATGCTGCGGCCCATGCCGACCATCGGCTCGACTCGATGTCGCCGCCGGCCTGCACGACGCCGACCACGCCGACCTCGCCCGCGCGGTCGAGCTGCTCGTCGAGCGACAGGCCGACGCCGTCCTCGATCTCGAGATGGGCGTGGTTGTCGTACACGGGCACGGCGAGCGGCTCGGGGGCCGCGGGATACGAGACGTCGCGCGAGCCCTTCTCGCGTGTGCGGACGTACTGCGAGGGGTCGGAACCAGCCTCGGGGTAAGGCACCGGGGGTGTTGCCATCAGGCCGTCTGCTCGACGCGCGGGAAGAGCGGGGCGAGACCGTTCACCGACGTGCCGGGCCTCAGCACGCCCCAGGCGCCGGCCTCGCGGATCGGCTGGTCCTGCAGGCGGCCGATCGTCTCAGCCGCGCCGAGGGCAATCCAGAGCTTCTCGGTCGACTCCGGCATCACGGGCGACAGCAGCACGGCGAGCGCGCGCAGACCTTCGGCGGCGGTGTAGAGCACCGTGCCCAGACGCTCGCGCTGGGCGTCGTCCTTCGCCAGCGCCCAGGGCTCGTTCTCGGTGATGTAGAGGTTGAGCGCGTCGACGATCGTCCAGACGGAGGTGATGGCCTCGTCGATGCGGAAGCGCTCGATGGCTTCGTCGGCGCGGGCGGCAGCATCCGCCACCGTCTTCTGGATGTGCAGGTCGCCGTCGGTGTACGCGCCGGCCGGCGGCACGACGCCCTCGAAGTAGCGCTCGACCATCGCCGTCGTGCGAGAGGCGAGGTTGCCGAACCCGTTCGCCAGCTCGGCCTGGTAGCGGGCGGAGAGATCCTCCCACGAGAACGAGCCGTCCTGCCCGAAGGCGATCGCCGACAGGAAGTAGAACCGGTACGCGTCCGAGCCGAAGACGTCGGTGATCTCGGTCGGCGCGATGCCGGTGAGCTTCGACTTCGACATCTTCTCGCCGCCGACGAGCAGCCACCCGTGGGCGAAGACCCCGCGCGGCACCTCCACGCCCGCCGCCATGAGCATCGCGGGCCAGATGACGGCGTGGAAGCGCAGGATGTCTTTGCCGACCACGTGGTACGCGGGCCAGCGGCGCGCGAACTCGGCCGGGTCCGTGCCGTAGCCGATCGCCGTCGCGTAGTTGAGCAGCGCGTCGACCCAGACGTAGATGACGTGCGACTCGTCCCAGGGCAGCGGAATGCCCCAGTCGAAGGCCGAGCGCGAGATCGACAGGTCTTTGAGGCCGTTCTTCACGAACGACACGACCTCGTTGCGGGCGGACTCCGGCCGCACGAAGTCGGGCACGCTGGCATACAGGTCGAGCAGCTTGTCCTGGAACTCGCTCAGCTTGAAGAAGTAGTTCTTCTCCTGCAGGAGCTCGAGAGGCTTGGAGTGGATTGCGCAGACCTTCAGGCCCTCGAAGGCACCGGTGCCGTCGACGATCTCCGATTCGGGCTTGAACTCCTCGCAGCCGACGCAGTACAGCGCCTCGTACTCGCCGGCGTAGATGTAGCCGCGGTCGTAGATGGCCTGGACGAACTGCTGCACGCGCTCCTCGTGGCGGGGCTGCGTCGTGCGGATGAAGTCGTCGTTGGCGACGTCGAGCGTCTCGAGCAGCGGGAACCACGCCTCGGTGACGAGCTTGTCGACCCACTCCTGCGGCGTCACGCCGTTCGCCGATGCCGCGCGCATCATCTTCTGGCCGTGCTCGTCGGTGCCGGTGAGCATCCACGTGTCGTCGCCGGCCTGGCGGTGCCAGCGCGCGAGGGTGTCGACCGCCACGGTGGTGTAGCCGTGGCCGATGTGCGGCACGTCGCTCGGGTAGTAGATCGGCGTCGTGATGTAGAAGGACGAGGGGCCGGAAGTCACCCGACGAGTCTAGTCAGCGCGGACAGCGGCGTCCGCGCTGTGACGGCGTTCACCCGCGGGCGGAGAGCGCCGCCTGGTACAGCTCGCGGCTGGAGTGCCCGGTGAGGGAGGACACCTCGGCAGCAGCCGCCTTCAGGCGGCTCCCTCCCGCGACGAGCTGGAGCACCTGCGCCACCGCGTCGTCGAAGGGAACCTCTCGTGCAGCCGCCCCCTCGACCACGATGACGAGCTCCCCCCGGACGCCCTCGGCCGCCCAGGCGACGAGGTCGGCGAGCGGGCCGCGGGCGACCTCCTCGTGGAGCTTGGTGAGCTCGCGGCAGACCGCGGCGCGCCGGTCGCTCCCGAACGCCGCCGCCATATCGGCGAGGGTGCCCCCGGCCCGCGAGGGCGCCTCGAAGAAGACCATCGTGCGCGGTTCGGCCGCGAGGGCGCGGAGTGCCGTCGCACGCTCACCGGCCTTGCGCGGGACGAAGCCCTCGAACGTGAAGCGGTCGGTCGGAAGACCCGACACGGCCAGCGCGGTGACCACCGCGCTCGGCCCCGGGATCGCCGTCACGTCGACGCCCGCCGCGGCGGCGGCCGCGACGAGACCGTAACCGGGGTCGCTCACGGTGGGCATGCCCGCGTCGCTCAAGACCAGCACGTCCTGCGAGCGTGCCAGCTCGACGAGCTCCGGGGCACGCTCCTTCTCGTTGTGGTCGTGGAGGGCGATCAGCCTCGGCCGGTTCGCGATGCCCAGAGCCGAGAGCAGCCGCTGCGTGGTGCGGGTGTCCTCGGCGGCGATCACCGTCGCTTCGCCGAGGGCCTCGACGAGCCGCCGGGAGGCGTCCCCGAGATTGCCGATCGGGGTCGCCGCGAGGATGATCACGCCCTCAGCCTAGACTTGGCCGGGTGACGGACGCCCCGTGGCTCGAGACCGATCGGCCCGCCGCGCCGCTCGTTCCCCCGGCACGTGCGAGTCTGTACGACCGCTTCGCGCGCCGCCTGAGCGAGGACCCGCGCGCGCGCCGGCTGTACGCCTGGCTGGGGCCCGCGATCGTCGTCGTCATCGCCGCCGTGCTGCGCCTGTGGAACCTCGCTGCCGCGCACGACCTGATGAACCAGTTCGACGAGACGTACTACGTCAAGGACGCGTGGACCCTTCTGCACCTCGGCTACGAGGCGTCCTGGCCCGCCGAGGCCAACGCGAGCTTCCTGTCCGGCGATGTCGGCGTCTTCACCACGAATCCGTCCTTCGTGGTGCACCCGCCGCTCGGCAAGTGGATCATCGCGCTCGGGATGCTCGTGCTCGGCCCCGACTCGGGCTGGGGCTGGCGCATAACGACCGCGCTGCTGGGCACCGCCGCGGTGCTGCTGCTGATGCTCATCGCCCAACGCCTGACGCGGTCCACCACCTTCGCCGTGGTCGCGGGGCTCCTCATGGCGGTCGACGGCCTCGCGATCTCGATGAGCCGCGTCGCGCTGCTCGACACGTCGCTCACGTTCTTCGTGCTGCTCGCCTTCCTCTTCGTGCTCCGCGACCGGGAGCGCACGATGACCCGGATCGCTCAGGCCGTCGCCGCACGCTACGACGGCGACGCCCCTCCCTCGTGGGGGCCCGTGCTGTGGAACCGCCCCTGGATCGTCGCCGCCGGCACAGCGCTGGGGGCTGCGAGCGCCGTCAAGTGGTCGGGCGCGTGGGTGCTCGCGGGCATCGGGATCTACCTCGTGGTGACCGACGCGCTGGCCCGCCGCCGGGCGGGCGTGCTCTTCTGGCCGACGGATGCCGCGCGCCAGGCGCTGGCGACCTTCGTGCTGCTCGTGCCCGTGGCGCTCGTCGTGTACGTCGCCTCGTGGACCGGCTGGCTCATCACCGACGGCGGGTACGACCGGCATGCGGGAGGCAACGCGCTGGAGAGCCTGTGGATCTATCACGCGGCGATGTACCGGTCGGCATCCGGGATCACGTCGGGCCACTCCTATGCCAGCCCGGCGTGGCAGTGGCCGCTGCTCATCCGTCCGACCGGCGTCTACTACCACCAGGACCCGTTCGGCACGAACGGCTGCACCGCCCCCAACGGCTGCTCCGAGGTCATCTCGACGATGCCGAACCCTCTGATCTGGTACGCCGGGGTGATCGCGGTGCTGTATCTCGCGTACCGCTTCGTGGTCGCCCGGGACTGGCGCCACGCGCTTGTGCTGACCGGCGTCGCGGCCACCTACGTGCCGTGGCTGTTCCTCCCCGACCGCACGGTGTTCCAGTTCTACACCGTGCTGATGCTGCCCTTCATGCTGCTGGCGCTGACGTTCGCACTGCGAGACATCGCAGGCGCCGCCTCCGCCGACTCCCACCGGAGACTGACCGGACAGCGCCTCGTGCTGGTGTTCGTCGTCGTCGCACTGGCCCTCTCGGCGTTCTGGTACCCGATCATCTCGGCGATGGACGTGCCTTACGACTTCTGGCACCTGCACATGTGGCTGAGCAGCTGGGTCTGACGCGCGTCATCCTTCGAGGTCGGCGGGATCGGTGACGGGCAGCCGGCACGCGAAATCGTGGCAGTCGTAGGCCGTCGGCAGCCCGCCGCGCTGCTCCTTGCCGGAGAAGAGCTCGAATCCCGCCTCCGTCCATGCGGTGACCTGCTCGGGGGTGACGATGGCCACGACATCGGCGCGGATGCTGCGGGCCGCCGTCGCGACACCGGCCGCGGCATCCGCCGTCACGACCACCACCTGTCGCGGTGCGCCCGCGAGCGCCGCCGCCACGCGCAGCAGCGCACCGTACGCGAGCGGCTGCCCGAGCGCACCGCGCGCGTGCGCCGAGACCAGCCTCTCGGCGGTCACCCGGTAGCGCTCCCCCGCGCCCAGCACCCACAGTGCCGTCGCGGCCTCCGCGATCGAGGCGGCACCGGACGGCTCGTCGGCGTCGGAGGCGGCGTCGGGTGCGGCGATCCCCTGCTGCGACAGCATCGGGTCGCCCCCACCGGGCACGTGCACGGCGTCGTCCGGACCCAGGCACGCGTCCACGATCTCGCGTGCCCGCACGGCGTAGGCCGCCTCGCCGGTGGCCGCGGCGAGCGCGAGCAGGCCGCTCGCCAGCTGCCCGTGATCGGCGAGCGTCGCGCGGGCGCGCGACGGGATCTCGTCGAGCGAGGCCCGCAGCAGACGGCCCGCGGGCGTGATGTTGACCTCGAGAACGGCGTCTGCCGACCACCGGGCGGCCTCGACCCAGCGCGGCTCGCCGAGGCGCGCGCCGGCGCGGGCGAGGGCGCCGATCGCCAGGCCGTTCCAGCCGGTCACCACTTTGCCGTCTACGGCCGGCGGCTCGAGACCGGCTCGCTCCGCGGCATCCCGCGCGTAGTAGCCGCCTTCGCTTCGGGCGCCGTCGATCCACGACTCGGAGTCCTGCGCCGCCCCGAACCCACCCCCGGGCTGCTGAAGGACGTCGATGAGGAACGCCGCGATCCCTCCCGCGATGTCAGGGGATGCGGCGTCCAGCGCGACGTCCAGCAGCTGCGCGTTGTCGGTCAGCATGCGCTCGTAGTGCGGGACGCTCCAATCCGGACGGGTCGCGTAGCGGAAGAACCCGCCCTCCACGGGATCGCGCAGCGGTGAGGCCGCCATCGCGGTGAGCGCGCGGTCGGCCACGGCGGCCGCCTCGGGCGCACCCTGCCGTACGAGGCGGGTCTGCAGGAACCGGAGCGCCGTGGCGATCGGGAACTTCGGGGCCGGCGAGGCCGGGTCGCCGAACCCGCCGAAGCGGGGGTCCTCGCGCGCGCCGAGCGCGCGCGCCGCGCCGAGGAGGTCTTCCGGGGTCGGGGCGGCGGCGCCGGCGGTGGGCGAGGACGCCCGCACCTCGGCGAGCGCGCCGGCGACGGCATCCGCCGTCTCGTCGACCTGATCGCGGCGCTCGGTCCACGCCTCCCGCACGGCCGCGAGCACCTGGCGGAAGGCCGGCATGCCGCCGCGTGGCTGGGGCGGGAAGTAGGTGCCGGCGTAGAACGGGCGGCCCTCGGGCGTCACGAACACGGTGAGCGGCCAGCCGAGGTTCTGGGTGAACGCCCCGGCGGCCGCCATGTAGGCGGCGTCGACGTCGGGGTGCTCCTCGCGGTCGACCTTGATCGACACGAATCCGGCGTCGAGATCGGCTGCCGTCGTCGCGTCCTCGAACGACTCGCGGGCCATCACGTGGCACCAATGGCAGGTCGAGTAGCCGATCGAGACCATGACCGGCACGTCGCGGCGCCGAGCCTCCGCGAACGCCTCCTCGCCCCACGGAAACCACGCGACCGGGTTGCCCGCGTGGGCTCGCAGGTACGGGCTCGTCGCTTCCGCGAGGCGGGGGTTCACGGCATCCGCTCCTCAGTCACGTCAGTGATCGACCGGCGCCGCCTCGGACGTCAGTTGACCTCGTCGGGGTGTGCGCTGACCCTCCCCGAGCCGTCGCCCGGGTCCATGGCGTCGATCGCCGCGATCTCGTCGGCCGTCAGCTCGAAGTCGAACACGTCGAGGTTCTCCTCGAGGCGCTCGCGGCGCACCGACTTGGGGAAGACGATGAAGCCCTTCTGCAGGTGCCAGCGGAGCACGGCCTGTGCCGGCGTCTTGCCGTGCGCCTTCGCGGCGGCCGCCACCGGCTGCGCGTCGAAGAGGTCGTACTTGCCCTGTCCGAGGGGTCCCCACGACTCGATCCTCACGTCGTGGGCGGCCGCCCAGTCGGTGACCTCGCGCTGCTGGTACGCGGGGTGCAGCTCGATCTGGTCGACGGCGGGAACCACGCCGGTCGCGGCCACGAGCTTCTCGAGGTGGGGCACGAGGTGGTTCGATACGCCGATGCTGCGGGTGAGTCCGGCGTCGCGTATCTCGATCATCTTCTCCCACGCGTGGACGTAGTCGTCCTTGGCGGGCGTGGGCCAGTGCACCAGGTAGAGGTCGACCCGCTCGAGGCGGAGCTTGTCGAGGCTCTCGCGGATGGCGGCGTGCGGCTCCTCGTCGTGGTGGCGGTCGTTCCACAGCTTGGTCGTGATGTACAGCTCGTCGCGCGCGATGCCGCTCGCGGCGATCGCCGCCCCGACGCCCTCCTCGTTGCCGTAGATGGCGGCCGTGTCGATGTGGCGGTAGCCCACCTCGAGCGCTTCGGCGACGGCCCGCTGCGTGTCGGCCGGCGGCACCTTGAAGACGCCGTAGCCGAGCTGGGGGATGGAGCTGCCGTCGTTGAGGGTCACGCTGGGGACTGTCATGGCTCCAGCCTAGGACGGTCTCGTGGGGTCGGGACGGGCCGTCGTCACGCATCCTGAGCGTCTTCGATATCCCCGTCGAGGGCGATCTCGTCGTGCTCACGGTGCCACTCGTACACCCAGTCGATGATCGGCCGGGGAGGAGGCAGGTCGTCGGGCGACGCCCACTGTGCGAACGTCGTCTGTCGTCCGCGCCGGCCGCGTCGCGGAGCACGGCCCGGGCCCCGGAACGGAACCGACGGGTACCGGGGTGTTCGCGCAAGCGGATCCCGCTTGGTGCCGGCGTCGGCGTCCCATCCGATCGCGCCGGCGTACCTCTGGCGGATGTCGGCCACCGCACTCTCGAGCGCCTCGAGACCTTCGGAGCTCAGGCGATACCACCGCCAGTTCTCCTCCGCGCGCACGTCGACGCACTTCGCATCGCGTAACAGACGCAGGTGTTTCGACACCGCCGTTCGACTGATCCGGAACTCCGGCCCGACGACGTCCGCAAGCTGGCCCGACGTGTGCTCGCCGCTGGCGAGGATCTCGATGATCCTGCGTCGTACGGGCTCGGCGAGCGCTTCGAACGGATGCATGGACCGAACGTAGGGGCGGCCGCGGTCGGGGCCGTGGCCGCTCGGCGAAGGTCGGGGACGACCCGCCGGTTTCGGGCGCTGTGGAGGAGGCGACGGGCGCGTCTTCCTGGGGCCGCCCGCAGACAACCTCTCAAAAGGCCGATGAACTTCCGGTTCACACACCAGGAGCGATCCCACCCCGGCGCCCCCACTGAACTTCCAGTTCACACGCCGAAGCCGCGGCCCGGCACGGCCACTGAACTTCCGGCTCACACACCAGGAGCGATCCCACCCGGCGCCCCCACTGAACTTCCAGTTCACACGCCGAAGCCCCGGCCCGGCACGGCCACTGAACTTCCGGCTCACACACCAGGAGCGATCCCACCCGGCGCCCCCACTGAACTTCCAGTTCACACGCCTAGGCCCCGGCCCGGGCACGGCCACTGAACTTCCGGTTCACACACCAGGAGCGATCCCACCCGGCGCCCCCACTGAACTTCCGATTCACACACACCCACACCCCCGCTCGGACACCACTGAACTTCCGGGTCACACAGCTGAGGACCTGAGGGCGCCTCCGTCACGGCGCGCTGACTCGTCACTGTCACCGGTGTCTCCGACCCTCCCCGGAGAGCCGTGTGAACCGGAAGTTCATTGGGGTTTTCGGAGGTTCCCCGCCCCACGGAGGCGCGCCAGGCGAGGTTGCGCACGAGATACGATCGAAGGCTATGTCCGTGCCCGAACCCGTCATCTCGTACCCGCCGGAACTCCCCGTCAGCGCCGCGCGCGACGAGATCGCGCGCGCCATCCGCGACCACCAGGTCTTGATCGTCGCGGGTGCCACGGGTTCGGGCAAGACGACGCAGCTGCCGAAGATCGCGCTCGAGCTGGGGCGCACCCGCATCGCCCACACTCAGCCGCGCCGCATCGCGGCCCGGACGATCGCCGAGCGCGTCGCGGAAGAGCTGCAGGTGCCGCTCGGGTCGACCGTCGGCTACAAGGTGCGCTTCACCGACAAGGTGTCCGACGACACGCGCATCGCGCTCATGACCGACGGCATCCTGCTCAATGAGATCCATCGCGACCGGCTGCTGCGCCGCTACGACACGATCATCGTCGACGAGGCGCACGAGCGCTCTCTCAACGTCGACTTCCTCCTCGGCTACCTGCACCGCATCCTGCCGAAGCGCCCCGACCTGAAAGTCATCATCACCAGCGCGACGATCGACCCGGAGAGCTTCGCCGCGCACTTCGCGACACGACCGAGCACCCCGGGGACCGAACCGCAGCCTGCTCCGATCATCGAGGTCTCGGGGCGCACCTACCCCGTCGAGATCCGGTACCGCCCGCCCGCCCGACCGGCCAGGGGCGAAGACGAGACCGACGACGTCGACGGCATCATGTCCGCGCTCCGAGAGCTCGACCGCGAGTCCCCAGGTGACGTGCTGGTGTTCCTCCCCGGCGAGGCCGAGATCCGCGACGCCGCCGACGCCGTCCGGGGCATGTACGCGAAGGATGCCGCACCCACCGAAGTGCTGCCGCTCTACGGCCGCCTGTCGGCGGCGGAGCAGCACCGGGTGTTCGAGCGCTCGCAGGTCGCGGGCATCCGTCGCCGCGTGATCCTCGCCACGAACGTCGCCGAGACCAGCCTCACCGTGCCGGGCATCCGCTACGTCGTCGACACCGGCACCGCGCGCATCTCGCGGTACAGCAACCGCAGCAAGGTGCAGCGCCTGCCGATCGAGGCGGTGTCGCAGGCGTCGGCGCAGCAGCGGTCCGGCCGCGCCGGGCGCACGAGTCCCGGCATCGCGATCCGCCTCTATTCCGAGGAGGACTTCGGCACCCGGCCGGAGTTCACCGAGCCCGAGATCCTCCGGACCAGCCTGGCCTCGGTCATCCTGCAGATGCTGTCGCTCGGCTTCGGCGACATCTCGTCCTTCCCGTTCCTCACCCCACCGGACTCCCGCGGCGTGAAGGCCGCGCTCGACCTGCTCATCGAGCTGGGCGCGGTCCGCCCTCCGACCGGCTCAGGGGCCGGGCGCGACCGTCCCACCCTCACCGACCTCGGCCGCGAGATCTCCCGCCTGCCGATCGACCCGCGCTTCGCACGCATGCTCGTCGAGGCCCGCCGCATCGGCGTGCTGCGCGACGTGCTCGCGATCGTCGCCGGCCTGTCGATCCAGGATGTGCGCGAGCGCCCCGAGGAGCGACGCGAAGAGGCCGACCGCCTGCACGCGCGGTTCACCGACCCGTCGAGCGACTTCCTCAGTCTGCTCAACCTCTGGAACCACCTGCAGGAGAAGCAGGCCGAGCTCGGCTCGAGCGCGTTCCGGCGCCTGTGCCGCGCCGAGCACCTCAACTACGTGCGCGTCCGCGAGTGGGCCGACGTGCATCGGCAGCTGAGCGCGCTCGTCAACGCCCCCCGCGCCTCCGCACGCTCCGGAGACGCCGGCGGAGGCACCGCCGATCCCGACGAGATCCACAGGGCGATCCTCTCGGGGCTGCTGTCGCAGCTCGGCATCCTCGATGAGCGCACCGTCAGCCCGCCGAAGGACCGCCGCCCCGCAGGCGGGGGGCGGCCGGGCGCCGCCGAGTACGCCGGCTCGCGCGGCACGCGCTTCGCGATCTTCCCCGGCTCCGGGCTGAAGAAGAGGCGCCCGAGTGCGGTCATGGCCGCCGAGGTGGTGGAGACCAGCCGCCTGTTCGCCCGCACGGTCGCCGCGATCGACCCAGCATGGGCGGAGCCGCTCGCGGGCGACCTCGCCAAACGGTCACTGAGCGAGCCGCACTGGTCGAAGGCGTCGGGCGCGGCATCCGCCTACGAGAAAGTCACCCTCTTCGGGCTGGAGATCATCCCTAAGCGCCGCGTGCAGCTCGCCCGGTTCGACCGGCCCTTCGCGCGCGAGCTGTTCCTGCGGCACGCGCTCGTGGAGGGCGAGTGGGACACGTCCCACCTCGACAAGAGGCTCACCGCCTTCGAGCGGCGCAACCTCGAGCTGCGCCGCCGCCTCGAGAAGATCGAGGAGCGCGAGCGCCGCCGCGACATCCTCGTCGGCGACGAGGCGGTGTACCGGTTCTACGACGCGCGGATCCCCCGCGACGTGTTCGACGCCCGCTCCTTCGAGACCTGGTGGAAGGATGCCTCGTCCCGCACGCCGCGACTCCTCGACATGACGGAGGCCGACCTCGTCGACGAGGCATCGCGCGGCGACGAGCGCGACTTCCCGGCGCGCTGGACCCAGGGCGACCAGGTGCTCTCGCTGGCCTACCGCTTCGAGCCCGGCGCCCCCGACGACGGCGTCACGGCCGTCGTGCCCCTGGCGCTCCTCGCGCAGCTGCGTCCCGACGGCTTCGACTGGCAGGTGCCCGGCATGCGCGACGAGCTGATCACGGCGCTCCTGCGGGCATTGCCGAAGTCGATCCGCAGGCACGTGGTGCCCGCCGCCGACTGGGCCGCGACCTTCGCCGCCGACCTCGCCGGGCAGGGCCCCGAAGCCCACGCGGGACTGCCCCCGCTGGCCCTCCGGGAGGCGCTCGCCACGCGCATCCAGCGCGTCGCGAGCCAGCCGGTGCGCGTCGCGGATTTCGAGATGGACCGGGTTCCGGGTCACCTGCAGATCTCGTTCCGCGCCGTCGACGAGCGCGGGCGCGCCGTCGGCTCCGACCGTGATCTCGGCGCGCTGCAGGCCCGGCTCGCCGACCGGGCCCGGGCATCCGTCTCCCGCTCGCTCACCGCCCGAGGCACTCCGCTGCGGCCTGCGGGCGCGGGCGGCGACGCGAACCGCGCCGGGGCGTCCGCCGACCCGGCGCGCCCGGGCGCTCCCGTTCCCCGTTCGCCCGACGACCAGCACACCACCGCCTTCGCCGAGCGCACCGGTCTCACCGACTGGAGCTTCGGCGACCTGCCCGAGGTCGTCGACACGAAGGTCGCCGGCGGCGTCGTGCGGGGCTACCCCGCCATCGTCGACGAGGGCGCCTCGGTCGCGCTGCGCATCGAGACGACTCCCGAAGCCGCGGCGCGGGCGACGACCGCGGGGGTCCGCCGTCTTCTGCTGCTGGCCGTCGCATCCCCGTCGGCGTACGTGCTCGAGCACCTGACGTCGGCGGAGAAGCTCGCGCTGGCGGCATCGCCGTACCCGTCGGCGAAGGCCCTCATCGAGGACTGCCGCGTGGCGGTGGCCGACGCCGTCATCGCACGCACGGCTCCGGACGGCGTCGTGCGCAGCCGGGCGGGCTTCGAAGCCGTGCGAGAGGCGTTCTCGGCGGTGGTCGTCGACGAGCTGTTCCAGACGGTCTCGCTGACCGCCCGCATCCTGACGGGCGCCCGCGAAGTCGAGCGCGCCATGCGCGACGCGAACTCGCTGACCCTCCTCGGCGCGCTGAACGACGTCAAGGGACAGCTGGCAGGTCTCGTCTTCCCCGGCTTCGCCGCCCGGACCGGCACCGCGCGGCTGGCACAGCTCCCGCGCTATCTGCGGGCCGCCCTCGACCGGGTGCGCGCTCTCAGCGACAATCCCGGTCGCGACCGTCAGCGGATGACCGAGTTCGAGCGCGCTGCGGCGCTGTTCGCCGAGGCGGGCGGGATCATCCCGCCCGCGGATGACGCCCCGGCATCGCTGGTGCACGCGAGATGGCTGCTCGAGGAGTACCGTGTGAGCCTGTTCGCGCAGTCCCTCGGCACCGCCGAGCCGGTGTCGCTGCAGCGGATCCAGAAGTCGCTGCGGGAGCCCCCGCGGGAATAGCCGCCTCGACGACAGGAGTTGCCCCCGTCATGACCACTGCGATCGCGTACAACGAGTTCGGGGGCCCTGAGGTCCTGCACGAGATCTCTCTCCCGGAACCCGTCCCGGGCACCGGTGAGGTCGCGATCCGCGTCGCCGCGGCCGGCGTCAACCCGATCGACGCGAAGCTGCGCTCCGGCGCTCGCGTGTCCGCCCCGATCACCGAGCCGCGCCGGGTTGGCAACGACGGCGCGGGAGTGGTCACCGCGGTCGGTGAGGGCGTCGACGGCTTCCGCGTCGGCGACCCGGTCGTCTTCGCCGGCGCGAAAGGCGCCTATGCGACCGAGGTCGTCGTGCCGGTCGCGCACGTCTTCCCGCGGCCCCCGCAGGTGAGCGCGGCCGAAGGGGCGGCGCTCGGCATCCCGGTGGGGACGGCCTATCAGGCGCTCCGGTCGCTCGGCGTCGGCGCGGGCGACTCCCTCCTGGTGCACGCCGGATCGGGTGCCGTGGGCCAGGCGCTCATCCAGTTCGCCGTGCTGTGGGGGGCGACCGTCGTGGCGACGTCGTCCGAGCGCCGGTCGGGCCGCGTGCGCGAACTCGGCGCCATCCCGGTGACGTACGGCGACGGCCTCGCCGACCGCGTCCGCGAGGCGGCGCCGCAGGGCATCACCGCCTCGATCGACGCAGCGGGCACCGACGAGGCGCTGCAGACCTCGCTCGAGCTCGTCCCCGACCGCGGGCGGATCGCCACACTCGTGCGCGGGCGCGATGCCGCGGGCCTCGGCATCCGCGCCTTCTCGGGCGGCTCCCCCGCCCCGCTCACGCCGCAGCAGCAGACGTGGCGCACCGAAGCCGTGCCGGTGACCATCGCGCTCATGGCCGCGGGCCGGTTCTCGGTCGAGCTCGGCCCGTCGTTCGCCTTCGCCGACGCCGCAGAGGCGCATCGGGCGATCGAGGACGGCGTGGACGGCAAGATCACGCTCGTGCCCTGAAGCGGGCGGGCTCGCAACAGTACGTCACACGGCGCACGGCGGGCGCGGTGCGGCTCGACAATGGTCAGCATGCCTGAGAAGAGTCCCGCCGCCCGTCGCTCCTTCGCGACGGCGCAGGTGCAGGCCGGGTTCGACTCCGGCACCGCCGAGAACACGGCGATTCCGAGCATCCACCAGTCCAACGGGTTCGAGTTCCGCTCGCTCGCCGAAGCCCGCGACCTCTTCGCGCTCCGCCGGGACGGCAACATCTACAGCCGCGCGGCGAATCCCACCGTGCTCGTCTTCGAGCGCCGCATCGCCGAGCTCGAGGGCGGCATCGCCGCGGCCGGCGTGGCGTCCGGTCAGGCGGCGGTCGCAATCGCCCTGCTCGCCCTCGCCAAGCAGGGGGAGCACATCGTGGCCGCCCGCCAGCTGTACGGCGGCACGGTGGACCTGCTTCAGGACACGTTCGCGGACTGGGGCATCGCGGTGACCTTCGTCGACCAGGACGACATCGGCGCCTGGCGGGCCGCGGTGCGCCCCACGACGCGCGCGCTCTTCGCGGAGTCCATCTCGAACCCCATCGCGCAGGTGCTCGATCTGGGCGCGGTCGCCGCGGTCGCCAAGGACGCGGGGGTTCCCCTCGTCATCGACAACACCGTCGCGACCCCCTACCTGCAGCGCGCCAAGGACTTCGGCGCCGACATCGTCGTGCACTCGGCCACCAAGTTCCTCGGCGGCCACGGCACGTCGCTGGGCGGCGCGGTCGTCGATCTCGGCACCTTCGACTTCACGACGCAGCCGGAGCGGTGGCCGCAGCTGACCCAGACGTATCCGCGGGTTCCCGACGGCAGCCTGGTCGAACGCTTCGGCAAGACCGGCTCCCCGTACATCGCGCTGGTCAAGACGAAGTACGTGCACGATCTCGGCCCGTCACTCTCGGCCTTCAACGCGTTCCAGCTGCTCCAGGGCCTCGAGACGCTCGACCTGCGGATGGAGCGCCACACGGCGACCGCGCTGGCCGTCGCCCGGTTCCTCGAGACGCATCCTGCTGTCGCGCGCGTGCACCACCCGGGACTGGAGTCGAGCCCGTGGCACGCTCAGGCCGCGACGTACCTGCCCAGGGGAACCAGCTCGGTGTTCGCCTTCGATCTGCCTCAGACCGGCGACCCGGAGTCGGACTTCCGCCTCGTCGAGGAGTTCATCTCGCGCCTGCGGGTCGTCAAGCTCGTCGCCAACATCGGAGATGCCCGCAGCCTCGTCGCCCACCCGGCCTCGATGACGCACAGTCACATGTCCCCGGCCCAGCTCGCCGAGGCGCACATCGGCCCGACCACGGTGCGGCTGTCGATCGGCCTCGAGGACCCGCGCGACATCGTGGACGACCTCGCGGGCTCGCTCGACCAGGTCGCACTGGGCGACGCGCAGGCGCAGCTCGAGGAGAGCGTCCTCCGCTAGTCTTCGGGGCGCGATGGGCGTTGCGCCGATAGCCTCGTGTCATGACCTCGTCCCGCTCCCCGCGCTGGGGGATCCTCGGACCGGGCGGCATCGCCCGCGCCTTCACCAGTGACCTGCGGACCGCGGGCCTCGACGTCGCCGCCGTGGGATCCCGCCGCCGCGAGACCGCCGAGGCGTTCGCCGCCGACTTCGGCATCCCGAACGCCCACGGGTCGTACGAGGAGCTCGTCGCCGATCCGGACGTCGACATCGTCTACATCGCCACCCCTCACCCCGCGCACGCCTCGAACGCGCTGCTGGCCCTGGAGGCGGGCAAGCACGTGCTCGTCGAGAAGCCGTTCACCCTCAATGCCGCCGAGGCCGAGACGGTGCGCGAGGCGGCGGCCGAACGGGGACTCCTCGCCATGGAGGCGATGTGGACCCGGTACCTGCCGCACATGATCCGCATCCGCGAGCTGGTGGCCTCGGGCGCCCTGGGCGAGATCCGCGCGCTCACGGCCGACCACACGCAGGCCCTGCCGACGGACCCGGGCCACCGCATCAATGCCCTCGAGCTGGGTGGCGGCGCCCTCCTCGACCTCGGGGTCTACCCCGTGTCGTTCGCGTGGGACATCCTCGGCGAGCCGCTGTCGATCGTCGCCTCCGCGCGGATCGGCGACGCCGGCTCCGACACCGAGGTGGCCACGATCATGGCGCACGCCTCCGGCGCGCTCTCGACCTCGCTGTCGGCGTCGCGCGGGGTGGGCCCCAACACCGCCTCGATCATCGGCACCGACGCCCGCATCGATATCGACCGCGTCTGGTACACGGCATCCTCGTTCCGGCTCGTCGGTCCCGACGGCACCGTCCGCGAGGAGTTCCGGTCGCAGATCGAGGGACGCGGCATGCAGTACCAGGCGCTCGCGGCCGAGCGGTATCTCGCCGAGGGCCGCACGGATTCCGACATCCTGCCGATCGAGGAGACCGTCGCGATCATGGCCACGCTCGACGAGATCCGTGATCTCGTCGGCGTGCGCTACCCCGGAGAGGAGTGACGTGCCCGACCTGCTGAGCCCCCGCGTGGCGGTGTATCTCGACTTCGACAACATCGTGATGTCGTGGTACGACCGCGTGCACGGCAAGAACTCGTACTCCCGCGATCGTCAGAAGATCGCGGCGGATGCCTCGGACCCCGAGATCGCCGAGCGCCTCACGAGCGCCACGATCGACGTCGGGGCGATCATCGACTACGCGACGTCGTTCGGAACGCTCGTGCTCACGCGCGCCTACGCGGACTGGTCGGCGCCGGTCAATGCGGAGTACCGTTCTCAGCTCGTCGCCCGTGCCGTGGATCTCGTGCAGCTCTTCCCCGCGGCCGCCTACGCGAAGAACGGCGCCGACATCCGCCTCGCCGTCGACGCCGTCGAAGACATGTTCCGGCTGCCCGACCTCACGCACGTCGTGATCGTGGCCGGCGACTCCGACTACGTCCCGCTCGCCCAGCGCTGCCGGCGACTGGGCCGCTTCGTGGTCGGGGTCGGCGTCGCCGGGTCGACGGCCAAGTCTCTGGCCGCGGCGTGCGATCAGTTCGACTCGTACGACGCCCTTCCGGGCGTCGCGGCTCCGCCGGCAGGACGGAAGGATGCCGCGCCGCCGCGCTCGTCGTCGGGCAGCAGGCGTGCCAAGCGGGCCGCTGCAGACCCCTCGGAGTCGCTGCTCGAGCGCGCCCTGCGCCTGGAGAGCGACAAGGAGGGCGTGGAGTGGCAGCACGCCTCGGCCGTGAAGAGCCTCGTCAAGCGCCTCGACCCGTCGTTCAGCGAGAAGGCGCTCGGCTACAAGAGCTTCTCGGAGTTCGTGAAGGCGCACCCCAGCGTCGCCGAGGTCGACGAGTCCGGCAACATCGTTCTCATCCGCCTCGCCGCCGACCGCCGGTAGCCGGGCCGGCCGCCGGTAGCCGGGCCCGCGGCCGGTCGATTCCGGCCGGATCTGGGGAATCGCGGGTCGGGTACAGTGTGAGCTGTGGCACGCCGTCAAGCCCCGCCGGGCTCGCAGACCTCGCTTCGCGAGGCCAATCGCGCGCGGGTCATCGAGTCGCTCAAGCGCCACGGGCGTCTCACGCAGATCGAGCTCGCCGGCAGCACCGGGCTCTCGCCGGCGACGGTCTCGAACATCGTCAAGGAGCTGACCGCCTCCGGCCTCCTGCACACCTCCTTCACCACGAGCAGCGGACGCCGGGCGACTCTCGTGTCCCTCGCCCGCCGGCTCGGGCTCGTCGCCGGTGTGCACTACAGCTCCCGGCATCTGCACCTGGCGATCGCCGACACCGCTCGCACGATCGTCACCCAGTCGTCGCTGCCCCTCCCGCTCGACCACCGCCACGACTCCGAGCTCGACCGCCTGGCCCTCCTCCTCGGCGACATGATGGAGTCGCTGGGCGGGTCGCTGACCGACCTGCTGGGCGTGGGCCTCGCACTCCCCGCGCCGATCGACCCTCGCACCGGAATGGTGTCGACGCCGGGACTGCTGCGCGGCTGGGAGGGCGTCGACGTCGCCGGCAGCCTCTCCGCGCGAATCGGACGCCCCGTCCACGTCGACAGCGAGGCCAATCTCGGCGGCCTGGCCGAAGCCCGCGAAGGCAACGGGCGCTCGGCCACGTCGTCGGTGTTCATCCGGGTCGGCCACACCATCAGTGCGGGCCTGATCGTGAACGGCGACCTGTTCCGCGGCGTCAACGGCAAGGCCGGCCAGATCGGCCACGTCACCCTCGACGAGCACGGGCCCATCTGCCGTTGCAGCAACCGCGGATGCCTCGAGACCTATGCGGGCGGACCCGCGCTCCTGTCGCTGTTCCCGCCGAGCGAGGGCATGCACCGGCTCAGCGATCTCCTTCAGGCGGCCGACGCCGGCGACGGCGCGGCACGTCGGGTCATCGCCGACGCGGGCCGGCACATCGGCATCGCGGCGGCGAGCCTGTGCAACCTGTTCGACCCGGAGCTCATCGTGGTCGGCGGCGAGCTCGGGCAGGCCGGGGAGATCCTGATGGCGCCGATGCGGCACTCGCTCGAGCGCACGGCGCTGCCCGCGGCCGACGGCCTGCCCGAGATCATCGAGGCGTCGTTCGGTGAGTGGGCCGAGGCGCGCGGCGCGATCGCGATCGCCCTCGACCACGTCACGGTCGACGCACAGCTCCCGGCAGCGGCCTCCCTTCCGATCACCGCGTAGGTCGGCCGATGCCTGGTACGCGACTCGACCGGCCGCGGCGACCCTCGAGCCGACGGCGCACGGCAGCGGCAGCATCCGTCCTCCTCGTCACGGCGGCGGTGCTGTCGGCGTGCACCGGCACGCCCGGCGGAGGCGGCGTCATACCGTCGGACGACCTGATCGCGCTGCTGCTCCCCGACGCCAAGACCGCGCGCTACGAGACCTTCGACAGGCCGCTGTTCGAGGCCCGGGTCGACGAGCTCGGCGACTATCGGGTGCTGTACGCCAACGCCGACCAGGACGCCGCCAAGCAGCAGCAGCAGGCCGAGTCGGCGCTGACCGCCGGCGCGGGAGTGCTGGTGCTGGATCCGGTCGACGCGAACGCGGCGGTGAGCATCGTGACCTCCGCGAACGCGAAGGGCGTGCCGGTCATCTCCTACGACCGGCTGATCAACGGCGGCGACCTCGCGTACTACATCTCGTTCGACAACGAGAAGGTCGGCGTGCTCCAGGCGAGCGCGTTCGTGGAGGGCTTGAAGGAGAGCGACGAGCGCAGCGGCATCCTGATGGTCAACGGCTCACCCACCGACAGCAACGCCGCGCTCTTCAAGGAGGGCGCACACAGCGTGATCGACCGCAGTGGGCTGCGGGTGCTGGCCGAGTACGACACGCCCGGATGGAGCCCCGAGAAGGCGCAGGAGTGGGTGTCGGGCCAGATCGCCCAGCATGGCGACGCGATCGGCGGCGTCTACGCCGCCAACGACGCGACCGCCGGCGGAGCCATCGCCGCACTGCGGGTCGCGAACGTCGACCCACTGCCCATCGTGACCGGACAGGATGCCGAGCTCTCGGCCATCCAGCGCCTCCTGACCGGCGACCAGTACATGACGGTGTACAAGGCGATCAAGCCCCAGGCCGAACTCGCTGCCGAGGTCGCCGTCAAGCTCCTGCACGGGGAGGAGGTGTCGGCGCCGCTCGAGATCGAGGGCACGCCCGCCACCCTGCTCGACCCGGTGGCGGTGACGGTCGGCGACATCATGGACACCGTGGTCGCCGACGGCTTCTGGAGCGCCTCCGACATCTGCACGCCGGCGTACGCGGATGCGTGCGAAGCGGCGGGCATCCGGTAGGGTCCGAACTCTGGCAGGGATCAGGTGGGATCGCGAGCGACGATGAGGACGGGGCGAGAATGTCGATGACGCACCCGCGGACGGGGCGGCCGCGTGAGCGCGTGCTGACGATGCGCGGCATCGGCAAGAGGTTCGGCGCGGTCAAGGCGCTCACCGACGTGGACTTCTTCGTGAACGAGGGAGAGGTCGTCGCGCTCGTCGGCGACAACGGCGCCGGCAAGTCCACTCTCGTCAAGGTGCTCGCGGGCGTTCACCCGCCCGACGCCGGCTCGATCGAGTTCGATGGCGAGCCGGTGGGCATCGACTCCCCCGCCTACGCGCAGCAACTGGGGATCGAGACGATCTTCCAGGACCTCGCCCTGTGCGACAACCTCGACGTGGTCGCCAACCTCTGGCTCGGGCGCGAGCTCCGCGACGGCGCGACGCTGGACGAGGTCGACATGGAGCAGCGCACCTGGACCCTGCTGCGCGAGCTCTCGGCCAAGATCCCCTCGGTGCGCGTGCCGGTCGCCTCGCTGTCCGGCGGGCAGCGGCAGACTGTCGCGATCGCCCGCTCGCTCATCGGCGAGCCCCGCGTCGTGATCCTCGACGAGCCCACGGCTGCCCTGGGGGTCGCGCAGACCGCCGAAGTGCTGAACCTCATCGAGCGGCTCCGCGAGCGAGGTCACGGCGTCATCCTCATCAGCCACAACATGGCCGACGTCATGGCGGTCGCGGACCGCGTGGTGGTGCTGCGTCTCGGGCGTAACAACGGCGTGTACAACGTCGCCGACGTGACGAGCGAGACCTTGATCGCGGCGATCACCGGCGCGGTCGACCATTCGGCCGTGCGGCACGCACCGGAGCGGAAAGATGCCGCCTCCCCGCCGCCGTCCGCCGGGTCGCCGGCCGAGGAACCGCCGCGGGACGAGCACACCGCCGGCGGCACCGTGATCCGCATGCCCCGCGCCGGCTCCCGCACGCGCCGTCCCCGCGGGGACGGGTCCCGATGAGCCTCCACGGCGACGAGCGGCTCGCCCCGCCGGTGGCGGAGGAACACCTCCTCAGCGGCAGCGGCATCCGTCACGCGGCCGAGGCGTTCGTGGCCCGCGTGCGCGGCGGCGACCTGGGCGCCCTGCCCGTCGTGCTCGGCATCGCGGTGATCTGGACCGTGTTCCAGCTGCTCAACCCCGTGTTCCTCTCCAGCGAGAACCTCGTGAACCTCACGATGCAGTGCGCCGCCATCGGAACCATCGCCCTCGGCGTGGTCCTCGTGCTGCTCGTCGGCGAGATCGACCTCTCGGTGGGCTCGGTGTCGGGCCTCGCCGCGGCCGTGCTCGCCGTGACCTTCGTGCAGCTGCACTGGAACCCCGTGTTGTCGCTGCTCGCGGGGATCGCGATCGGCTGCCTCGTCGGGTTGCTCTACGGGTTCCTGTATACGAGGTTCGGGCTGCCGAGCTTCGTCATCACCCTCGCCGGCCTGCTCGGCTTCCTGGGCCTGCAGCTGTGGGTGCTGGGCGAGACGGGGTCGATCGCGATCCCGTTCGACTCGTGGCTCGTGCAGTTCGCCCAGCAGATGTTCCTTCCGGCGTGGGCGTCGTACGTCGTCGCCGTGCTCGCGGTGGGGGCCTTCGCGTGGTCGCTCGTTCGCCGGTCGCGCCGGCGTGAGGCCGCGAATCTGGTCAGCCAGAGCTACACCGAGATCGCGCTGCGCAGCGGCGTGCTGCTCGTCTTCCTCCTTCTCGCGACCTGGTATCTGAACCTCAACCGCGGCGTGGGGCTGATGTTCCTCTTCTTCCTCGCGCTCGTCGTCGCCATGGACTTCGCGCTCACCCGCACCCGCTGGGGACGCGCTGTGTACGCCGTCGGCGGGTCGGTCGAGGCCGCCCGGCGCGCCGGCATCCGGGTGGACCGCATCTACTTCTCGGTGTTCGCGATGTGCTCGACCCTCGCGGCGGTCGGCGGCATCCTCGCCGCCGCACGGCTGGCGTCGGCGAACCAGAGCTCGGGCACCGGCGACGTGAACCTGAACGCGATCGCCGCCGCCGTCATCGGCGGGACGAGCCTGTTCGGCGGCCGCGGGTCGGCCTACTCGGCCCTCATCGGCATCGTCGTGATCCAGTCGATCTCGTCGGGCCTGACGCTCTTGAACCTCGACTCCTCTGTCCAGTTCATGGTCACGGGCGTCGTACTCGTGCTCGCCGTGATCGTCGACTCGCTGTCGCGCCGCACCCGAGCGGCGACGGGTCGCGCCTAGCCACACCGGCGCCGCTTGGCTTCAGGAGGCGAACGCTTCCTCGGCGTTGCCAAAGCGTTACGTTCAAGACTTGACGACAAGAATGCCGGGTCGTCATGATCAGTTCAGCGCGATACTGCCCAGGAAGGGGTCCTGGGGTTTTCGATCGCTTCAATGACGAAGGGCGAAAGATGAAGAAGTCTTCACTCCTCGCCGTGGCGGCCCTCACGGGTGCAGCTGCGGTGATGCTGGCCGGCTGTGCCGGCAACACCGGTGGCGGGGGAAGCACCGGTGGCGCCACCGACGGCGGCGGCGACGCGACCGGCCGTGCGTGCGTGATCCTTCCCGATGCGGCGTCCTCGCCCCGCTGGGAGAACTTCGACCGCAAGTACCTGCAGGAGGGTCTTGAAGCCGCCGGCTTCGAAGCCGACATCCAGAACGCGCAGGGCGACGTCAACAAGTACTCGACCCTCGCCGACCAGCAGCTCACGAAGGGCTGCGGCGTCATGCTGCTCGTCGACTACCAGGGCGCGGCAGAGGCCGTGGCCACGAAGGCCAAGGGCGAAGGCATCCCGGTGATCGCCTACGACCGTCCCTTCGCGGGCGCGGACTACTACGTCTCGTTCGACAACGTCGAGGTCGGTCGCCTCGAGGGCCAGACCGTGCTCGACGGACTCAAGACCGCCGGCAAGGACCCGGCGTCCGCGGTCGTCGTGTACATGGGTGGCGATCCCACCGACGGCAACGCCGCCATGTTCCACGACGGCGCCGTGGAGGTCATGGAGGCCGCGGGCATCAAGGCAGCGGCGGAGCCCCCGGGGGTGTGGGACCAGGCGAAGTCGCAGACCAACTTCGAGCAGGCGCTGACCTCGCTCGGCGGCAAGGTGGACGGCGTGTGGGTGGCCAACGACACCAACGCAGCCGGCGTCATCAAGGTCCTGCAGGACAACAACCTCACCGGTGTCGCGGTCTCGGGTCAGGACGCCAACGTCGCGGGCCTGCAGAACATCCTGCTCGGCTGGCAGACCGCCACGGTCTACAAGCCGGTCAAGGACGAGGCCGACGCCGCCGTCGAGACGGCCGTCGCGCTGCTCAACGGCGACGACGTCCAGACGGATGCGAAGCTCGACGACGGTACGCCCTACATCCAGGTGACGCCGCAGCTCGTCGGCCCCGACAAGGTGAAGGACGTGGTCGCCGCCGGCGACGCCGACTACGACGACGTCTGCACCCCGGACGTGATGGCTGCCTGCGAGCAGTACGGAGTCACCGCACAGTAATCGATCGGCCTGCGGGCTGAACCGCAGGGGCGTCGCGCCGCACGGCGCGGCGCCCCTTCGCGCCGGATCACCGTCATCGCAAGGAAGCGAGCATGTCAGACACACTCACCGCCACCGAGCCGATCATCAAACTGGTCGGCGTCAAGAAGTCCTTCGGCCCGGTCAGCGTCCTCAAGGGCGTCGACCTCGAGGTCCACCCCGGCAAGGTCACCGCCCTGGTGGGCGACAACGGCGCCGGCAAGTCGACCCTCATCAAGGGCCTCGCCGGCGTCCAGCCGTACGACGAGGGTGAGGTGCTCATCGACGGAACCCACCGTGATCTGCACGCTCCCCGCGATGCCTCGGGCCTCGGCATTGAGGTCGTGTATCAGGACCTCGCCCTGTGCGACAACCTCGACATCGTGCAGAACATGTTCCTCGGGCGAGAGGAACTCTCGTTCGGCACCTTCGACGAGGGCCGCATGGAGAAGGAGGCGTCCGACACCCTTCGCTCGCTCTCGGTGCGCACGGTGAAGTCGGTGCGTCAGAAGGTGTCGAGCCTCTCGGGTGGCCAGCGGCAGACCGTTGCCATCGCGCGCGCCGTGCTGAAGAAGGCGCGCGTGGTGATCCTCGACGAGCCGACCGCGGCTCTCGGCGTCGCGCAGACGGAGCAGGTTCTCAACCTGGTCAAGCGCCTGTCGGAGCAGGGCGTGGCCGTGATCCTCATCAGCCACAACCTCGCTGACGTGTTCGAGGTCGCGGACGACATCGCCGTGCTGTATCTGGGCCAGATGGTGGCGCAGATACCCACCTCGGAGACGACGCGCGACGACGTGGTCGGCTACATCACCGGCACCAAGGCACCCGCCGGCGTCTCGATCATCGACACGTCGACCATTCGCACCGAAGGAGGCGCGGAATGAGCAGCAACGCCACCCGCACCGAGGCAGCACCGGACCCCCTCGCCAGCGATCTCATCGGCAGCGGTGTCGAAGGCGGCGTCGGCGACCAGCTCACGGCATGGTGGCAGCGCGTCCGTGGCGGCGACATGGGAGCCCTCCCCGCCATCGGCGGCCTCGTGGTGCTCTTCATCCTGTTCTCGATCCTGAGCCCGTTCTTCCTCACCGAGCGCAACTTCGCGAACCTGCTCAACCAGGCGGCGACGCTCGTCGTGCTCGGCATGGCACTCGTGTTCGTGCTGCTGCTCGGCGAGATCGACCTGTCGGCGGGCGTCACCGGCGGTGTCGGAATGGCGCTCTTCGTCGTGCTGGCCTCGCAGGGCATCCCCTGGCCGCTCGCGCTGCTGATCGGGTTCGTGTTCGGGTTCCTCACCGGCGCGCTGATAGGTTTCTTCGTCGCCCGGGTCGGCATCCCGTCGTTCGTCGTGACCCTCGGTCTGTTCCTGGGCTACCAGGGTCTTGCGCTCGTCATCATCGGCCCCGGCGGCCTGTTCCGCCTCGAGGTGCCCGAACTGATCTTCCTGCAGAACGGCAACCTCCCCACCTGGGGCGGCTGGGCCATGCTCGTGATCATGCTGGCCATCTCGGCCGGAACGTCGTTCTGGGACCGGGCTCGCCGGGCCCGTGCCGGCGTCCCCAACCGTGCGCTGTCGCTGGTGTGGATCAAGCTCGCCGCCATCGCCGTCATCGGCGGCATCGTGGTGTTCGTCCTCAACCAGAACCGCGGGCAGTCGGTGATCGAGGTCGCGGGCGTGCCGGTCGTCGTGCCGGTGGTGCTCGTCATCCTCTGGCTCGGTACGTTCCTGCTCGACCGCACCAAGTTCGGCCGCTACATCTACGCCATCGGCGGCAACGCCGAGGCCGCCCGCCGGTCGGGCGTGAAGGTGCGCTGGATCAAGTGGTGGGCGTTCGTGATCTGTTCGAGCCTCGCGGTGT
This sequence comes from Microbacterium sp. E-13, assembly GCF_049912955.1. Taxonomy (GTDB): domain Bacteria; phylum Actinomycetota; class Actinomycetes; order Actinomycetales; family Microbacteriaceae; genus Microbacterium. The sequence continues at coordinate 2,614,493 of NZ_CP183973.1, forward strand.
TCTCCGCGCTGCTGAGCGTCGCCCGCGTCGGATCGGTCGACGCGACGGTCGGTCGTGACATCGTGCTCTCGGGTGTCGCCGCGGCCGTCGTCGGCGGTGTCAGCCTCTTCGGCGGCAAGGGACGCCTCATGCATGCGGCGATCGGTGCGCTCGTCATCGCGACGATCACCAACGGCCTCGGCCTGCTCAACCTGCCGGCCGGCATCAACCTCCTCGTCACCGGCGGCGTCCTGATCCTCGCCGCGACCGTCGACGCACTGTCGCGCCTGCGGTCGGGCGGGGGAAGGTAGCCGCTTCGCAGCGGGCGAAGGCGCCGGGCGGAGCATCCGTCCCGGCGCCTTCGTACGTCACCTCCGCTGCCTGCGCGCCGTCACGATCTCATCCACCCATGCCGGCACGAGGTCGGTGGCGAAGCCGGCGCGCGCATCGTCGAACGGCACGACGGAGTCGCTCGGCTCCAGGTTGAGCTCCACCGTGTGCGCGCCGAACGCGGCGGCGAGGGCGACATAGCCGGCGGCCGGGTACACAGCACCCGACGTGCCGATCGACACGAACGCCTCGCACGCGACGATCGCCTGCTCGATGCGGTCGAGCCCGTACGGCATCTCGCCGAACCAGACGACGTCGGGGCGCAGCATCCGCTCTCCGCAGACCGGGCAGGCGGGGCGGTCGAGGAGGTCGCCGTCCCAGCCCGGCCTCGCTCCGCAGGCGACGCACAGCGCCCGGCGCAGCTCGCCGTGCATGTGCACCAGATTGCGGCTGCCGGCGCGGTCGTGAAGGTCGTCGACGTTCTGGGTGACGACGAGCAGATCGGAGCCCAGGCCGCCCTCGAGGCGGGCGAGCGCGCGGTGGGCGGCGTTCGGGACGACGGATGCCACGGCTCGGCGCCGCGCGTCATAGAAGGCCAGCACGGTGTCGGGGTCGCGCTCGAACGCCTCCGGTGTCGCGACGTCCTCGATGCGATGACCCTCCCACAGCCCGTCGGGGCCGCGGAAGGTGGGGACCCCGCTCTCCGCCGAGATGCCGGCGCCGGTGAGCACGACGATCCGGGTCATCGAAGCGTTCCGGGAGCGGCGTGCGAGAGCACCCGGTCCCACACCTCGGCGAGGACGAGCCGCGATTGCGGGTCCGACGTCTCGGTCACGATCTCGACGCGCGCGCCGGGGATCCTGGCCTCGAACCATCGTGCCGCCGTGCTCGCGGCGACCGGATCCGCCTGCCCGTTCACGATGAGCGTCTTCGCCGCGAGACCCTCCAGCAGGTCGGCGACCTCGTCGCCGCCGAGCTCCGTCGCCGGCTGCGGCACCGCGACGAGAGCGAGGCGGTCGACGGCGTCGCCGAGATGGGCGGCGACGAGCACCGCGAGCTCGCCGGCGTCACCGACGCCGACGACGCCGACCGTCCGACCGTGCCGCTCCTGCCTGACGAACTGCGCGAGCGTGGCCGCGGTCATCTCGGCCGCCGTCGCACCGCGGTACGCCGCAGGATCGTCGATGTCGTCGACAGTGAGCCCGATCGCAATGATCCTGACGTTGTACCGCGCGGTGACGTTCGGCAGCGGATCGGACAGCGCCGCCATACCCGCTCGGAGCAGCACCACGGTTCGCTCGGCGCCTGGCGCGCCGAAGCTCCGGTGCTCGTACGCGGCGCTCGGGGCGGGGCCTTTGGTCATGCCGAAATCCTAGAGTCCCCGCGACGAGGGGGGCACGTGCGGCCGCACGCGCCCCCCTCACCGGCAGCCGCTCAGGCCATGAGCGGGATCGCTCCGACGAGCACGCCCACCGCGAGCATGGCGAGCGAGACGATGCACGCCCGCCACAGCACCTTCTTGTGGTGGTCGCCGAGGTTGACGCTGGCGAGCGACACCAGCAGCAGGATGGCCGGCACGAGCGGGCTCTGCAGGTGCACCGGCTGGCCGGTGATCGACGCACGCGCCATCTCGACCGGCGCGATCCCGAAGTGCTCTGCACTCTGCGCGAGAACCGGAAGGATGCCGTAGTAGAAGGCGTCGTTCGACATGAAGAACGTGAACGGGATCGACAGGATGCCCGTGATCACGGCCAGGAAGGGTCCGAGCGAGGCGGGGATCACGGTCGTGATCCAGGTCGCCATCGCGTCGACCATGCCGGTGCCGTTCAGCACGCCGACGAGCACTCCCGCCGCCAGCACCATCGAGACCACTCCGACGATGCTCGGGGCGTGCGCCACGATCTCGTCGGCCTGCCCCTTGAGCTTCCGGAAGTTGACGACCAGCGCGATCGCGGCTCCGACCATGAAGACGTACGCGAGCGGGAAGATGTCGAGCACCAGCAGCACCATGACCGCCAGGGTCAGCGCGAGGTTGAACCAGATGAGCTTCGGCCGCAACGTCGCACGGTTCGGGTCGAGCATCGTGTCGGCCATCGCGGTGTCTTCGCGGTCGGCGACGGCGGTCGCAGCGGGAACGCCGGCACGGCCACCCGCGAAGGTGACGATGTTGCCGGTGCGGAGGGTCGCGCGGGCGCCGGGCTTCGTGCCCGACCCGCGGAGGATGCGGGGCGCCGCCGGCGCGCCACTGTCGCCGGACAGACGAGACCCGTCGATGCTCCCGATGCGCTTGCGCTCGGAGAGCCCGAGGAACCACGCGAACGTCAGCGCGATCACGAGACCGGCCGCGAGCGAGGGCAGCATCGGCACGAAGATGTCGGTGGGCTGCAGCCCGAGCGCGGTCGCCGCCCGCACGGTGGGCCCGCCCCACGGCACGATGTTGAGAGTGCCGTTCATGAGTCCCGCGACGCACGTGAGCACGACGGGGCTCATGCCCAGGCGCAGGTAGATCGGCAGCATCGCGGAGGTCGTGATGATGAAGGTCGTCGATCCGTCGCCGTCGAGCGAGACCGCGCCCGCGAGGAGCGCCGTCCCCAGTACGACCTTCGCGGGGTCGTCGCCGAGTAGCCGCGTGATCACGCGGATGAGAGGGTCGAAGAGCCCCACGTCGATCATGATGCCGAAGTACATGATGGCGAACATGAGCAGCGCCGCCGTCGGGGCCATGCTGCCGATCGCGTCGATGATCATGTCGCCGAGCCCGAGCCCGGCGCCGGCGAACAGCCCGAAGGCGGTCGGCACGAGGATCAGCGCGACCATGGGGGTGAGCCGCCGCGTCATGATCAGGGCCATGAACACGAGGACCATCGTGAAGCCGAGCGCCACGAGTACCCATTCGGGCGGCACGAAGGCCGTGGCATAGCCCTCGTCGGCCTCGGCGGCCTGGAGCAGGAAGGGAGCTGCCGCGTTCATGTCGACTCCTTCGTCGTGGGGGTGCGTCTGGTTCGTCGCACCGGTCGCGGTGCGTTCACGTGAGGTTAGGAGCGAGCACGGCATCCGCGCGCGCTAACTCGCATTCCTGCAGGTTGTGCGCGTAGCGTGTCTTCTGCGCATTGTGCTCACGTGCGCGCGAGGTTCGAGGGGACGGCTCGGACCCGGGAGGTGTCATGCGCTTCGCGACGCGACTGCTGCTGGTCCAGGTGGCGACGGTGACCGCTGTCGTCGCGATCTGCGCGCTCGTCTTCGGGTGGTTCGGCGTTCGGCAGCTGCGGGAGGAATCGGAGGCCGCGGCCCTGAACATCGCGCGGACGGTCGCCGAAGATCGCGAGGTGAAGACCCTGGTGGCAGAGTTCTCGGCGGACCCGGGAACACCGGATGCCGCAGACCTCCGCGGGGGTCCTCTGCAGCGGATGGCGGCCGATGTGGCGGACCGCACCGACGCCCTCTTCGTCGTGATCACGGACGACCACGGCATCCGGCTCGCGCATCCGACCGAGGCACTCCTCGGCAAGGTCGTCTCGACCCCGTTCGCCGAGGTGCTGGAAGGCAACGAGGTGGTCGACTGGGAGGTGGGCACCCTCGGGGAGTCCGCCCGGGCCAAGGTGCCCGTGTACGCGGAGGGCGGCACGAGTCCCGTCGGGGAGGTGAGCGTCGGCTTCGAGAGCGCCAGCGTCTTCGACGACCTGCCCGCGCTCGTCGCCACCATCCTCGTCGCGGCCGTCGGCGGCGTGGCGCTCGCGACACTCGCCACTCTGCTGCTCCGGCGACGCTTCGAGCGGCTGACACTGGGGCTCCAGCCCGAGGAGCTCGTCGCCCTCGTCCAGAATCAGGCGGCGGTGCTCGAGGGCGTCGGCGACGGCGTGGTGGCCGTCGATCCCGACGGCGTCGTGCGGGTGTGCAATCAAGCGGCCGAGCGGATGCTGGGACTCGTGGCCCCCGTCGGGCGCCGGCTCGACGACCTGCCGCTGCCCGACGCCGTGCGGCTCGCCGTCCGGGATGGCGCGTCCGGCGTGGAGACGGTGGTCGGCGACCGGGTGCTGTACCTCGACACCCGTCCGGTGCTGCGCGACGCCCGCGCGCTGGGCGAGATCCTGGTGGTGCGCGACCGCACCGACGTGGAGGCCCTCGCCGGGCGGCTGGAGACGGTCCGTGCCATGACGGAGGCCCTGCGCGTGCAGCGGCACGAGTTCGCCAATCGCCTGCACGTCGCGTCCGGGCTGATCGACGCCGACCGCGTCGACGAAGCTCGCGCCTTCCTCGGCGACGTGGCCGAGCGCGGGGCCGTGGACTTCGGCGTCACGGGCCTGGAGCGGGTGCCCGACGCGTTGCTGCAGTCGCTGATCGGCGCGACCGCGGCTGCGGGCCGGGAACGAGGCGTGACGGTGCGCATCTCCGACGACACCCTGCTGCTGGGCGAGGTCGTCGGGGCGGAGGACGTCGCCGCCGTCCTCGGCAACCTGGTCGGCAACGCCGTGACCGCCGCCGTCGCCGGACCCGAGCCGGGCTGGGTGGAGATCGCCCTGTTCGGCGACGGGGACGAGCTGGTGGTGACGGTCTCCGACTCCGGGGGCGGCATCCGTCCGCGCGGGGCGGACCCGTTCTCCCGCTCGAGCACCCCCGGGGATGGGCTCAGCGACGTCGACGCCGTGCACGGGCACGGCTTCGGCCTGCCGCTGTCGCGCGATCTCGCCCGCCGCCACGGTGGGGACGTCTGGCTGATCGACCCCGGCGGGGAGGGCTCCGGGGCCGTCTTCGGTGCGCGACTGCCGGGCGCTCTGGGCCACGTCGGCGCGAGGGAAGAGGCCGCCACCAGTGTTCAAGCCCACGCGATCAGAGGAGAGGGCGACACATGACCCCGAGCATCCGCGTGCTGGTGGTGGACGACGACTTCCGCGTCGCCGGTCTGCACCGCGACGTCGTCGCCTCCCGCAGTGGCTACATCGCGCTTGACGCGGTGCATTCGCTCGGCGCCGCACGGCAGGCCGTGCGCGCGCACGCGCCGGATCTGCTGCTCGTGGATGCGTTCCTTCCCGATGGCGACGGCGTGGAATTCGTCGCGGCGACCGGCATCGACGCCTTTCTCCTGTCGGCCGCCACCGATGCCGCGACCGTGCGCCGTGCGTTCCGAGCCGGCGCCATCGCCTACCTGGCGAAGCCGTTCGAGTCTCGCGTTCTGGCGGACCGGCTCGACCGCTATGCGCGCATGCGGAACCTGCTCATGACCGACCGCCCGCTCGAGCAGGAGCAGATCGACCGCGCACTGGCGATCATGCACGGCGGGGCCGAACCGGCCTCCCTCGCACGGTCGGCGACCGAGCAGCTGATCCTCGAGGGTCTCGGCGACGATGAGGCGTCGGCGGCCGAAGTCGCCGACCGCGTCGGGATCTCGCGGGCGACCGCCCAGCGCCATCTCGCCGGACTCGCCAGCCGCGGACAGGTCGAGGTGCGCCTGCGGTACGGCACGACGGGCCGGCCGGAGCACCGCTACGTCGCCGCGCGCTGAGCGCGGGGGCTAGGGCGAGGGCGAGGGCCCGGAAGAGACCTCGATCAACTCCTGAGGAGCGCCCGCAGCGTTTCGATCGTGTCGGCCTCGGCGGCCCGCTTGTCGGGCCGGTAGCTCTTCACGCGGGCGAAGCGCAGGGCGACCCCACCGGGGTACCTGGTGGAGCGCTGCACGCCGTCGATCGCGATCTCGACGACCGTCTCCGGCCGCACGTGCACGGCGTACGGGGAGCGGTGCGTCTCGATGGTCGGGAAGAACTCGGTCTGCCAGCGAAGGGTCGCATCGGTGAGTCCTTTGAAGGTCTTGCCCACCATCACGAAGCCCCCCGGGTCGCCGAACGCGCCGTCCGGGTCGAGCGCCCCCAGGTGCAGATTCGACAGCTGCCCCGTACGTCGGCCCGAGCCCCATTCGACGGCGAGCACGACGAGGTCGTAGGTCAGCACCGGTTTCACCTTCAGCCAGCTCTTGCCGCGCCGGCCGGCAGCGTACGCCGCGTCGAGGCCCTTCACCATGACGCCCTCGTGGCCCGCCGCGAGGGCCTCGCGAGAGAACTCCTCGGCGCGGACCGGGTCGTCGGTGACGATGCCGGGCATGCGAGCGTCTCCCGCGACGCGGCCCAGGATCTCGAGCCGCGTGCTGAGCGGCTCGTCGATGAGGTCGCGGCCGTCCAGATGAAGGATGTCGAAGAACCACGGCTGCAGCGCGACCTCCGGCGCCGTCTCGGAGCCGAACCGGGCCATGGTGTCCTGGAACGGACGGGGCCCGCCGTCCTCGTCGAGCGACAGGGTCTCGCCGTCGAGGATCACCCGCCGTGCGGGGAGGGCCCGCGTCGCGTCGACGATCTCGGGCACGCGATGCGTGATGTCGGCCAGGCTCCGGGTGAACACGCGAACGTCGTCGTCGTCGCGGTGCACCTGGATGCGCGCGCCGTCGAGCTTGTATTCGACGGATGCTGCTCCCCCGAGCGTCTCCAGCGCCTCGGCCGGGGAAGTTGCCGTCGAGGCGAGCATGGGCAGCACTCCCCGGCCGACCTCGAGTCCGACCTCGGCGAGGTCTTCAGCGGTGCCGGTGAGCGCGATCCGCGCGGTCGCCCCGAGGTCGCCCGACAGCATCGCGGCGCGGCGCACGGTCGGGGCGTCCCTGCCGGACGCCTTCGCGACCGCGTCCAGCAGCACCCCCTCCAGGGCGCCCGTGCGAAGCTCGCCCCGCAGGACGCGGGAGAGGAAGTCCCACTCCCCCGGTGTCGCCGCGCGAGCCAGCCCGGCGAGCACGGTCGCGCGCGTCGCGACCGACCCGGGTCCGTCGGTGGCGCCGAGCCGGTCGAGCGCCTCATCGACAGCCCCGATGGTGAGGGTGGGTTCGGCGGCGTGGGTGGCGCTCAGGTTCGACAGGCTGCGCCAGCCGACGCCGACGCGCCCCTGTCGGGGGCTCGCTGTCAGGAATCCGATCGCCGGGCCGATCTCATCCGGCTCGAGCGCGCGCAGCGCGTCGGCGAGCGCGGCGACCTTGGCCAGCCGGGACGACGTCGAGGCCACGGCATCCGTCGCCGACACGAGCTCGTGGAGCAGCATGCCCGCATTCTCGCATCACGTTCCGACACTCCGCCGGAACGGGCGGGGGCACAGCGGCGCTGTCAGCCGAGAGCGGCGAAGACCTCGCGCAGCGCCCGCTCGAGATCGCGATGTGCGAACTCGTACCCTGCGGTGGTGAGCGTCTCCGGGACGACCCATCGGCTCTTGAGCACGAGCTCGGGCTCGGTGCGCAGCGCCCACATCGCCGGCTCCAGCATGAATCGCCAGGCGGGCAGTCCCACCGGCGCGCCGACCGTGCGCCGGAGCGCCGCCATGAGCCGGCTGTTGTCGGAGGCGTGCGGAGCAGAAAGGTTCACCGGACCGGTGATCGCCGGGTGGTCGCGGAGGAAGCGCACCGCTCCGACCACGTCGTCGATGTGGATCCAGCTGAAACGCTGGCGTCCGTGCGAGCGGTGCCAGGGCGCGCGCGCCTCGCCCGTCGGGTGCGGCCCGATGCCGCGGTAGCGCCGGTGAGGAAACCACCAGCCGTCGTGCTGAGGCCCGCCCAGTCCGATGCGCGCGAGGCGCACGAGCGTTCGCGTGGCGGGGCCGTCACCGAGCACGATCGCCATGCGCAGGGCCACGCGCCTCGTCGCGCCCAGCTCACCGGCGAAGAACTCGTCCTCCCACGTGCGCGCGACATCCACGGAGAACCCGGTTCCGAGTTCGCCCGCGGTCTCGGTCTGAGGCCGGTCGAGCGCGTAGCGGTAGATCGTCGCGGTGCTCGCGTTCATCCACACCGCCGGCGGCGTGGTGGCGGCAGTGATCGCCTCTCGCAGCTCCCGCGTGGTCCGCACCCGCGAGCGCAGGATCTCGTCGCGGTTCGCGTCGGTGTAACGGCAGTTGACGGACTTGCCCGCGAGGTTCACGACGATCGCCGCCCCGTCCACCAGATCACGGATGCCGCGGCCATCGCCCCACGATGCATCGGCGTCCGCGCGGCCGATGGTGCGCACCTCGCAGCCGTCCTCGCGGAACGCCTGCACGAGCGCGTAGCCGACGAAGCCCGATGCGCCGGCGACGACGGCGACCGGCCGGCTCACCCGTGCGCCGGCGTCACGCGAGGGCCTCGGCGACGGAATCGATGAAGCGGAGGTGCTCATCGAGGCTTCCGGAGGGGGTGATCGCCCGCAGCACCACCTCGTCGGCGGCCCCGCGGTAGGCGGCGATCCGCTCACCGAGCCCGTCGGGGCGGATGACCGTATCGCCGGCCGCAACGCCCAGCCGCGCGAAGTTGGCCGCATAAGCCGGGTATCCCGCGTAGCGCTGCGCCTCCTCGTCGAGGGCGGGCACGGCGGCACCGTCGGTGGCTGTCCGCACGTACAGCGCGGCGTGCGTCTCGGGCACGAGTTCGTGTGCCTGCCGCGCCTGAGCCGCCGCAAGGCCGGGTGTGAGCCAGCTGAGCAGGACCCCGTCGGATGCCGTCGCCCCGGCGCGTCGCATCTTCGGGCCCAGCGCCCCGACCACGACGCGCGCGCGGGTGTGCTCGCGAAGGGCGGTGGCGGCATCCGTCACCGCCTGTACCGCGCCGGCGCGCAGCTGGCCGGACCCGATGCCGAGCGTCAGTCGCTCGGGCGGCAACCCCGCGGCCGCGGCGAGGATCTCATCGGGCGAGCGGCGATCCACCGGCAGCACTCCGGTGGAGAGGCCCAGACGCTCGGTCGCGCCGGCCGCCGCCTCGAGGAGCCGGAGCGCGTCATGGCCCGGCGTGTCGTTCACCCAGAGCGCGTGGAACCCGGCTGCCTCCGCCGCCGTCGCGACGCGGGCGGCGAGTGCGGGACCGGCCGCCGCGGCGATGCCCAGCGAGAGCGCGCCCGTCATCGCGCGTCGGCCGTCACGAGGCGAGCGACCTCGCCCGCAGCACGGTAGAACTCTGCGATGTCTCCCCGCGAGGCCGGCAGCAGCACTACGTCGTCGACCCCGGCGTCGAAGAACTCCCGCGCGCCCGCGGCAACGTCGGCCGGTTCGCCCCACAGGGCGCGCGAAGCGGGGTCCGGCTTGTCGCCCACATCGGAGATCGCGCGCGCCTCGGCATCGGCGCCGAACGCGGTCACGACGTACGCGACGACGTCGTGCGCGCCGCTTCGCCCGGCTGCCTGACGCGCCTCGCGGATGGCCGCCGTGGCGGTCGCGTGCTCCGCGGCGGTGTGCCCGCTGTCGAGCACCGTGCCGTCGGCGACCTCGCCGCTCAGCCGGAGCGTCTTCGGACCCTCGGCGGCGGCGTAGACCAACGGCGGCGTGGCGGGCGGGTAGTCGAGACGCACGGCGTCGAGCTGCACATACCGGCCGTCGACGCTCACCTGCTCGCCCGCGAGGAGACCCTTGAGCGCCGGAACGTACTCCCGCATCAGCGTGAGCGGCGAGGCGACGCGCGCGCCGACCTGACCCATCCACTCGAGCACCCCGTGGCCGACACCCGGCAGCAGCCGGCCGGGGAACAGGCGCTCGATCGTCGCGACCTCCATCGCCGTCGCGGCGACGTTGCGCAGGGGCATCGGCGCGATGCCGATCCCGATCCGCAGCGATTCGGTCCACGCGAGCGCGGCGCCGACGGTCGAGAATGCCGAGAGACGGAAGCAGTCCTCCCAGATCCACAGTTCGGGCAGCCCTGCCGACTCGGCGGCGAGCACGGCGTCGCGGAACTCGTCGGGCGAATGCGTATAGGGATTGAAGATCGCTCCGAGGCGGGTCATGCACCCACTCTGTCAGCGGTCTCCGACACGCGCACGTCGACACGGGCTAACGCGCCCGTCGTGCCCGCGCAACCCCGTGCGCCGCCACGCGCGCGTCGTCCACGCTGAGGGCATGGCGCGTATCGGCACATCCGGCTGGGTCTACCCCCACTGGCGGGGCGTGCTTTATCACGGTGCCCAGAGCGGCTGGCTCGACCAGTACATCGCCGAGTTCGACGCCGTCGAACTCAACGGCAGCTTCTACCGCTGGCCCTCCGACGCGCGTTTCGCCGCGTGGCGCGAGCGCCTCCCCGACGGGTTCGAGATGGCGGTGAAGGCTCCCCGGGGCCTCACGCACGCGCGGCGGCTGCGTGAGCCGGAGGTCTGGATCTCGCGCGTGACACGCGGCCTGCACGAGCTGCGCGGCCGCCGCGGGCCGCTGATCGTCCAGCTCCACCCGGGCCTCGAACGCGACGACGCCCGGTTGGACTACTTCCTGTCGGCACTGCCGGTGTGGACCCGGCCGGCGATCGAGTTCCGGCATCCGTCCTGGACCGACGAGGCCGTCTTCTCGATCCTCGAGCGTCACGGCGCAGCCTACTGCGTGATGAGCGGCGCGCACCTCCCCTGCATCATCCGCGCCACCGCGCACCTGGTCTACGTACGCCTGCACGGCCCCGACACCGAGCACCTCTACGGCGGCTCGTACTCCGACGAGGACCTCGCCTGGTGGGCCGAACGCATCCGCGAGTGGGAACGCGACGGTCACGAGGTGCACGCCTACTTCAACAACGACGGCGGTGGCAACGCCGTGCGAAACGCCCGCACCCTGAAACGGATGCTGCAGCCCTGACACGCGAAAGGGCGCCGAGCCCATCGGCTCGGCGCCCCTGTCTGCTCCCCTGTCACGAAGTGCCCGCGGCGGCGGCAGATCGCGACAGGCGAGCAGGGTCGATGCTTCGGCTACGCGGCGACCGCGAAGGACGAACCCGCGACCACCGTCAGCTCGTCGGCAGCGGCATCCACCGTCACCGTTCCACCGTCCACGAGCGCACCCGTGACGAAGAGGTCGGCGATGCGGTCGTCGACCTCGCGCTGGATGAGGCGGCGCAGCGGCCGGGCGCCGTACTCAGGCTCGTACCCGTTGTCGGCGAGCCAGGCGACCGCGGAGTCAGTCACCACGAGCTCGACCTCGCGCTTGGCGAGACGGTCGTCGGATGCCCCGAGCAGCAGTCGCACGATGCTCTGCAGCTGCGGCTTCTCGAGCTTGCGGAACAGCACGATCTCGTCGATGCGGTTGAGGAACTCCGGACGCATCGCCTCGCGGAGCTTCCCGAAGACGCGATCGCGCAGATCCTTCTCCGTGCCGAAGCCGGTCGCGCCGCCGCCGTCGGCCAGGAAGCCGATGGCACCGCCACGAGAGGCGAGGAACTCCGAGCCGAGGTTCGACGTCATCACGACGACCGTGTTGCGGAAGTCGACCGTGCGCCCCTGTCCGTCGGTGAGCCGGCCGTCGTCGAGCACCTGCAGCAGCAGATTGAACACGTCGGGGTGAGCCTTCTCGATCTCATCGAAGAGAACGATCGAGTACGGGTTGCGCCGCACCCGCTCGGTGAGCTGACCGGCCTCGTCGTAGCCGACGTATCCCGGAGGGGCTCCCACGAGGCGCGACACGGTGTGCCGCTCGCCGAACTCGCTCATGTCGAAGCGGATCACGGCGCCCTCGTCGTCGAACAGGCTCGCGGCCAGGGCCTTCGCGAGCTCGGTCTTGCCCACGCCCGTCGGCCCGAGGAACAGGAACGACCCGACCGGGCGACGGTCGTCGCCCATGCCCGTGCGGTTGCGGCGCACGGCCTTCGCGACGGCGGTGACCGCATCCTCCTGCCCGACGACGCGGTTGTGAAGCTCGTCCTCGAGCGCGCCCAGCCGCTCCCGCTCGGTCTCCGTGAGGCGGTTGACCGGGATGCCGGTCGCCCGGCTGATCACGGCAGCGATCTGCGTCTCGTCCACGACGTGCGCCCTGTCCGCGGTGGCGCCGGCCGCCGTCGCGCGTGCGAGGCGCTCCTGCACCTCGGCGATCTGGTCGCGGATGCGCGAGGCCTCCTCGTAGTGCTCCGCAGAGACGGCGGCGTTCTTGTCGGCCTCGAGGGTCGCGAGCCGCTCGATGAGTCCGCTCACGTCGACCTGGGAGCCCAGCCGCAGTCGCAGGCGGGCGCCGGCCTGGTCGATGAGGTCGATCGCCTTGTCGGGGAGCACGCGCTCCGTCACGTACCGGTCGCTCAGCTCGACGGCGGCGCGCAGCGCATCGTCGGTGTAGACGATGCCGTGGTGCTCCTCGTACGCGGGCTTGAGGCCCTGGAGGATCAGCACGGCGTCCTCGATCGACGGCTCGCCGACCCGCACGGGCTGGAACCGGCGCTCGAGCGCCGGGTCCTTCTCGACGACCCGGTACTCCTTGAGCGTCGTGGCGCCGACAAGGTGCAGCTCGCCGCGGGCGAGGCGGGGCTTGAGGATGTTGCCGGCGTCCATGCCGCCGTCGCCGGCACCACCGGCTCCCACGACCGTGTGAACCTCGTCGATGAAGACGATCAGCTCGCCCTTCAGCGCCGAGATCTCGTCCATCGTCTTCGTGAGGCGCTCCTCGAAGTCACCCCGGTAGCGAGTGCCCGCCAGCATCGCAGGAAGGTCGAGGGCGATGACGCGCTTGCCGAGCAGCTGCTCGGGCACCTCGCCGGCCACGATCGCCTGGGCGAGGCCTTCGACGATCGCCGTCTTCCCGACGCCCGCCTCGCCGACCAGCACCGGGTTGTTCTTCGTGCGGCGGCTGAGGATCTCGATCGTCTGCTCGATCTCCTCCGCGCGCCCGATCACCGGGTCGAGCCCGCCGCCGAACGCGCGGGCGGTGAGGTCGGTGCCGTACGTGTCGAGCATGGGGGTGTCGGATGCCGCAGCATCCGTCCTCTCGTCCGCCGCGCTCGTCTCGCCCCGCGTCACGGTCTCGCGCGCGCCCTGCGTCAGCGCCTCGGCGGTCACCCCCGCGCGGGCCAGCACCTGTCCCGCTGGAGTGTCCTGCGCGAGCACGAGCGCGAAGAAGAGGTGCTCGGGGTCGACGTACGTCGAGCCCGACGAGCGCGCGACCTGGAAGGCGTGGAACAGCGCACGCTGCACCGATGACGTGACGACCGCGCCGTCGAGGTCGGCGGGCGCCGTCGCGGCCGGAAGCCGCTCCTCGGTCGCGCGCACGATGGCGTCGGCGTCGGCGCCGACGCGGTGGACGGCGTCGCGGGCGGGAGCCTCGGCGACGAGGACGCGCAGCACGTGCAGCGCGTCGAGCTCCTGCTGGCCGCGGTCAAGGGCGTACTTGCCTGCGCGTTGCAGCAGTTCCTGGGTGCGGGCGCCCAGGTAGCGGCTCAGGTCGATCGAGCGCTCGGCGCGCGCGCGCTCGCCCGCGAGGTAGCGCGCCAGGAACTCGTCGAACGAGCTTCCGTCGCCGCCGGCCTGAGGGGTGAAGTCTTCGGGCATTCCGTCTCTCCTGAAACTTGAGTGAACCGGCATCAAGTTTTGAACTTGATACGGGCATTGTCAAGTTCAACCGGATGCGAGCGGAGATATTCCCGCCTCATACCGCCGGCCTCGACGTGTCGGAGGCTCGGCGTAGCGTGAGGCATCGGAGGATCCACCACTCGAAGAAGAGTCACCACTCGAAGAAGAGTCACCACTCGAAGAAGAGGGAGAACCATGGACTGGAAGATCGAACTCATTCACGTACCGGTGTCGGATGTCGATCGCGCCAAGGAGTTCTACGAGCGGATCGGCTTCCACGCCGACCATGACCAGACGCCGTTCGACGGACTCCGATTCGTGCAGATGACACCGCCGGGTTCGGCCTGCTCCATCGCCTTCGGCACCGGGCTCGGCGGAACGCTCGAACCCGGACAGCAGAACACCATCCAGGTCGTCGTTCCCGACGCCGACGAGGCACTGGCCCATCTCCGCGCACTCGACGTCGACGCCGACGGCGTCGACGAGCAGTCGTGGGGTCGTTTCGTGACGTTCGACGACCCCGACGGAAACACCTGGACATTGCAGCAACTCCCGCCGCGCCCGTGAGAAGCGGCGTCGTCGCCCGCCGGCTCCTGCGCGTCAGTGGCGCCCGCCCGGCGGGCCGACGATGAGCAGAATGACGAACAGTGCGACGACCGCGAGCGCGATCAGGGCCCCGAGCACCCACGGGCGTCGCAGGAACCACCGCATCAGCCGGTCATACCAGGTACGGTCGCGCGGGTCGTCGGTGGCCCCGAGACGCCAGTCTCCCGCCAGCCGACCGCTGCGCTGGAGCCACAGCTCGACGGGAATCGTCGCGTACGGCACGACGGCGCTCACGAGCGCGACGACCGTCGGGGCGACGCGCCACCGGTTGTTGAGGGCGACGAGGATCACCGTGGCGCCGAACGACAGGAAGACGAATCCGTGGATGCCGCCGCCGACCGTGACGGCGAGCGGCCAGTCCGTCGTTGCACGGATGATGAGCCCGGCGATGAGGAGCGTCCACGAGATCGCCTCGAGGATCGCGAGGGCGCGGAACAGGGTATGCGGAGTGCGGAACACGCCTTCAGGTTAGCTGAAGCTGCTTCAGCTAACCTGAAGGTTGACCGTGCGCCGAATCCGACGATGCGGAGTCCATCCCGACGGGCTCCTCGTGAAGGCCCTCGAGTGCCGCCGCGAGCGCGGGCGTCGCGGACGAGAGTGCGGCGTCGAGGGCAGCGAGCCGCTGTTCGGCCGCACGCAGCACTTCTGCTCCTCGGGCGGTGACCCGCAGATCCGATGCCGCGCCGGCGTGCTTCGTGGCGTCGGCGACGAGTCCGTCGGCCACGAGGGTCTGCACGGCGGTGTGGGCGGACTGGACGGTGATCTGCGATCTCCGGGCGAGCTCGCTGAACGAGATGCCGGGCGTCGCCTCGACGTGTGCGAGAAGCCCGTACTTGCGGGTTGTGAGCCCGAGGTCGCGGAGTTCCGTGCCGAGGTGCGCATCCCAGACCGCACCCAGGGTCAGCAAGGCGATGACGGGACTGAACGGACGGTCTGGCACCGTTGAATGCTAGTCCCGGCGTCACCCGACGGCACGTATTCGCAGCGCGTGACGGACCGGGAGCGTCTCGCGGCTACCGTGGGACGGTGACCTTCTCACTCGATGGACTGCGGCGCTGGCCCGACGTCGAGGCACCCGGGCTCGTGGCGACGGATGCCGCGGACCGGCTGATCCTCGACGAGTCCGCCGTGGCCCGCGCCGGCCTCCAGGACGGTGAGCTGGTTGTGATCGGCGACGGCTACGGCGCGCTCACCTTGGGCTCCGCCGCCGACGGCGCGGGGCGCATCCGGGTGCACCAGGATCCGCTCAGCGGCGAGCGGGCGCTCGCGGCGAACGCCGGGCGATTCGGGTTCGGCGGCGCCTTCCGCTCGCTACCACTCTCATCCGAGCTGGTGAGCGGCGCACGGGTCGTGCTGCTGCGCCTCCCCCGATCGCTCGGTGCCCTGCGCGACATCGCGGGTCTCATCGCCGGCTACGCCGACCACGAGGTGGTCGTCTTCGCCGGGGGTCGGGTGAAGCACATGACACTCACCATGAACGATGTGCTCCGCGACAGCTTCGGGCGGGTGGACGTCACGCACGCACGGCAGAAGTCCCGCGTGCTGATCGCTCGAGACCCGCAGGGCGGTCATGAGCCGACCCCCGACCGCGAGTCTCACGACGGGGTCGTCGTCTGCGCGTTCGGCGGAGCGTTCGCCGGCGCGGCGATCGACATCGGCACCCGATTCTTGCTCGACCATCTTCCCCCGGTGGTCGCGGGCGGTGATCGGCCGATCGACTTCGCTTGCGGGACCGGGGTCGTCGCTGCGGCGCTCGCGTTGCAGCATCCGGATCTCCACGTTCTCGCGACCGACCAGTCGGCGGCGGCGGTGGCTTCTGCCGCGGCGACGGCGAGAGCGAACGGGGTATCGGACCGCGTCGAGGTCGTTCGCGACGACATGCTGGGGTCGCAGTCCGATGCGAGTACGTCGTTCATCGCGTTGAACCCGCCTTTCCATTCCGGTTCTGCGGTTCACGAGGGCATTGCCCCGCGCATGTTCGCCGAGGCCGCCCGAGTGCTGCGTCGGGGCGGCGAGCTCTGGGCCGTCTGGAACTCGGGCCTCCGCTACCGGCCGGCGCTCGAGCGGCTCGTCGGACCGACCCGCCAGGTCGCGCGGAACGCCAAGTTCACCGTCACCGCCTCGACCAGGCGCTGAGGCTACTCGGTCGGTTCGGGTGACGGCTCCGGCGCGGGCGCGGGGCCGAAGAGGCTCCATGCCCCGTCGGCGCACTCGTAGAACTGGACTGTTGCCGTGTCGATGAACACGTCGCCATCTGCGGTGCAGTCGTCGTCGTCCGGTGGGGCTGTGCCGAGAGTCACCTGGGTTCCGGGGGCGCCCGGCTCGCCCTGCTCGCCCTCGGCCCCTTGCTCTCCTTGGGCGCCCTGTTCGCCCTGGGCGCCCTGCTCGCCCGCCGGGCCCTGCTCTCCGGTGAGGTTCTCAGCGGCGGACTCGCGGATGTTGCCGACGTACGTCCAATCGTCCTGGAACAGGTACACGTCGGCGGTGAGGATGTCGATGTAGACGTCCCCCTCGAACCCCTTCCCTGGTTCGGGCGCACCGGACCCGGCCCGCACGGCCGACCCGGCGGGGAGGATCTCGGCGAGCACGTCTTCGTAGTCCGGCGCGGCGGTGGCGGATGCTGTCGGCACCGGTGCCGGCGCCGCCTCGGCGGTGTCGACCGATCGGGCAAGCCACGAGCCGAGGAAGGCGGCGAAGAACGACAGCAGCACGAACGCCAGACCGAACCAGACCAGCGTTCCACGGGTCACCGGCGCGACCTGAGCCGTCGCGGACGTTCTCGCCGCATCAGCCTCATCGTCCACGGCACTCCCCTTTCACCGCGCACCTTGCGACCCCGGCTCCCACAGCCGGTCGTCGATGTGACCACTGTAGGAACGCCCCGGCCCCGTGTCACGCGTTCCGCGGAAATCGGCTTCCGCGGCCGCAGGTCGACGTGGCCCGATCCTCGGTCGCGTCGCCAGCACGGCAGCCGTAGCGAAGGATGTCGCCCAGGAAAGGGGGTCGCCCAGGAAAGGGGTCGCCCAGGAAAGGCGCGGTCAGAAGGGTGCGTCATGGGCGTCCGTCGACCGAAACACCGGCACCGGGCGTTCGGGCTCGACGAGGTACTCGCGGCCGGTGGGCGACGTCCAGAGGATGGCGCCGCCCGAGCCCGGGACGTGTTGGATGGTCCAGTCGGTGTGGTGTTTCACGGTGTGGTGGCCTTGGCAGAGTGGGCCGAGGTTGGTCAGTGCGGTGGGTCCGCCGTGGGCCCAGTCGATGTGGTGGTCGGTGTCGCAGCGGGTGGCGGGGATGCCGCAGCCGGGTGCCATGCACCGGTCTGCCCGCCATTTCACCAGTTTCTGCAGCGCCGGGGGCGGCCGGTACTGGTCGCGGCCGACGGAGAGCACCATGCCGGTCTCGGGGTGGGTGAGCACCCGCGTCCACCCGGCCGCCCCACCGGTGAGTTCCTTCGCGAGAGGCAGCGGGATGGGGCCGACACCTTCCACCACCGCCGGGTCGATCCCCGCGGCGGCCCGCTCGGTGTCGGTGTCGTGGAGCAGGGCGAGCACGGGGACGGTGACGAACACCGTCGCCCGGATCCCGCGCGCCTGCTCCGGATGCGCGGCGACCGTCCCCTCGACGAGCAGGTCGAGCAGCACGTCCGCGCGCGCCTGATCCAGGGTGCGCGTGTCGTTCTCGTCGGCGGTGACCGTCGTGGCCATTGCGGTGGCGCGGGAGTGCACGGCGTGGATCGCGACCATCGGCGCGTACAGATGCAACCACCCCATGGCGTCCTGGTCGGGCTCCACGACGATCCGCCGCTTCGTCACCGCGTGCGCGTATCGTTCGGTGAGCGTCGCCGACCGCACGGTGTCGATGAGCGCCCGGAGTTTGCGGCGGAACGTGCCCACCGGCTCCGCCTCGGCCAGCGCCAGCCCCCGCTCCAGCACCCGGTCCCGGAGCTCCGGTTCCAGCTCGTTCACCGCCGCCACCAGGATCTGCGCGTGCCGCTCGGTCACCCGCGCCCGCTCCAACGAGGCCAGCACCGCCGGATAGTCGTGCACCATCGCCTCCGCGAACCCCAGCAAATCGCCCGCGGCATGCTCCGTGATCCGCAACGCGGCCGCCAGCTCCAACCGGATCCCCCGCTCGACGACTTCGGTCAGCACCCGACCCCGCACCGCCGCATCCGCCAGCGCCTGCCGCCGCAACGCCTCCACCCGCACCAGCCGCTGCGCGGCGAACACCGAGATCATCTCCGCCACCTCGACCACCAGATCCACCTCATCCGGGACAACCGGGTCGGGAAGGTCCTGCTCGATCAACATGACTCGACCCTAGAACATACCTACGACACTCGGAGTGCGGCATCCACAGCCGAGCAATGAGATCCAAGACGCGGATCGTATTCAGCGGCCTGCCGCACTCACCCGGGACCGGAGCCGAACCAACCCCACCCCGGATCGACGCGCCTGCGATCTCGACGGTGCGACGCGCCACGGCACCGCGCCGAGCAGAGTTCAGCGCAGAACTCAGCGCAGCGCACTCGTCGGCTCGTAACGCTCTGGCACGATCTCCAGCTCGCCCTGCCCCGCGGTGAGCGAACGCAGATCGAGCACATAGCGCGCGAGTTCGGCATCCGGCACGGTGGCGCGGATGCGAGCCCGACCGTCGTCGTTGCGCTCCGTCGATCCCACCCGGGCTCTGCGGCTGGCGAGATCGGTGAGCACGGGTCCCTGCAAGTCCGCGGGAACGGTCACGGTGACACTCGACACCGGCTCGAGCAGCACGGTTCCCGCCTGCGCGAGCGCAGCCTTCACTCCCAGCGACGCGGCCGTGCGGAACGCCATCTCGGACGAGTCGACCGAGTGGGCTTTGCCGTCGTACAGCTCGACGCGCACGTCGACCACCGGGTGACCTTGGGGCCCGCCCGTGGCCAGCGCGTCGCGCGCGCCCTTCTCGACGGCCGGGATGTAGGAGCGCGGCACCGCACCGCCGACGACGGAATCCTGGAACTCGAACCCGCCGCCGGGCGCCAAGGGTGACACCCGCAATTGGACGACGGCGAACTGCCCGTGACCACCAGACTGCTTCTTGAGCTTGCCTTCGGCGCTGGCGGACCCCGCGATCGTCTCGCGATAGGCGACCGGTGCCGGAGAGGTCGCGACGTGAACGCCCAGCACCCGCGCCAGGCGTTCGACCGCGACGGCGACATGGGTGTCGCCGAGCCCGCGCAGGATCGTCGCCCCACCCGTGCGGTCGACGATGAGCGTCGGGTCGTCCGACACGAGCCGTGCGAGAGCCGTCGAGAGCTTGGCATCGTCGGACTGCGATACCGGTTCGAGACTGACCGCGTAGACCGGATGCCGGTCCGGCAGACGCACGGGACGCGCGCCGGTGCGCGGTCTGGTCCACAGGAGCGAGCCGGCCGGTGTCCCGGCCAGCTTGGCCACCGCGCCGACTTCGCCTGCCCGCAGCGAATCGGCGGGAAGGTGCTCCGAGCCGCGCAGCCGGAACAGTGCCGGCATCCGCTCGTCGACGCCCGTCGTGGCGTTGTGCAGCCGATCACTCGGTCGCAGGACGCCGGAAAGCACCTTGAGCATGGCGACCTGACCGACGAAGGGGTCGGCGAGCGTGCGGAAGACATGCACGAGCGGCTCGCCCGACGCATCGATCGCCACCGACTGCAGCGTGCCGCCTTGGCCGGTTTCATCGACGCCGATGCGGATGACGGCGTCCCGCGAACCGGGCGGTGGGGCGAGCTCGCACAGCAAATCGGCCACACGGTCGATCCCGGTCCCCGTCATGGCGGAGCACAGCAGCACCGGCACGGCCTCCCCGGCAGCGACTTCCTTCGCCAGCGTGCGCCCGAGGTCCCGCGCAGACGGCTCCTCACCGTCGAGGTATGCCTCGAGCTGGGCGTCGTCGTGCGACACGATCTCTTCGGTCGCATCCTGATGGAGTCGATGCTCCTCCTCGATGATGTCGGGCGGGATCGCCTCCTCCCGATGATGCCCTGCCTCGTCGTACACCAGCAGGTGCTCACCCAGCACATCGGCGATCGCGTGGAATCCCTGTTCCTCTCCCACCGGCAGCTCGAGCGGCACGAGGCGTGGACCGAACTCGCTCCGCAGCTCGGCGAGCACTCGACGGAAGTCGGCTCGCGCCCGGTCCTCCTGAGTAACGACCACCAGGCGAGGGACTCCCGCGGCATCGGCGCTCGCCCACGCGGCCTTCGTTCCGGCGGTGACGCCGTCGACGGCGCTCACGACGACGACCGCGATGTCGGCGACCGAGAGAGCCGCATCCACGGCGCCGATGAAGTCGGGATGACCGGGGGTGTCGGCGAGAGTCAGCGCCGTGCGCGCGCCGTCTTCACCGGTCCAGACCAGGTAGGCGAGAGAGAGGCCGAGCGAGACGCCTCGCGCCGTCTCCTCTGGTTCGAAATCGCTGACCGTGGTGCCGTGCTCGACGCTCCCCGTCCTCGGGATGGCGCCCGCACGGTGCAGGAGCGCCTCGCACAGGGTGGTCTTGCCGGAGCCCCCACCTCCGACGAGCGCGACGGTTCGATGGGTGACAGGGGACGCGGCATCCACGCAGACCTCCCGCGACGGTGCGGACTCAGAATGGTACGTCCATCGTGGCGGGGATGCCGCGGCCGCGCCAGGCCAAGTGCGAGACGGATGGGATGACCGGGGGGCCGACGCGAGAATGCCGGCACCCCCGATAGCCGCGAGTTCGGGACCCGCGGCCGGGGTGCCGGACCGGGGCTCCGGCGCTATCCCCCATTGAAGAGACAACGCGCGACGGCATCTATTACGCGAGTTGGACCGGGTTCACTTTGCGCGGGCGCCCCCAGTGCCGGGCACTCACCACGAAGGCGGGGAGCAGGAGCGTTCCCCGCCTTCGTGACTTGCTGGAACGAGCGGATGCTTCTACTCCACGGTCTTCGCGAGAGCGCGTGCCAACTCCTTCGCGTACTGGACTTCGACGAAGTAGAAGGCCAGCACGGAAAGCAGCACGATGGCTTCTGCCACCGCGCCGAGGGCGGCTGGGTCGTTCGACAGCACGGCCACCGCACAGACCAGCACGACGAGGCCGACGACGCGGATCATCAACAAGTGCTCCTTCTTCCGGGCCAGCGGCGTTGCCTCGAAGGTACGGTTCACTTGCTCGCTCTCTCACTCATGAGCCGCAGTCAGGCGACTGCTTCCTCTGCAGACCGGAGCTTGTCGGCGAGTGCCGCTGCCACCTGCGCAACGTACGCGGTTGAGGGGATCAGGCGGCCGGTCTCGACCTTGCTCAGATACGCCACGGAGGTGTCCGCCGCGGCCGCTGTCTCCTCGAGAGTGAGGCCCGCGAGCTTGCGGAGATGCCGGAGAGATGCCCCGGTGGTGATCTCTTCTGCCTGCATGTCAAAGACAAAATCATATCTTTGACACCGCTGCAAGGCCTGAGTATCGAATTCACCCGGAAGATCTGCGACAGGTAGTCAAATCTTCTTGAATGTTTGACGCAGAATCTCGCGGCAGCTAGCGTGTGACCATGTCAAAAACCCGTTTCGAACTGCTGACATACGAGCAGCGCGAGAGCCATGCGAAGCGCATCAAGTCGCTTCGGCAGGCTCGCGGTCTCACGCAGGACGATCTGGCCGGGGAGGCAAAGGTCTCACGCGCGACCATCAACAACTGGGAGAACGGGGCGACCGTTCCCCAGCCCGACAAGCTCGAGGTGGTGTTCCGCGCGCTCGGCGTGCAGCTCGACGAGAGTGAGTTCGAACCGGCGACGCAGGAGTGGCTCGCGGTGCTGGGCGTACTCGTGGAGCGGATCCCGGCCGGCGAGCGACAGCCGGTGATGAACAGCGCGATCACGCTGGTCGCGCGAGCGACTCCGTCCAATGTCGGCGACCCGTACGAACATCAAGACCTGCCCGCTCTCGATGACCAGCGGGAGAAGACCATCAGGCGCTCATCGCCGCGCATGGCCGCCAAGAGATCGGCGCCGCCAGATGAGGCGGAGCATTAAGGGGTAGCGTGCGCCAGCTGCTCCGAGAAGCGCGTCGCCTCGGCGTCAGCGTCCACATCGCGCGGATCGACGATGATCCATCGCTGCGGGGCTACTACGTCGCGGACCGAGGGATGATCGTGCTTCGGTACGGGCTGACCCGCGCCGAGACGCGCAGCGTGCTCGCCCACGAGCTCGGGCACGCCTTCTACCGCCACGCGTGCGATGGGCCCGCCGCGGAACGGCAAGCCGACATCTATGCCGCCCGTCTGCTCGTCGATGCGGAAACGTATGCCCGGCTCGGACGGGTGAACCCCGACCCGCACGACCTCGCCGAGCGACTCGACGTGACCGTCGACGTCATCCGCACGTTCGAGGCCCACTGCCTCACGCGCCTCGGCGGCGTCACCTACGCATCGCCGAAGATGGGCGCTCGCCAGTGGGCATATCGAGCGGCTTCCGCCTGATCTGCGGAACGTGCCTGTCACACACGGGCGGGCCGGTCAGATGAACCCGGCGACCAGGTGAGCGGACCCCACCCGCGCCTCCTCGGATGAGCCGTACACTCCTGCTGTGGATCACGCAGACGACGGGTCCGCGGCGCGCTCCAGCGGGCGCCGCGTCCATGTTCCCGGATTGGGCGAGCGAGACGCTCCTGCGCGGGTGACGGCTTTCGAGCTGTTCTTCGATCTGGTCTATGTGTTCGCCTTCACTCAGGTGTCGCGATTGATGGCCGAGGCGCACAGCGGTCTGGGAGTCCTGCAGGGCCTGGTGGTGCTGGGGCTGCTGTGGTGGACGTGGGTCGGCTTCAGCTGGATCTCGAACCAGGCCTCCGTCGACCAGCCCGCGTTCCGGCTCGGGATGACGGTCACGATGATCGCCGTGTTCGTCGGTGCCCTCACCATTCCCGAGTCCTACGAGGATCTGGAGGGAGGCTGGTACGGTCCCCTCGTCTTCGCCGGCGCATACGCCACTGTGCGGATCGCGCACATCACCATTTATGCCGTCCTGTCCCCCGGCGACCCGCTCCTGCGCCGCCAGCTTCTCATCTTCCTCGCGGCACTGGTACCCGGCGTGGCGCTGATCCTCCTGGGCGCCGCGGTCGGCGGGCAGGCTCAGCTGTGGCTGTGGATCGCGGCGATCGTGTACGACCTGGCCGCCACGCGCGTCGGGTCGATACTCGGGCGCGGCTGGCGAATCCCCTCCGTACAGCACTGGGCCGAACGGTACGGGCTCGTGGTGATCCTCGCCCTGGGCGAATCGATCGTCGCCATCGGGGTGGGAGTAGCGGCGGAGCCGATCGACCTGCCGATCATCCTCGGCTCGGCTGCCGCGATCGTGGTTTCGGTGCTGCTCTGGTGGTCGTACTTCGCGCGGCTCGCGGTCCGCGGCGAACACCGCCTCGCGGAGGTCGACGAGCACCGGCGCGCCGTACGCGGCGCGGACGCGTACTCCTACGCCCATCTGGTGATCATCGCGGGAATCATCGTGGCGGCCCTGGGCATCGAGGACGCCATGAAGCACGTCAGCGACAGCAGGGGCCTCGGATGGTTCGGGGCGATCGCACTCGCGTCGGGGATTGCGGCGTTCGCCGCGGGGACGGCACTGTTCGCCTTCCTCATCGGCGAGCGCGCTCCTGCCTTCCGGATAACCGAAGCAGCCGTCATCCTCGTGGCGATCCCGTTGCTGGCGAGCGTTCCGGCGCTGGCCGCACTCCTCCTTGTCGGAGCCATCATGGGAATCATCGCCGCGGCCGAAGCCACGGCCGACCGCCGCCGGGCTCGCAGTGCGGCCGGCAGCTAGGGCACATCTGGTTCCGCGACCGCCGTCGCCGCTTCTTCACCTCCTGAGGATCGGCGGGTCAACTTCGACCAGATCCATATCGCCTCCGGGCATGGGAAGGATGAGAAGCTGCCGGCCGCCAGCGTCGCCTTCGGCTATCGTCCTCACCAGCCGGTGCGCAGCACCCGCTCGACGGCGTCGACGAAGTAGTCCACTGACTCTCGAGCGACGCACAGCGGCGGCTTGATCTTCAGCACGTTCTGGTGATCGCCGGTCGGCTGCATGATCACCCCGAGTTCGAGCAGACGATCGCAGATCGCCGCGGTCTCTTCGGTCGCCGGCTCGAGCGTCTCGCGGTCGCGCACGAACTCGAGCCCGAGGTAGAGGCCGTCACCGTGCACGCGACCGACGATCGGATACGTCTCGCCCAGCTTCTCCAAGCGCTGCTTGAGATGCTCGCCCACGACGCGGGCGTTGTGCTGCAGCCTCTCCGTCTGGATGATGTCGAGCACGGTCGACCCGATCACCGCCGAGACGGGCGACCCGCCGGTCGATGAGAAGAAGTAGCCCTGCGTGCGGTAGCGGTCGGCCACCGCACGTCGCGTCACCACGACGCCGATCGGCTGGCCGTTGCCGACGGACTTGGCGACCGCCACGATGTCGGGGACGACGCCCTGCTGCTCGAACCCCCAGAACCAGGTGCCGAGACGTCCGAAGCCGACCTGCACCTCGTCGGCGATCGCCAGCCCCCCGCTCTCGCGCACGGCCGCGTACACCTCGCGCAGATAGCCGGGCGGGAGCGCGACCCCGCCGGCGTTGCCGTAGTACGTCTCGCTGATGAAGGCGGCGGGCGGCTCCCCGGTCTCCATCAGCCAACGGATGACGGCAGCCGCCTCCGGCGCGTAGCGCGAGGCGGCCTCGCCGCGATGGATGCCGCGGTACGAGTTGGCCGCATCGACGGTGTGCACCCACTCCGGACGGGTCTGCAGCGCGTTCGGATTGTCGGCGATCGACGTCGACACCGCATCGCTCGCGTACGTCCAGCCGTGGTATGCCTCCCGCATCGCGACGACGTCGCGCCGACCCGTCGCCGCCATCGCCAGGCGCAGGGACAGGTCGATCGCCTCCGAGCCGGAGTTGACGAAGAACACCGTGTCGAGCTCCTCCGGGAGCGTCGCGGCGATCTTCTCGCCGTACTCGGTGATCGCCGCGTAGTGGAAGCGCGAGTTGGTGTTCAGCAGGTGGAACTGACGAGTCGCCGCCGCGGTGATCCGGGGATGGGCGTGGCCGACGGATGTGACGTTGTTCACCATGTCGAGGTACACGCGCCCGTCGACTCCGACGAGGTGCTCGCGCCAGCCGCGCTCGATCTGCGGTGGGCGGGCGTAGTAGTGCTCCTGCACCTCGGCGAGCACGTTCTCACGGCGCTGCAGCAGGTCGCGCCCGCCGCGGGCCCCTCGCGCGGCCGGCAGCCCCAGCGCCGGCGCGGGGTCGCCGGCAATCGTGAGCCAGCCCGGTGCGTAGCCGGGAGGCGTGAAGAGCGGCACCTCGGCGATGCCCGTCCGCGTCAGCTGAAGCCTGATCGCCGTGCCGGACGGCAGCTCTACGCTGTCACCTGCGACACGCGCCGCCGAGAACGACAGCATGACGTCGCCGAGGGCGACGCGCGCACCTCCGCCCTGCTGCTCGACCGCGCCGCCGTCGGGCACAGCGAAGCGGCGGACCGCTGCGAGCCAGATCGTCGCGTGGGTTGGCACGGTGGCGGGCGCGGATGCCGCGAGCCGCGGTGCGCCGGTGGCGACGACGTCGCCGAACGGCAGCACAACGACGTCGGCGCCGGAGTCCAAGGCCGCCTCGGCAGCCTCCC
This sequence comes from Microbacterium sp. E-13, assembly GCF_049912955.1. Classification (GTDB taxonomy): domain Bacteria; phylum Actinomycetota; class Actinomycetes; order Actinomycetales; family Microbacteriaceae; genus Microbacterium. Next base: position 2,640,329 of record NZ_CP183973.1, read on the forward strand.
TCACGGCATCCGGCGACAGCCATCGTCCGTCGTCGTTCAGCGGCGACGTCACCCTCGCGTCGAGTTCGACGACCGTCCCGCCGTGAGGAAGGAGCCCCGGGCCGGCCCACGCCGGAGCCGCGCCGACGTCCATGTCGAGCGCAGAGCGGAAGACACCGGCCATCACCGCGGACGGCACAGACATGGCTTCTTCGAAGATGCGGTACTCGCGGTCGAGAGCATCACCGGCGTAGTCGTTCGCGGCGTCGAGGCGCACCTGCTGACGGCCGCTCAGAACGAGTACCGCACCACGCAGCACCACGAGCGGCCAGATGGCATCGACCTCCTCCTGCGACAGCGGCCGGATCCGGTGGAATGCGCGCACGGCGTCGACGGTCGACAGCGGCGACTGTCCTTCGTGGTGCAGAACCGACGAGATGGTGACGGCGAGCTCGCCGACCGCCCACGATTCCGTCGCGTCGCCGAAGTCGATCACCGCGTCGGGGAGGGCACGCGGACCGGGGAGCGCCATCACGTTGTCGTCGGTGATGTCGAAGTGCCCGAGCTGGCGCGGCAGCCGCCCCACGACATGATCGAGCGCCTCGACGGCGCGGTGCGCGGCATCCGTGATGAGCCGACGGATGTCGTCGTCGGGCTCGAGCGGCGCGAGTGTGTCGATCACCCGTTCGGCGTGCTGCAGATCCCACTGATGCACGCGCGCCGCCGCCGGATGCGTCAGCCCGTGCAAGGCTCGGCTGACGCGGGCAGACAAGTCGCCCAGTCGCGCGACGACCGACGGTGCGAGATACCGTGAACCGGTCAGCGCCCGGCCTTCGAGGTGCTCGATCACGCGCACGTACAGGCGACCCTGGCTCGTGTCCCACCAGTCCGCGAGCGGGCCCCGCTCCCCCGTCAGCACACGCGGAACACGCAGGTCGGGTTCACGCTCGGCGATCCGGTCGGCGACCATCGCCTGCATCCGCATCTCGGACTCGCTGAACACGGGGTTGGCGATCTTGAGCACGGCGAAGGGCTCACCGGATGCAGGATGCCGGAGCAGGAAGTTCTGGTCCTGCTGGCTGCCCAGCGAGTCCACCTCTGCGCTGAGCTGGAACCGCTCGCTCAGCAGCCGCTGGACCTCAGCGCGGGGAACTGTCGGACTGGGCAGCCCCACATGGTCGAAGTAGTTGAAGATGCGCTCGGTCACCGGCGGTGCTCCCTCGGGTCAGTCGCGGCCGTATGGCGCAGCCACGGTCTGCGGCTCGGCCAGGATGCCATACGACTCCGGGCGCCGCGCGACCATGGCGATGCCGCGTCCGCATCGCGGCGAGATCCGTGAAAGGAGTCCGCCCGGGAGCGGCGTTATGCACTCCTGACGGACGGGGTGTTCGTGGGAGCGGGCGGTGACAAGCGGCCCGCCCGGTCGATGCGGAGGGAGCCGTCGATGTCGACCGTGACGGGGAAGGGGTCGCTGAGCCCTCCGATGAACGGGCCCCCGTCCACGAATTGCAGGAACGCCAGAAACACGTGTTCACCCTCGAACGTCTCGATCAGGCGGCCCGCGTAGAGCTCGCCGCGGGGGTCGCCGGAGAAGAACTCCTCCTCGCCGAGGAGGAACGGCCCGCGTGCTGACTCCGAGACGAGGTAATGGGTTCCGCAGACAGCGAGGCCGCGAGCGACCCGGTCGCCGCTGTGAGCCCACTCGTAGACCGAGAAGACGAGGTACCACCTGTCGCGGATGCGGTGCAGTTGCGGGACTTCGAGATGGCCGAATGCGCCCGGCGATGCAAGCGGAGGGAGAACCTCCCAGGTTTCGAGGTCTGCGGATCTCGCGAGACCGATCACCCCACGAGCGTCGGGAGCACCCTCGTTCGACCGCGCCGTGATGAGCATCCGGTACTCCCCCGACTCCGCGTCCCAGTAGACCCAGGGGTCCCGCCAGGTGAGATCGAACCAGGTGTCGAGATCGAGTTGTTCGTACCAGCGCGGGTCCGCCTCGAGAACGAAGTCGTCGTCCTTGGTCCATGTGTTCAGGTCGGCGCTCCTGGCCCGTCCGATCCGCTGGACCAATCCCCTCTCCGAGCGACGCACGCCCGTGTAGTACAGGTGCCATCCGTCGGCTGCCTCGATGACGCTTCCCGTCCAAGTCGACTGGTCGTCCCACGCACCCGGCGCTCCCGGCCCCAGCGCCTCCCCGAGCACCTCCCAATTGAGCAGGTCGTGTGAGGTCGCGTGCCCGATGCGGGCGTTCTCGTGGCGCAAGTCAGGGTCGCCGAGAGCGCGGGGCGCCATCAGGAAGTAGAGGTGGTACGTCTGGTCGTGCTGGGCGAGCCAGAAGTCCCACGTCCAGTAGTCGGGAAGAAGGAGCATAGGGTGGCCTTTCAGGTGCGGTAGGCGGAATGGATTCGGAAGGCGTCGAACCTTGAGATGCGGGCGTCCGGCGCAGGACGGAGTCGCACGCGGTCGCTGCTCGGCGCGCTATATGAACGGGACGTGATCATCACGGAGTCGTCCACCCAGAACTCGATCATCGAGCCGTCCAGGAGAAGGCGGGCGCGGGCGGGCGCGGAGGATGTCGGGCGCGCGATCGCCCGTCGGCGCTCGCAGTAGCCGGGCTCGCGGCTGGCATGCGATCGGTCCACCCAGATCCGGTCACGGTCGACACCGAGGGTCGTCCGCTCGCGGCCGTCGTCGCTCGCGAAGACATCGAGCTCGAACTCTCCGTCGATGATGAGCTCGACGTCCAGATGACGCCCGCGGAGCCTCGCGTCGCGTGCGATGACACGTTCGCTTCGGAGGAGGTCGAGCTCCGCGACGGGACGGACCGTGAGGGTCCCGGATGCCGACAGCCCGAGCTCCAGCGGGAATCCCGCGTTGTGAGCCCAGCCGGAGTCGATCTGGTCGGCTCCGGTGCGCTTGTCCTGGGCGATCGTCCAGAGGATCGAACGTCCGTCCTCGAGGACAGCTCCGCTCGGCCCGGTGAGGTGTCCACCGCCATCGAACTCCCTTGGCTCGGCGTGGTCCGGTTGGAACCGCCCGGTGAGCGGATCCCACCGTCCGATCCAGTGCCAGACGTGCTGCAGGTGGTGCTCACTCTCCTCCGCCCACCACGGCGCGACGAAGAGGGCGTGGCGCAGCGTGCCGTCCGCCGCCGTGCCGATCGGCAGGAGCACGGGGAGTTCCCACATGACCCCGGTCGACGGATGGGCGCCGACGTCTCCGGTCAGGAGCGGTCCGAGCGACTCCCACGCTCGCCCGTCCGCGCTGCGATACAGCAACGCCGTGCCGCCGCGTCCTTCGATGCCGGCACCGACCAGGACGAACCACGTCGAGCCTTCCCGCCAGGCGAACGGATCTCGGAACTGGCCGGGGACGAGCGCGGCCCCCTCGATCGCGGTCGGCATCTCGAGGATGGGGCTGGCGTCGACACGCCAGCGTGCGCCGTCAGGACGAGCGATGGCGACGGACTGATCCGGCGTGCGGCCCAGGGCTCCCGCAGTGACGACGAGCAGATGAGTGCCTTCGCCGTCCGCTACGGAGCTGCCGCTCCAGATCCCGTCGGCTGCCAGGCGTGACGACCCTGGGTGGACGGCGATCGGCTGGTCCCTCCAATGGACGAGGTCCTCGCTCGTGAGGTGCCCCCATGAGATGTGGTCCCAGTACGGCCCAGCCGCGTTGTGCTGATAGAAGACGTGATGCACCCCCTCCCTCTGGATCGCGCCGTGTGGTTCGTTCATCCAGCCCTGGGGCGCGATCACATGGGCGATCGGCCGATGCGGGTCATCAAGATAACGCGCGCGGGGCGGGGTCGTGTCGACTGCAGCACCGTGAACGATTCCGACATCGACCGTAGAGGGACCCGGCCAGGCGTCGGACGTGTCCGAACGAACAGACGCGTGCGCGAGAAGGCCCACGGCGATCGCGCGCGGCAGTGGGCCGCCGTGGTCTCGGGATCGACCCACCACCACCACCGCAGGAACGCGCACTCCGGCGCTGTGGGGGACGTGCCGCGTGATCGTGTCGGCACCGAGACCGAGCACGACCCGAGTTGGACCGATCCATACGTGGAGGTGGTTCCATCTGTCGGGTTGGAGATGGGCTCGCCCGACGTGTAGCACACCGTCCACGCGGGCGGCGATGGTTCCGTCGGCGAGGTGACCGAGCGCGAAACCGTCGTCGGCATCCGTCGCGTCGATCAAGGCCGTGAATCCCTCGCCATCGCCGTGCGCGAAAGCCCGCGGTGCGAACCATGCCTCGGCGCGGATGGCCTCCTGATGATGGGCGGACCCCGAAACCTCCACCCAGGTGGTGAAGCCGTCGAGACGGAGGGAACAGGAGTCCCCGAGGACAGCCATCCGCTCCTGCTGATGGGGTGGCGCCGTACTCACGATGTGGGCCGAGGCCCCGTCGTCGTCGACTGCTCGAGTCGGCGCGCCGAAGAAACTGACGTGCATGTGCCTTCCTGGTGATCGGGTTCTCGGTGCGAGGATGCGTCGCACCCGCGGCGCATCCCCGCGTGCCGGGTCAGTCGGCGATCTTCTGGTAGCGGTCGTAGCCGTCCTGGTAGACCTCCATGAGATCCTCGAGCCCCATGTTCTCGAGCTGTTCGACGTACGCGCTCCACTCGTCCTCGACACCGCCGGACACGATCCACTCCGCACGCTTCTGTTCGACAAGGGCCTTGATGTCGGGCTCGATACGACCGATACGTTCGAGCTCGTCGACGTCGAAGAAGACCGAGGGGTAGAACTGCGGCTCAACGTACGGAAGGTAGTTCTCCTCGAGATCCTCGGCGCGCTTCAGCGCTCGCGGCTCGGGCAGCACGACGGTCTTGAACCCGTCGCGGGTGATCACGTGAGGCGCTCCTGCGCCCAGTGCCACCTCCTGGCGAAGTTCGCCCGCATTCACGCCGTCGGGCAGGGGAGCCTGCTCCAGCACGCCGTCGGAGTTCTCAACGAGGGTCTCACCGATCGGCCCGTACGAGACCTGTGCCGACATCTGAGGTTCGTACAGCGCGTCGACCCATCGCATCGTGGCGGACGGGTATTTGTTGGCGCTCGTGATGGCGAACGCGCTCCGCCCGTAATCCGTGAGGTTGGAGTGTCCGACGAGTCGTCCGGCGACGCCTTCGAGCACAGGCAGCAGCACGTAGTCGTCAGCCCGGTCCGTGCCTACGACCTCTTCGGTCTCCCACCAGACGTACGAGCCCAGCACCGGAGCGTCGGTCTTGCCCTTGGCGAGGTATGCCTTGTCGTCTTGCGTGAACGATTCCGCGTCGATGAGCCCCTCCTCGTACCACTCGTGGAGCGTCTTGATCGCGTCTCGATAGCGGTCGTCGGCGGCGCTGTAGATGACTTCTCCATCGCGCACGATGCGGTGATCGGCGTTGTCTGCGATTCCGCCCAGCGCCGCGAACAGATCACCGATGTCGGCGCACCACCAGTTGTTGATGAAGCTGAGCGGCACTTCGTCGGCCTTGCCGTTCCCGTTGGGATCCTGCGTCTTGAAGGCCACGAGCGCGTCGTGGTACTCCTCGACGGTCGTCGGAATCGGGAGGCCCAGTGCGTCGAGCCAGGACTTGTTGATCGACCAGAAGAAGGGGACCGCTGCCAGTCCGAGCTCTTCCGCGTTGGGAAGTGCGTAGACGTGCCCGTCCGACGCTGTGACCGCTGCCTTGAGCGCGGGGTTGGCGTCGAAGATCGCGGTGAGGTTGGGGGCGTATTCGGCGATGAGGTCTTCGAGCGGAATGAGGGTGCCGTTGGTGCCGTAGCGAACCAGCTCCGCGTCGGTGAACTTCGAGTTCAGGAACGCGTCCGGCAGGTCGTTCGACGCGAGCAGGAGGTTCCGCTTCTCCGAGTAGACCTCGGGCGCCAGCATCTGCCAGTCGATCGTGATGTTGGTGTCGTCCTGCCACGCCTGCACGAGTGACATCTCGTTGTAGTCGGGCGCGAGAGACGCCTTCTCTCCGGCGATCGTCAGAGTGAGCGGCTTCTCGACGATCGGGAGCCCGCTCGCCTTGAAGCCGAACTGATCGGACTCGTCGGCGGTGGCATCGTCGCCGCCGTTGCCGCAGGCCGCGAGCGCCAGGATGAGTGTGAGGGCGACGGCAACGCCGCCGACGGCCCTTCCACCGTTCTTGCTGTGCATCATGGTTCTTCCTTTCGGGTTTCGTCCCGTGCGGGGCGAGGTCGGAGGTCAGTTCTTGACGGCACCCAGGAGTGCGCCTTGCGTGAAGAATCGTTGGAGGAATGGAACGACGAGCAGGAGCGGAACGCTGGCGAAGACGATCGCGGCATACTTCACGAGCTCGACCACTCGCTGCGCTTCTTCGTAGCTCCCGAGATCACCGGTCAGGTTGCCGCTGCCGGACAGGTTGGACTGAACGAGGATGTTGCGCAGCACCAGCTGGAGCGGATACATGTCGGGACTGCTCAGGTAGATGAGCGCGTCGAAGAAGCCGTTCCAGTTCCAGATGATGTGGATGACGATCATCAAGGCGATCAGCGGCTTGGCGAGCGGCACGGCGATGCGGAAGAAGAAGCGGAAGTCGCTGGCGCCGTCCACCTCGGCGGCCTCGCGGAGCTCATCGGGCAGATTGGTCTCGAAGAATGCGCGCGCGATGATGATGTTCCAGACCGCGACAGCGCTGGGCAACACCATCGCCCCGATGGTGTCGAGCAGGCCGAGGTCGCGGACGACGAGGAACTTGGGGATGATGCCGCCGTCGAAGAACAGCGTGAGGACGATGAGGAACGTGATCGTCTTGCGTCCCGGAAGGTCCTTCCGGGAGAGCACGTAACCCGCCGAGACGACGAGGCTCACGCTGACGATCGTCGCGATCGACGTGTAGAGCACGGAGTTGCCCAGACCTCGCCACACCATCGGATCGCCGAGGAGCCGCGCGTAGCCGTCCAGAGTGAAGCCGACGGGCCACAGCCACACCTGCCCCTCATAGACGCGGGAGGGCTCGCTGACCGAGGCGATCGCGATGAAGTACAGCGGATAGAGGACTGCGATGACGGCGAACGAGAGGATCGCGAACGTGAGGGCGTTGAACAGGGGATCTGCGAGCCGACGGCGCGAGAGTCCGGGGCGCGCGGTGCGCAAGGAGGTCATGGTTCCTACCAAAGGCTCGACTGGCGGGCTCGGCGTGCAACCCAGTTGAAGGTCAGAAGGAGCCCCAGGTTGAGGAGCGAGTTGAACAGTCCGATCGCGGCGGCGTAACTGAACTCCGCTCCCAGAAGCCCGACTTGATAGGTGTACGTCTGCATGATCTGGGATGTCGCCAGGTTGAGGTCGGTCTGCATCAGGAGCGCCTTCTCGAAGCCGAGGTTGAGGAGGTTCCCGACGGCGAGGATGAAGAGCACCGAGATCACCGGCGCGATGCCGGGGATGTCGACATGCCAGATCCGCTGCCACCTCGAGGCGCCGTCCACCTTCGCCGCGTCGTGCAGAGCGGGGTCGATGCCGGCCAACGCGGCCAGGTAGACGACCATGTTGAACCCCGCCTCCTGCCAGACGGAGGACGCGACGTACACCGGCCGGAACCACTCCGGCGATCCCATGAAGAACACGGGCTCGCCGCCGAGCAGCACGATCAGGTTGTTGACGAGACCGGATCGCGGAGACAGCAGCACGAACAGCATCCCCACCACCACGACGGTGGAGATGAACGTGGGTGCGTAGAGGACGGTCTGGATGCCCCGGCGCATCCGTCCCTGCACGAGCTGGTTCACCAGCAGCGCGAGCATGATCGGGATCGGGAAGACGAATGCGAGATTGACCAGCGCCAGCAGGATGGTGTTCGAGAGGATCTGGCTGAACTGGTAGGACGAGAACAGGCGCTCGAAGTTCTCCATCCCCACCCAGGGGCTCTCTGTGAAACCGCCGCCGGGAGTGTAGTCGCGGAAGGCGATCTGCACCCCGTACATCGGCCAGTATTTGAAGACGAGGAAGTAGAGCAGCGTCGGGGCCAGTAATACGTATAACTGCCATCTCCTCAGGACGCGGCGGAGTCGCGATCCCCGGCGCGGCGACCTGTCCGCTTTCGGGGTCACCGCCTGCGTGGCTGCCCGGGTCATGACTGCACTCACGGCGCCTCCTCCGTTGGGGCCGACACCGACCCGCGGCGCACCAGGGGGCACGCCACGAGCTCGGCCGCCGACTCGCCGTTCGACCCGCTCAGCAGGAGTTCGACGGCACGCCTGCCCATCTCGGCGAAAGGCAGTTCGAGACTGGTCAGCCCCGGACGCAGGAACGGCGCAAGGGTCTCCTGGTTGTCGAAACCGACGATCGACACGTCGTCGGGGATTCGTATTCCCACCTCCTGCAGCGCCTGATAGGCACCCCACGCGGTTCGGTCGTTGGCACAGAAGATTGCCGTGGGGCGTTCCTTGCGCGCCATCAGCTCGAGCGCACCCCGGTATCCGGCATCGGGGTTCCCGTCACCCTCGATGTGCAGGGCTGGGACGGCTTGCAGGCCCGATCCCTCCAGGGCCGACAGATACCCGCGGTGGCGGGCGACAGCCGCGGGCAGGCCCGACGCGAGCGGTGCGATGTTGATCATCGCGATGCGCTCGTGGCCTGCGTCGATGAGTTCCTGCGTCGCCGCCGCGCCACCGGCGAACTCGTCGGGGATCACGGCGTGCGCGCGGCCGGCGGCATCCTCGGAATTGAGCACGACGCTCGGGATGTCAGCCAGCGCGTCAGGCACGCGAAGCACGCGATGGTACATCGCTGCGTACACGATGCCGATGACCCGATGGGAGAGAAGGGATTCGATGGCGGCGTCTTCCAGCCGGCGATCGCCGCCCGTGTTGATCGTGAGGAGCAGCATGTCGTCGTCCCAGGCCCGGGCCTGTGCGCCCTCTACGATGCGGCCGGAGAACGGCGAGCTGGCGACGGCGTCACCTACGAATCCGATGAGACCCGCTTTGCCGTCGCGAAGCGTCTTCGCCGCCGCATTCGGGCGATAACCGAGCTCACGGGCTGCCCCGAGGACACGTTCCCGGGTGGCGGCCGCGACGCGCGAGCCCCCGCGATTGTTGAGCACGAGCGATACGGTGGCCTGGGAGACCCCGACCGCGGCGGCGATATCGTTCATCGTGGCGCCCGCGCTGGCATGGTGAACCATGAATCCTCTTCGATCATGTTATACGTATAACTAGGTGGCTGAATTCAAAACTAGCATCGCCGGCGGTCTCGCACAATCGCCAAATTGGGCGAGACCGCCGGCTCTCACCTCAAGGGCAAGACGTCGACACGGCCCTCAGCGCGCTCGGCACCCCCGCTTGCTTGCCCTCAAGGGATGGGCCCGGCGCGAGAGGCCCCTCATCGCGCGTACACCTTCGCTTCCCAAGGGCGCAGCACCGCATCGACGTTGTCGCCCCCGGCTTGGTTCGCCAGGATGGGCCGTTGCGTGTCCCAGGCCTTCGACACGAGATCCGGCAGCGACGGCGTTACCGCGGCTGAGGACAGGTTCGCGATCACGAGCACGCGCTGCGTATCGAGTGTGCGCAGGAAGGCGAACACGGCCGGAGTGCCGACGTCGAGTCGACGGAAGTCACCGTCGGCGACGACCGGGAGACGGTGGCGCAGTCGGATCAGCGCTCGGTAGTGCTCGAACACCGAGCCGGGGTCGTCGTACTGTGCGGCGGCGTTGATGCGGGAGTGATTGGGGTTCACACGAATCCAGGGCGTACCCGCGGTGAAGCCGGCGTTGGGACTGTCATCCCACTGCACCGGAGTACGGGCGTGGTCCCGGCTCATCCGCATCAGCCCAGCCATCACGCCGTCGGGATGCTCGCCACGGGCGAGCGCTTCGGCGAAGTAGTTGAGCGATTCGACGTCGCGGTAGTCGCTGATCTGGTCGAACGGGGCATTGGTCATGCCCAGTTCTTCGCCTTGGAAGACATACGGGGTACCCCGCTGCAGGTGGAGCACGGTCGCCAATGCGGTGGCCGATTCACGCCACCACTGAGTGGCGTCGCCGAATCGGCTGACTGGCCGTGGCTGGTCGTGGTTGGCCAGGTACAGGCTGTTCCAGCCCACCTGCGCGAGCGCGTCCTGCCAGGCGGTGAACGAGCCCGCGAGTTCGCCCGGTTGCAGCTCCCGCGGAGAGAACTTCCCACTCCCGTGGTCCAAGCTGACATGGTCGAACTGGAAGACCATGTCGAGCTCGCGCCTCGCCGGGTCGGAGAACAGCACCGCATCCGCGGCCGTGACACCCGGCGTCTCACCGACTGTGAAAAGCATCCCTCTGCCGTCGAACACCTCCCGCCGCATCTCCTGCAGGTACTCGTGCAGGCGCGGCCCCGCGGAGTAGTGCGGAAAGCCGTCGCCGTACGTCTTGCCGGGCGCGACCACCCCGTCCGGCAGACCAGGGTGCTTGGAGATCAGATTGATGACATCCATGCGGAAGCCGTCGACGCCGCGATCCAGCCACCATCGCATCATCGAGTAGACAGCCTCACGGACCTCGGGGTTCTCCCAGTTGAGATCGGGCTGCTTCCGCGCGAACAGGTGAAGGTAGTACTCGCCGGTCTGCTCGTCGAGGGTCCACGTCGGCCCAGAGAAGAACGACTCCCAATTCGTGGGCTCGGCGCCCGGGCGCCCGGGTTGGTAGCCGGCTCGTGGGGGCCGCCACCAATACCAGTCGCGCTTCGCGTTGTCGCGGCTGGAGCGGGATTCGACGAACCAGGGATGCTCGTCGGAGGTGTGGTTGACCACGAGGTCCATGACGATCTTCATCCCCCGTGCGTGCACCTCGTCGACCAGCTCGGTGAAGTCGTGATCGGTTCCGAACGCCGGATCGATCTCCTGGTAGTCGCTGATGTCGTAGCCGTTGTCAGCATGCGGGGAGCGATAGATCGGCGACAGCCAGATGACATCGATACCGAGGCGCTCGAGGTGATCCAGACGCTGAAGAATCCCCCTCAGGTCCCCGATCCCGTCCTGGTTGCTGTCCTGAAAGCTGCGGGGATAGATCTGGTAGACCACGGCACGTTTCCACCACTCGGACGACGCGGTCGCCCCGTCTTCCGTGGCCAGGATCTCAGAGACTGACATGCACGACCTGCCAGACGTCGAACGCGGGAAGCGTGGCGACGGCGTGATCCCCGTGCAGGCTGACCGGAACCTCCACCAATCGCGGGCCGGCGTCGGGGTCGGCGACGCGAACGCGGGGAACCCGTCCGCGGATGAACCGGAATCTGAGCTCGCCCGGTCCCGTCGGCCCCGGGGGGTTGCGTGGCGCGTCCCACATGGTGTCGTCCTGGCCGACGAGATTGATCAGGTGAACGACGATCCCTTCTGGGGTGCGAGTGACATGCCGCCAGATCGCGCCGGCGACCGCTGTCTCTGTGGCCTTGATCCCGACGTGGGCGACGTCGAGCTCATCGTTGTAGTCCCCCACGTAGGAGGCGGTGACGTCGACGATCCGCGTATCGAACAGGAGGGCGTCGTGTTCTACAGCGAAGTCGTACCAGCGGGTGAGGAACTCCATCGTGGTTGGTTCCGGGTCGTGGTTGCGGACGTAGTAGGGATCGACGAGGACCTTGCCGTGTTCGCCGGTCAGCAACTGGGTGGCGCCGTGAGAGAAGAGGGTCGCCATGGTGAAGGCGGCGGCACGGTCGGCAGCGTCGGCGGACGCGTGGGTGTACGTGTGCTGGTACGCGGCGAACACGACGGGCAGACCGCCCGCCCGTGCGCGGGTGGCTACCCGCGCGAGCGCTTCGAGGCCGAGGACCGGTTCCCACGGCTCGATGTAGACGGCATCCTGAGGAGCATGTGCCGTGTCCCACGTGGGGAAGTCGTTGACGTTGTTGAAGACGAGACCAGCGTCGGGAAGTTCTCGTCGGACTTCGTCGATGAGGCGGGCGAATGATGCCGCGACGTCCACCGGGTTCCCGTCGGGCGTTGCGGCATGCTTCGGGTAGCCGTACTGATCGAGGTGGAAGCCGTCGAATCCCAGGTCATCCACCGCGGCTGCGAGCTCGGCGGTGAAGTGGTTCAGCCATGCGGGGGCGGCCGGGTCGAGGATGAACAGGAAGTCCTCGAGCGAGTACGGCTCGCCGCTGGGGCGCAGGAGCGCGTGCTGCTTCCACGAGGGCCACTCGTCGGGTCCGACCGCGTACACAGCCGCGTATCCGTACGATGCCGATCCGGCTTGGCGGAGAGCGCTCGTCAGTTCCCGTACGGTGGCGAGGGTGATCGGCTGGCCGAGCGCGTCAACGTATTCCTCGCCCCCTCCGAGGAGATCCGCGTGCCGGAATGCCCAGTCATAGAACTGGATCGCGTTCAGATGCAGGCGTCGGGCCAGTTCAGCGACGGCAAGGACGTCTTTGCCGGGGTCATAGCTCGCGACGAATCCGTACCGCAGTCGGGATCGCGGGTCATCGGTGACTTCAATGGCAGTGCGAGCGCGCCATCCGCCTCCGTCGAGCTCGATGCCGTACCCGCCCGGTGGCAGCGAGGGAATCGTCTGAAGCGCACCCGGCTGGAGTGGCTGGGTGTGCAGCAACTCCCCCAGCCGCCAGACGCTGACAGTCCCGTCCGCTGCGGGCAGGTCACCGCGGACCTCCACGCCGATGGAGTCGGAGGATCGGTAGCTGGCGCGGGTGGGAAGAAGGGTGAGTGGCATGTTCATCCTTTGACGGCCCCGGAGGTGAGGCCCTGTACGAAGTGGCGTTGGAAGATGAGGTAGACGACGATGACGGGGATGATCGCGATCACCGAGGCGGCGAACACGAGTCCCCATTGGGTGGCGTTCTGGCCCTGGAACAATTGGATGCCGAGGGGCAGGGTGCGGTTCTGCGGGCTCGTGATGATCGTCAACGCCCACGCGAACTCGTCCCAGCAGGCGAGGAAGGTGAAGATGGTGGCGGTGGCCAGCGCCGGACGGGCCAGCGGCAGCGCAAGCGTCCAATAGCGGGTCCACGCATTGGCGCCATCCATCTGCATCGCCTGGTCCAGTTCGGCCGGCAGTGCGGCGAAGAATCCGCGTAGCAGGAAGGTGTTCAAGGCGAGGGACCCCGCGACGTAGAAGACGACCAGCCCCGCCAGCGAGTCGAGCAGGCCGAAGTACTTCGCAAGCACGAACTGCGGGATGATCAGCATCAGCGCGGGCACCATGAGCCCGATCAACAGCACCCGGAAGATCCACTCCCGACCCGGGAACTGGAACCGGGTGAATGCATACGCCATCATCGAGCTGAACAGGACGGACAGCGCCGTCGCGATCACGGCGACGATGAGGGAGTTCATCGCGTACCGGGCGAAATCCTGCGTCGTCCACGCCTGGACGTAGTTGTCCAGCGTGAACGGGTCGGGGACGAACTGCGGCGGCGTCGTCAGCACGTACGCCTGCGGCTTGAACGACGTCGACAGCATGTAGAGGAAGGGCGTCACCATCACGACGGCACCGACGATGAGGACGACCACGCGCAGCGACGTCAGTGCCCCGCGGGAGGACTTCACGCTCACGCGGACCCTCCGTCCCGCTCCCGGAACAGACGGAGCTGCGTCAGGGAGGCAGTGAAGACGATGACGGCCAGGATGACCGCGAGCGCAGAACCGTAGCCGAAGTCGAGCTCAGAGAACGCCTGGTTGTACATGTACGTGAGCAGAACTTCGGTCTGCCCGCCGGGTCCGCCGCCGGTCATCAGCAGCACCGATATGAACACGTTGAATCCACCGATGACGAGCATCACGATGACGAAGGCCATCGCCGGCCAGATCGCCGGCAGAGTCACGGCACGGAAGCGCTGCCACCACCCGGCGCCGTCGACACGCGCCGCTTCCTCGAGGGACTGCGGCACGCCTTGCAGCGCGGCCAGGAAGATCATCATGGACCAGCCGACGCCCTTCCAGACTCCGAGGGCACAAATGGCGATCATCGCCGTCCACCGCCCGGACAGCCAGGATGTCTGTCCGTCCCCGAGGTGGAGGATCTCGCTCAGGGTGTAGTTGATGAGTCCCTCGTCGGCGAACAGGTACTTGAACAGCAGCGAGACCACGACCCAGCTCGTGACGACAGGAAGGTAGAACAGCACGCGGAACAGCGGTTGCGCGGGCGCCTTGGAACGCAGCAGCATCGCCACGGCGAGACCCAGGACGATCTGCGGCGGCACCGTGAAGAGCATGTAGACCCCGCTGTTGCTCAGGCTGAGCCAGAACCGATCGTCTTGGAGCGCGCGCGCGTAGTTGTCGAGGCCGATGAACTCGCTGGCGGAGCCGCGAAGGATGTTCCAGTCGTAGAAGCTCATCTGCGCGGCCTGGACGATCGGGTAGAGGATGAACAACCCGAACAGCAGGACCCCGGGCAACAAGAAGAGGTAGGGCGTCAGTGAGGCCCGGCGCCGGCGGCGCGCGGCGGGGGGCGCGGGGCGCGGGGCGGCCGAAGCCGCCCCGCGCCGCTGTTGCTCCAGCAGGGTCATCACTGGCCTTCTGCGAGGAGCGCGTCGATCTGCTCGGCGGCTGCGGTGAGCGCTTCCTTGACAGACACCCTGCCCTCGAACGCGGGGACGAGCTCAGTGTTCAGGATGGTGTCGACCTCGCCGGCCTGCGGAATGGGCAGCCGTGCACGCGCCGTCTCGAGCTGGTCGGAGAAGGTCTTGTAGAACGGGACGAGCTCGGCCTGCGCCTGCGCGAACTCCGGCTTCACGCTCATCTGCCCGACCTTGGCCATCCCGAGCTGGTACTCCTCCGACTGAGTGAACTCGACGAACTTGTACGCCGCCTCGGCGTGCTCGGTCGCTTCGGTCACGACGATGCTCTCGCCTCCGACCACGCTGACGGAACCGCCGTCGCCGGCGGGCACCGGTGCGTAGACGGGTGTGAAATCGGGGTACTGCCCTGTCCAGATGTCCTGCATCCACGGCCCGTCGAGGATGGTTGCGTACTGCCCCGTGGGGAGTCCGTCGCTCGTGGAGGTCCCCCCGGTGTTGCCGGTGATCAGGTTCGGGATGGCACCTTCCTTATACAGGTCGACGAGCAGCTGCACGCCCGCGACGCTCTCATCGGAGTCCAGGTAGCCGCTCGAGGTGGTGAGGTCCGGGTCGGCGATGTCACCGCCGGCGGACCAGATCCACGGCATCACGTTCCACGCGTACAGCTCCTTGTCCGCGAAGGCGGCGATGCCCTTTCCTGCCAGCCCATCGGCGAGCGCACGAAGATCATCGAACGTCGCCGGCGGGGCGCTGACGCCGGCCGCATCGAGCGCGCTCTGATTGGCAACGAGCACACGGGTGTTCGTGTTGAGAGGAAGGCCGTAATAGTGGCCGTTCCATGAGGTGGTCTCAAGCGTTCCCGGGTAGACGGCGTCGGCCAGATCCTCGAAGCCCGGCATCTCGCCGTCCAGTTGCTTGAACGCGCCCAGTTCGGCGAACTGGGCGATCCAGCCGATGTCGGACCGCATCAGGTCGGGGAGCTCGCCGCCCGCGGCGCTGGTCGTCAGCTTCTGCTTCAGGCCGTCGTAGGGCATGTCGACATATTCGACCTTGATCCCCGGATTCGCCTTCTCGAAGGCGGGGATCAGCTCCTTCTCGAGGACGTCGGTCTGTGCAGTGTTTCCGCCGTTGCCGTACGTCGCCCAGAACGTGAGCGTCACAGGGGCGTCCGGACCGCCACCGGAAGCGGCGCATCCACCGAGCGCCACAACGCCAGCCAGCGCAAGAGCGCCGGCGGCGGCAAAACGTGATTGCCTCATTGCAAGTGTCTCCCTTGTAGGACGGCCACGGGTTGGCCGTAGGGTTATTTCACCACGAGAAAAAACTTCACGTCAAGTGATGTGTGTATGATGGCCGTGGAGACAAATTACTTCGCCGTTGAAGAAAGTGAGACAAGGGTGTGGCAGCCGACGGATGAGTTAGCGCAAGCAGTCGCACTCGAAGTGCTGCTGCACGGACCGCTTGGCCGATCCGAGCTCGCCCGGCGACTCGATCTGGCACCCGCAACGCTTACTCGCATCAGCACCGAGCTCATCAACACCGGCCTGCTCGTCGACGCACCGCACGCCACCCGGCGCGGCGCAGGACGCCCGTCGATACCGCTTGACGTGGTTGCGGACGCACACCACTTCCTCGGCGTAAAACTCTCGGGCGAGCAGATCGCCGGCGCCATCACTGACCTGCGCGCCGACGTGATCGACTATAGGGAGGAGCCGTTGGACTCCCGCGACCCTACGGCTGTCACCAGCCAGATCGTCCGTGTCAGCCGCCGTGCCGCAGCTGCTTACCCGATCGACGCCGTTGGCATCGGTCTCGGCGGCGTCGTCGACTCGGATGGGAACGTCAGCAGCGCACCATTCCTGCAATGGACCGACGTGCCCATTGCCACGCTCGTGGAAGCCGAGCTGGGCATCCCGACCTTTGCCGCAAACGACCTGGCTGCCTTCACCGAAGCACAGCACTGGTTCGGTGCGGGTACCGGCCATGCCAACTTCGCCACCCTCACGCTCGGCGTGGGGGTCGGGTTCGGATGCGTCGCAAACGGAAAGCTGCTCGCCAACGCCGACTCCGGGGTCGGCCTGGTCGGCCACTGGCCCCTCGACCCGCTCGGGCCCCTGTGCAAGCGAGGCCACCGGGGATGCGCTGAGGCCATGCTGACAGTCCCGGCCATCGAACGGGATGTGTCAACGGCGCTCGGTCGAGACGTGCAATGGGAGGAAGTCCTCGACCTGGCAGTCGCCGGGGAGCCAGCCGCCACACGCATCCTCGATGCGTCGGGGCGCGCGCTCGGGGCCTTGATTGCGGCCGTCGCCAACCTCACCGCGCCCGACCTTGTGCTCGTCGGCGGTGAGGGAGTCGGGTTGGCAGCTGTGGCCAGCGATGCCGTCGCGCATGGCGTCCGCGAGAATCGCGATCCTCGCGCAGCGCCCGTCCGCGTCGAACTCGTCTCGGGCGACAACGAAAGCTGGTGCCGCGGGGCCGCCGTCATCGCAATCCAGGGCTTCGTACGGAACCGAAGCGGCCGAGCGCTCCAGCCGTAGTCGTCGTGCGAACCCGGCCACGTGCCCGGAGGGTGAACGTCGTCCGAAAGCCCGTCAGCCAGTCACGGTCGCGTCAAGAACGACTCCACCTTCGACGGGTCGCGCTCCGCAACGTCGGAGATGATGCGCTCCGCTTCGGCCATCACTTCCGAATCGAGCGTGACGCCTGCTGCCCTGACGTTGTCGCGCAGCTGCTCCGGACGCGACGCACCGACGATAGCCGCCGACACATTCGGGTTCTGCAGCACCCAGGCGACCGAGAACGCCGCCATGGAAAGCCCGGCTGCTTCGGCGAGCGGACGCAGTTCCTGCACCCGCTGGAGCACGGCCGGCTGCAGGTAGCGGTGGTCGCTCTTGAGGGAGCCATCGTCGGACCGGAATCGCGAGGCATCGGGCGCGGTCGAGCCCGGCCGGTATTTGCCGGTCAGCACGCCTTGGGCAAGTGGGGACCAGACGATCTGGCCCAGGCCGAGCTGCTCACTCAAAGGAACGATCTCAGGTTCGATGACCCGCCACAGCAGGTTGTACTGGGGCTGATTCGACACCAGCTGAATGCCGAGCTCCGTGGCCAGCGCGACACCCGCCCGGATCTCCTCGACGGTCCACTCAGAGACGCCGATGTAGTGCGCTTTTCCTGCGCGGACGATGTCTGCGAGCGCATGCATCGTCTCTTCGAGGGGTGTCTCGTAGTCATACCGGTGCGCCTGGTAGACATCGACATACTCTGTCCGCAGTCGACGCAGTGACCCGTTGATCGACTCCATCAGGTGCTTGCGGGAAAGACCGCGATCGTTCTTGCCCTTCCCGTTGGGAAAGTACGCCTTGGTGAAGATCTCGACGCTCTCCCTCCGTTCGCCCTGCAACGCCACACCCAGGGCCGACTCCGCGCGGGTTGCGGCGTAGACGTCGGCCGTGTCGAACGTCGTGATGCCAAGATCCAGGGCGGTGCGCACGCATTCGGTCGCGGCGTCCTGATCGATCTGCTCACCATGCGTGACCCAGTTGCCATACGCGATCTCGCTCACGTACAGGCCGGACCTACCCAGCTTGCGGTACTCCATGGTCTTCCTCTCTGGTCGGTCTCAGGGGCGGAGAGCTCTGTCCGACCCACTATCGCGGGCGTCCTTTCCTGTGCGAGTCCGGGGCCCCCGTTCGGTCGTTCTCGCGGACCATGAGGACGTTGCCGTCGGGATCGGTGAAGGTGAACCAGTGCCCGTGCTGTATCGAGCTCACGTCGGAGCCGCCGACCGATTTCACGTGGTCGCGAGCACGCTCCGCGTCGTCTGCGTTGAAATGAAACAGCGGGGTGGAGCGACGCTCGCCGCTGCGGTGGATCCTGCTGTCCAGCACCAGGTTGCTCGAGCCGCCCAGTGGAAATACCGCGAGATGTTCAAGCAGTATGTCCGGCGCTCTCGGCGGTTCAAGGAGTTTGACATACCAGTCACGCGCGGACTCGATGTCGCGGACCGGCACGAAGATTGCACCGATCGAGGCGTGCACCGCCGATCCCGACGAGGTCCTCGTGTGTTCACCCATGCACGGCCTTCCTTTCTTTGGAGGTCCAATGGTTCGCGTCTACTGAATTCAGGGGGCGGAGAGCTCGCGGATGGTGAGGTCCCGGAAGACCGCTGTCGTGCCGCGGGCACGGAGTCGGATGCCGTCATCCCCCGCGAGAGGGAAGACGCGGTGCGATTGCGCGCTCCGACCGTTGTCGACGAAGAGCTCGACGCTTGTCCGATCGACGAGCAAGCGGATCGTTACGCGCCCCGTTGACGGATCGAAGGGCGCGTGCGTGCGGCCTCGCGTCGGATTGAATGTCCGCGTCCGGTCCAGGTAGGCGCAGGGACCGGACAGGTCCAGGCCAGCCGCGACGAAGCGTGAGCCTCCCTCGGCACGACACAGGTCGAAGCCGAGGTCGACAGGGTGATCGGGTGCCTCGGGGTCCCACTCGATCGCACAGGTGAGGTCGTACGCGGCTGCGCGGATGTCAAGGTCGAGATGACCCGCGACCTCCAGATCGCCGAGATCATGAACACGGGTGGTGTACTCCGGCAATGCAGCCGTGGGGGTCGAAGCCAGCGCGTATCCGCCACGCTCACGCACTAGTCGGAGGTCCCGCACGATCATGTCGTCGCCGTTGTAGCCGTCAGCTACGACAGTCGGAGTGTTGTGGGGGTAGTCCCAGAAATTCGCCCAGCCGATGGCGTGACGAAGGGAGGGGTCTACCTCGCCGGAAGGAGCGTGGTGCGAGTACGTGACGGCGCCATAGAAGTCGAAGCCCCAATCGAGCCATCGCGGCTCCTGGCTGTCGGGAACGAAGCCGCTGCCGTCGAAGGTGCCCGTCCAGTAGGCGTAGGTTGCCGGGAGGCCGCGATGCTTCGCGTTGGCGCTGACCCCGAGAACCCAGTGGGACGATCCGTCTTCGGCGGTCATCTCGAAGATGTCCGGGCACTCCAACAGACCCAGATCGTCGCGGGCGAACTGGCCCACCCGCCACCAGGTGGTGAGGTTGCCCGAGGCGTAGAAGCCGAGTCGATCGCCCTCCGCGAGGGCCATGAACCACCGTTCCCGGATGTTATCCCAGATCACCTTCGGGTCGCGGAAGTCCGTGATGTCCGCATCCGCCAGCACCGGGTCGTCCCCGCCCGGCCGAAAGGACCGGCCGCCGTCGGTGGAGTACCACAGGTACTGCGCCTGACGTCCTTCGGGCACTCTGTCGACCGAGGCCTGGGTGACGAGGGCGATCACGGCACCGGCGCCGTACCCGGCGGTGTTGTGCGTGTCGATGACGAGCGAGCCAGACCAGCAGTCGCCGTTGCCGTTGGTGAACTTCTCGATGGCGACGCCCTGATCGATGAAGGTCACGTGATCGCGCGTCGTGGCACGACGCCACGAGGTGCCGATGCCGCCGGAGAGGTAGTCGCGGTTGTAGAGGTAGTAGTAGTGGTACTCGCCGTGGAGGAAGATGGGCCGCTGGGGGTCGTTCTTCCAGTTGTCGGGGACGCTGAAGTGGTACCGGGGACGCATGCTGGGCACGATCGACGCTTTCATCCGGCGATTGCGCCCGGCTCAGCGGCTCCCCGCGCGACGCTGTGCATGGTCCACGCGCGCACCTCGGCACGCACACCTATACCGGACAGGCGGATCCCGAGAGCATCCTCTCGAGTGGGATAGACGCGGGCAGTGAGGGGCACTCCGCCTGCGAAGACCTCGAGCGCGGAGTGGTCCATGAGGATCCGCACGTCCAGGCTCCCGTCGGGGTGCATGGGCACGTCTCCCCCGCGCGGACCGGCGTCGACCGCGGGGTCCAGGCTCGACCGCGTGCGGTCGAGCGTCAGCTGGGCCCGATCGCCGCGCCGCTGCAGGTGCAGCACCGTGGCCTCGGCGTCGTCGTCGGTGGCCCGAAGTGAGATCGTGACGGCACCATCGTCGGGAATCGTCAGTCGCAGTTCCAGATCGAGCTCGTCCCCCCGGAGTACCTCCAGCGGCTCGGCGCTCAGCACCGATGAGAAGGAGACGAGCTGCTCGTCGCGAAGCGCGTCGACCTCGGGAGCCGGCGCCTGGTGGACGGACCCATCCGGCTCGGCCGTCACCACGCGCGGCAGCGACATCACGCCCGACCACCCCGCTGCGACAGCGGCGCTGTCGGATCGCCCCTCCTGCATCCAGCCGAACATGATGCGCCTGCCCGACTCGTCGCGCATGGACTGCGGGGCGTAGAAATAGCGTCCGCCCAGATCGAGGCGATGCAGCGCGGCAGGCGTGAACCGGTCGTCTTCGTATCTGCCTGACCAGTACAGCGGGTGGTGCGTGACACCGTCGTCCCACGCCGAGAACACGAGGATGTCGCGGTGCGCGGCGTCGTCCCCCCCGATCCGGAACAGGTCGACGCACTCCCACATGGTGCCGGTCCAGTCCGCAGCGCCCGCATCGCCGACGGCGCCGTCGCCGACCAGCAGCGGCCCCACATAGGCCCACTCGCGCAGGTCGGTGGACTCGTAGAGAAGCGCCGTCCCTCCCCGGCCGCGGATGCCGGAGCCGATCAGCTGCCGCCAGGTCTCACCCTCGCGCCACACGCAGTGGTCCCGGAACGCGGTGACCTCGAGATCGGCAGGTGGCGCCGCGATCACCGGGTTCTCGGCGACCTTCGTCCATTCGACGAGGTCGGGGGAACCGGTCGCCACGCACGGCAGCTCACTCTCACCGTGTCGGCCGGAATACACGATGGTGGGTGTGTCGCCGTCGTACACGAGCACGCCCGACCAGCATCCGTCGACGTCGGGGCCGTCACTGGGGGTCAGCGCGATCGGCAGGTCGCGCCAGTGCACCAGGTCGGTGCTGACGGCGTGGCCCCAGTGGATGCGGTGGTGCAGCGGCGCGTAGGGGTTGAACTGGTAGAAGAGGTGGTACTCGCCGTCTCGCTGGGTGAGACCGTTGGGGTCGTTGAGCCATCCCGCCGGCGCGGTGAAATGGTAGGCCGGGCGATGCGGATCGGTCGCGGCGCGCGCGATCAGCTCTTCGGGAACGAGTGTGGATGTGGATGTCGCGGTCATGCGGCAGGGCTTTCTTCGAGGGCGTCGGTGAGTTCGAGTGCGGTGCCGGGAGCATCGGATGGCGGGGCGTACCGCCCGCAGCGCACCCAGTGCTCCGGCGCCCCTGCGATGGTGTGGAACACCGCCCGCTCGGACGAGCACGCAGCGTCGGAACGTCGCTCGAACGGGCACGACGCTGGGTGCAGGACCTCCTGCCGCAGCTGCGCCCGCTCCACCGGGTCGAAGCTTCCGCGTCGACGGGGATCGGGAACCGCGGAGATCAGAAGGCGGGTGTACGGATGCTGCGGATCGGCCAGCAGCGCCATCGACTCGCCGCCCTCGACGAACTCGCCGGCGAACATCACCACGATCCGGTCGGCGAGGTACCGTGCCGATGCCAGGTCATGCGTGATGTACAGCATCGAGATGCCCTGCTGCTCGCACAGGGACCTCATGAGGTTGAGGACGCCGATACGCACCGAGACGTCGAGCATGGAGGTGGGTTCGTCGGCGAGGATGAGTCGAGGGTTCACGGCCAGTGCCCGCGCGATCGCGATGCGCTGCCGCTGCCCGCCCGACAGCTCGTGCGGGTAACGGTCCAGCAGCTCCGCCGGCAGGTCGACCTTCTCCATGAGCCGGCGCTTGGCGCGCTCGAGCTCGCCCCGGCCGGAGACCGCGTCGTGCAGCCGCAGCGGCCGCTCAAGGAAATGGCTGATGCGGTGCACCGGATTCAGCGAGCCGAACGGGTCCTGGAAGATCATCTGCACGGCCGAGCGGTACTCGCGGCTCGCGCGCCGGGGCTCCGTCTTGAGGATGTCCTTGCCCTCGAACAGGAAGGTGCCGCCCGAGGGCTGCTCGAGTCTTGCAAGGCACCGGGCGAGAGTCGACTTGCCGCTGCCGGATTCACCGACGAGGGCTACGACCTCGCCCGGTGCGATGTCCAGGTCGACGCCGCCGAGCGCGCGCACGCGTCCGCGGGAGAGCGTCCCACCGGTCGCGAACGTCTTCTCCAGGCCGCGAACGGACATCACGGGCGTTTGTTGCGTGGTCATCGGATCGCCTCCGTCAGGGGTGCATCGCCGGCGGTCGGAGCCACCCAGTGGCCGGGACCGACGGCCACGAGGTCGGGGATGTCGTGGAAGCGCACTCCTTCGCCCAGCCCGTTGAGGCGGGTACGCGGCCCGCTCATCGGCGGGAACGCGTTCATGAGGGCGCGCGTGTAGGGATGGCTCGGCCGGACGAAGATCTCCTGCGCGGCGGCGGTTTCGACGAACCTCCCGGCGTACATGACCGCCATGCGGTCCGAGAGCTCGACCATCAGCGACATGTCATGCGTGATGAAGAGGATCGCGAAGCCGAGCTCCTGCTGCAGATCTTTGATCTGGGCCATGATCTCCTGCTGCACGACGACGTCGAGGGCGGTCGTGGGCTCGTCCATGATGAGAAGCGGCGGTCGCAAGGCCGTCGCCATCGCGATGACGACACGTTGCCGCATCCCGCCGGACAGCTGATGCGGGTACGACCTGAGACGGTCGCGAGGAATCCCGACGAGGTCGAGCAGCTCCGCCGCGCGTTCCAGCGCGTTCCTCTTCGATGCCCTTTCGTGCGTCGTGAAGATATCGGCGATCTGGTCGCCGATGGTCATCACGGGGTTGAGCGAGTTCATCGCGCTCTGGAAGACCATCGCCACCTGGCGCCACCGGAACTCGCGCAACTCGTCAGCCGAGAGCGCCAGCACGTCGGTTCCGGCGAAGCGGATGGAGCCCCCGGAGATGACCGCGGGGTCGCGCAGCAGCCGCAGGATCGCGTTCGCGATCGTCGACTTGCCACACCCGGACTCGCCGGCCAGGCCGAAGACCTCCCGCTCGGCGATGGAGAACGAGACCCGGTCGACCGCGCGCACCGTCCTCGCATCGGTCACGTACTCGACAGACAGGTCGTCGACCTCGAGCAGCGGAGCGGTCATCGCGCCGCCTCCTTCCGCGTTCGCGCAGCGACACGTGTCGGTGCATCGGGAGTGGTGCGGCGACGGGGGCGGCGCAGGCGCGGGTTGGTGGTCTCGTCGACGCCGTAGTTGACCAGCGCGAGCGCGAAGGCCACCAGGGCGATGCACACGCCCGGAGGCACGAAGACCCACCACGCGCCGGTGAGGAGGGCGCCGTCGTTACTCGCCCAGTAGAGGTTCGTACCCCAGCTGACGGTGCTGATGTCGCCGAGACCCAGGAACTCGAGTCCCGCCTGTGCCCCGATGCCGAAGATCACGCAGGCGAGGAACGTGCTCATGACGATCGATGCCATGTTGGGCAGCATCTCGCGGAACATGATGCGGATGCCGCTCTCGCCCGTGACCTGGGCGGCGGCGACGAAATCCTTGCCGCGGATCGACATCGCCTGCGAGCGCAGCACGCGGGCGGAGCCCGCCCAGCCGGTGACGACCAGTACCAGGATGACGGTGCCGACGCCCTGCGGCAGGAATGCGGCCAGGATGACGAGCAGCGGCAGCCCCGGGAGCAGCAGGAACACGTTGGTCACCAGCGACAGGATGTTGTCGACGGTGCGGCCGAGATACGCGGAGGCGAGCCCGACGAGCAGCCCGACGAAGCTGGCGGCGATGCCGACCGTGAACCCGACGAAGAGCGAGGATCGCGCGCCCCACACGTTGAGGGCGAAGACGTCCTGTCCCTTTGCCGTCGTGCCCAGCCAGTGCTCGGCGGACGGCGGCTGCGAGCCGATGCCCTGGATCAGCGTGGGGTCGCCGGGAGCGATGACCGGGGCGAAGATCGCCATGAGTGCGAACAGCACCAGCAAGACGATGCCGGTGAGCGCCTTGGCGTTGCCCAGAAGTCCGCGGAGGAGCCCTCCACCGCCGCGCCTGCGACGAGGCGGTTGCGGCGCGGCGACCGGCTGGCCATCGGGACCGGGAGGCGAGCCGAGGTCCAGCTCGGCCATGACGCGAGGATCTTGCGCGAGTGACACGTCGCACCCTCCTTTCAGCTCACGCGTACGCGCGGGTCCAGGCGCACGTACACGATGTCGACGAGGAAGTTGGCGATCAGCACAGCCGTGGTGATCGTGAGGAAGAGCCCTTGCATGAGGGGGTAATCGAGGTTCTGCACCGCGGCGAGCAGCGTGTAGCCGACGCCCGGGTAGGCGAAGACGACCTCGGTCAGCAGCGCGCCGCCGACGACGAAGCCGAGCGACATGCCGAATGCGGTGACCGACGGCAGCAGCGCGTTGCGCGCCGCGTACTGCATCATGACGCGGTTCGGGCGCAGGCCCTTGGCCTCGGCCATGACGATGTAGTCCTCGGCGTTCGTGGCGATCATCGTGTTGCGCATGCCGAGCATCCAGCCGCCGATCGACACGAGCACGATGGAAGCGGCGGGCAGGATCAGGTGGTAGGCGACGTCGCTGATGAAGGCGAGGGAGAACTCAGGCACCGTGCCCACCTCGTAGGCGTGACGGACCGGGAACCACTGGAGCGTGACTCCGAAGAGGTAGAGCATCCCCATCGCGAGCCAGAAGTACGGAAACGAGCCGATGAAGATCAGCAGGGGCGGCACGAAAGAGTCGAGGACGCCGCCGCGGCGCCACGCCGCGAGGATGCCGAGAACGTTGCCGATGACGACGGCGACGATCAGCGACACGAAGCCGAGCAGCAGGGTCCATCCGAGCACGCTCGAGATGACGTCGATCACCGGCGTCGGGAAGCGCGAGATCGAGAATCCCAGGTTTCCCGAGAAGACCTGGCCCAGGTAGCGCAGGTACTGCTCCCACAGCGGGGCGTCGCTGAGGCCGAAGGACTCTCTGAGCGCCTCGATCTGATCAGGACGGATCTCGCCCTGAAGGCGGGCGACCATCCGGGAAACGGGGTCGCCCGGCATGAAGCGCGGAAGGAAGAAGTTGAGGGTGATCGACACCCAGAACGCAACGAGATAGAACCCGAAGCGCCGCAGCATGTAGCCCATGATGTGTCTCCTCGGTCATCCCGCTGCGCCGCGTCGGCGACGCAGCGGGACGACCGGATCGGTCAGTCGGCGACGACCGGCTCGAGCGTGGTGAGGATGAGCACCGCGGTGCGCGCAAGAATCGCACCCAGGGGAGCGTACGGATCATCCTCGGTGGGCCAGCCCGTGAACCGCGCGGTGCTCGCGGCGCCGAACTGCGGCCCGGGGAACAGTGGCACAGCCGGGGCGACATCGGCGAACAGCGCCTGCAACTCGTTCATGACCGACTGCTGCTGGGCGGGATCCGCGGTCGCCGCGAACTGCGCGAGGAGAACGTCGGCCTCCGTGCTGCCGAAGCGGTGGTAGTTGTCGAACGTCTGCTCGCCGACGGGCTTCACCGTCTCGGTCGACATCACGCCTCGGTAGTACTGGTACGGCGTCGGGGCGTTCTGGCTCCACACGATGCCCGAGTCGAACGTGCCGTTCTCGTAGCCGGCGACGACGTCGCCCCAGTCCTTCGCCGCGACCGTGACGGTCACCCCGAGCTCGGCGAGGTTCTGCGAGATGACGTTGCCGACCGACACCCAGTCGCTCGAGGTCGAGCCGACCGAGAAGTCGAATGCGAAGGGCGACCCGTCGGGCAGGACGCGCTTTCCGTCTGAGCCGAGGGTGATGCCCGCAGCATCCAGCAGCTCTCCGGCACCCTCGAGGTCGCGCTCGGTCCAGGTGCACGAATCGACGAGGGCCTCGTCGCGCCAGCTGTCGTACGAGCCGGAAAGGCCCGTGCAGTCAGCGGGGTGCGTGTACCCCTGCATGCCGATCTCGGTCACCTGCTCGCGGTCGACCGCCATCGACAGCGCCTTGCGCACGTTCGCATCGTCGAACGGAGCCTTGGTGGTGTTGAACTGCCAGTTGATCATCGCCCCGGTCGTCGGGAACCAGTAGAACCGGTGCTCGGGGTCCTTCGCCACGTAGGCCTCGTCGATGTTCGGGATGAACTGCGGCGCCCAGTCGACATCGCCGTTGGCGGCGGCGAGGTTGGCGCCGTCGTTGCCCGCGAACGCCAGCATCCGGATGCCCTCGATCTTCTGCTTCTCGGGCTGCCAGTAGTTCGGGTTCTTGCCCAGGTCGAACGACTGCGCCTGGAAGTTGGTCACCTCGGTGTAGGGACCGGTCCCGACCGGTTCCTCGTTGGCGAACTTCGTCGGGTCGTCGACGTCGTTCCAGATGTGCGCCGGCGCGATGACCTGCTGACCGATGTCGAGCAGCGCGGGCGAGAAGGGCTGGTTGAAGTCGAACTGCACCGTGAGCGGGTCGACTGCGGTGACCGACTCGATGTAGTCGAACCCGCCACGAACCTCGCGCTGCAGGTCGAACGTCAGCACCACGTCGTCGGCGACGAGCGGTTCACCGTCGGACCACTTCACCCCCTCCCGCAAGTGGTACGTGATGCCCGTGCTGTCGGGCGCCACCTCCCACTCCGTCGCCAGCCACGGGGTGGTGGACCCGTCGGCGGGGTTGTAGATGAGCATCGACTCATATATCGCCTCCTGGGTCATCGGGAAGTCAGGGTTCGCGAACGGGTTGAAGTTGCGGTCGAAGGTCCCCATGTCTTCGCGCGGGATGGTCAGCAGCTGGCTGCCGTCCAGCTCGGTCGAGGGCTGCTCCCCTCCCGCGCTGCAACCCGACAGCAGGAGCGCTCCTGCCGTCGCGATGGCCGTGAGAACGGCCATTCCTCTTCTGTGAAGTGCCATGATTGGTGCTGTTCCTTTCTTCTCTTCCGCGTTGAAGCCGAAGGTTGATGCTCGTCGAGGGATGTCCAGTCACACCGACGAGCGTTCGAGGAGCGGGCAGTCGACCGTCGCGACGGTTGTGACGGTCGACTCTCCCGCCGTGATTGCGGCGAGAGTGTTCACGCCGATTGCCCCCATCTGTTCGAAGGGCAGCGCAACCGTCGTCAAGCTCGGCCTCAGGTAGCGCGCGATGAGCTCCTGATTGTCGAAGCCGATGACGGCGACGTCGTGGGGGATGCGCATGCCGCGTTCCTTGATCGCGTCATATGCACCCATGGCCATCCGATCGTTGGCGCAGAAGATCGCGGTCGGCGGCTCAGCAAGGTCCAGCAGCTCTTCGGCGGCCGCGAACCCGCTGTCGGCAGTGGCATGACCGGTGATCTCCAGCCCTTGCTCGGGGGTGATGCCCGCATCCTCGAGGGCGGCGAGGTAGCCTTCGCGGCGGCCGATCGCCGCCGGGATCCCGGGGTCGAGGTTGATGAACCCGATTCGCCGGTGACCGGCGCTCAGCAGGCGTCCGGTAGCCCGATAGCCTCCCGCGCGCTCGTCGGGAACGACCGCCGGAAAACGGCCCTCGATGTCGAAGCAGTTCACCAGGACCGTCGGCACTTCGCGTGCGATCTCGGGCACGGTGACTGGGCGATGCCATGTCGCAGCGTAGATGAGGCCCTCCACCCGCTGCTCCAGCAAGCGCTCGATGGCGGCGGTCTCGGCCGCGGGGTCGGATTCGGTCGAGGCGATCAGCAGATACTTGTCGTCGGCCATCGCCCGGTCCTGAGCGCCCTTGATGACATCGACGGCGAACGGTGCGGTGACGATCTCGGTCACCAGTCCGTACCAGTCGCTGCGCTGCTGCGCGAGCGCTCTCGCACCGGCGTTCGGCCGATAGCCGAGCTCTGCGGCCGCCCTCAGTACGCGCTCGCGGGTGTCTGAAGCGAGCGTGACGTCGAAACGGTCGTTCAGCACGATCGAGACGGCCGTCCGCGAGACGCCGGCGTGATGAGCCACGTCTTTCATCGTCGCGGCGCGAACCCGCGGAGTCGTCTTCGACATATGCCTTCATTTCGATCAAACTAACTCGCGTTAGTTCCGACAGATGTAGATGCTAACGCGAGTGAGCCGAGGTGTCAATCAGAACACCCAGCGGCGGCGGAACCTGCCGGGGACGACTCCCCGGCAGGCCCGCAGTCACCTATCCGAGGGGTCGGTCGGAGAAGGTGACGTGATCCACGTTGACGTGGCCCCAGCCGGTCGTGTTCTGATCGACGACCTCCAGTTGCACGCTCTGGCCGATGTAGTCCGCGACATCCCACGACTCCCGGTGCAGCCGCTCATCGTCGGTGCCTGTCACGGTGCGAACGACGACGCCGCCCACCTTGAGATTCACCGCGGTGGGCGCGTTGGTCTCACCGACCACGGCCGACGGCGTGTTCCCGAGCATGATCTGATCGACCATGATGTGGCCGAACGACGTCGACGTGGAGTTGTCGACGATCTCGAGTTGCGCGGTCTTGCCGCGCAGCGAATGCACGTCCCACGCGACGGTTCGAAGCGTCGCTGTGTCGTCACCGGTCGCGGTGAAGTAGACCTCACCGTCGATCACGAGCTGCACGGATGCGTTGCCGCTCGCCGGCCAGGGGAAGTCGCCACCGGCGAGCCTGAAGGTGAGGTAGTCACGCGTGATCGTGAACTCCGGCGACACGATCGTCCCTGTAGCCGCATCCCCTCCGTTCACGAACGTGTCGGCGACCTTGCTTCCCACTTGGTTGGTGAGGCTCGCAGCGCTCGGCCCTTGGCCGGCGAAGCTGCCCGTGGCCGTCCATCCGCTGCCCCAGCCGCTTCCCTCGAACCCGTTGAACAGATCCGATGGTGTCGGATGATTGCCACCTCCGACGAGGAAGCTCACATACGGGCTGGTCACCGTGAACGTCGGCGACGTGAGCGTGCCGGTCGACGTGTCACCGCCGAGATAGCTGTTGACAAGG
Source organism: Microbacterium sp. E-13 (assembly GCF_049912955.1). Taxonomy (GTDB): domain Bacteria; phylum Actinomycetota; class Actinomycetes; order Actinomycetales; family Microbacteriaceae; genus Microbacterium. Next base: position 2,669,552 of record NZ_CP183973.1, read on the forward strand.
CCAGTGCCCCGCCACCCGGTGACGGGCTGCTGAGCGGTGAGGGTCCCGGTTGCGGGCCCGGAGCCGAACGCGCTGCCGGTCGTCGTCCAGCTGTCGTAGCCGCTGTCGAAATCCTGGTATGGCGCGCCCGCCTCGGCTTGTCCTGTCACGTTTGCGAACTCCGTGATGGTCACATCGCCGAATGTCGCCGCCCCGCCCTGTGTGAACAGCTGGATGCCGGTGTCGGTGGGCTCGAGGTTGGATTTCATCGTCAGCGCCTGCTCGCCTCCGTTCACGAACACCTCCACGGTGGTGGTGTCCACGAGGATGGTGAGCTGCACGGAAGTGGCCCCAGGGTCATAGGGGGCGTGATTCTCCCGGTACATGGTCGGGTCGTTCGCGTCGACGTAGACGAAGTCGTCGAACTTGCCGACGGTGAAGTCGCGAGTGCCGTCCGGAGATCGCCGGAGCTTGATCGCCACATTGTCGAGATCAGACCACGACACGGTCGTATCGAGTCGATACGAGGTGCCGTGATAGTCCAGATCGGTCTGTCCATTCACCACGATATTGCCGAGGTCCCATGAGCGTGTCGCGTAGTCGTCGAGCGCTGCGATGGGTGTGGAGATGAGCCGATAGGTGCCGTCGGTCTCCTTCAGGGACAGTTCACGAGTGATCGCGTCGGTTCCGGTGAAGCCGTCGACCGTCCAGCTGCTGGCGGTGTTGGGGTGGGACCAGTAGTTCACCCAGCCTTTCAGGAATCGCTTGCTCTGATCGGTGGATGATTCGTCGGCATACGTGACGGCGGCGTAGAAGTCATCGCCGTAGTCGAGCCACTGAGGCACGGTGGTGTCGGGGGTGAAGGTGCTCCCATCCCAGTCGCCGGGCCAGTAGGCGAAGGTGTGCCTGTCGCCACCGGTGCTGGCGCCGACGACCCATTGGAGGGTGTTGTCGTCTGCGCGCATCTGGAAGAAGTCCGGGCACTCGGTGAACGTGATGCCGCTCGGGGCGGCGAAGAACGACTCGTACGTCCAGTTCTTCAGGTCGGATGACGTGTAGAAGCCGATGCCGCTCAACGGCTCGGCCACGAGGGCGACCCATTGGCTGTTCGCAGCGTCCCACTCGATCTTCGGGTCGCGGAACTCGTGAAGACCCGGACCCGGGTTCGCAATCGCGGGAGTCGTGGTCGAGTACGGCGTGAACGTGTCGCCGCCGTCCGTGGAGTAGTACACCCACTGGTCGGTGGCGTTGATGGGGCCCTCGTCGACCGAGACGAGCGCCACGAGCGCGCCCGCACCGAAGCCCGCCGTGTTGTTCGTGTCGATGACGATCGAGCCGGCCATCGGCGAACCGAAGGTCGTGTCTTCGGGAATGGCAATGCCCTCGTCCTTGAAGACGACTTGGTCGGTAGTGGTCGTATGACGCCAAGCCGTCTGGGTGGAAACGCCGTTGTAGTCGACGTCGTACAGGTAGTAATGGTGGTACTCCCCGTCGAGGTAGACAGGACGCAGTGGATCGTTCTTCCAGTGGTCGGGGACGGAGAAGTGGTACTGCGGGCGGTACTGCTCTGCATCCGGATTGTCGGCGTTGGCAGCTACGGGACTGATTCCCGCGCCGACCGCAGCCGTTGCCAGTGCTATGGCCGACGTGGCGATAGCGCGCGACTTCATTGTCATGCTTTGAGACTCCATTCATTAACGCGCGTTAGTAACGCGCGTTAATGTCTAGCGCAGGGGTGCGGAGGCCGCAAGAGAAGATGCGGATCAGGCGGAGTCGCGCTCGACGAGCCACCCCCGCATGGTTGAACCTTGGAAGGTTTCCATGTCGCCGTTGAGCGCCTCCACGGCCGCGGCGCCCATTTCTTCGAACGGGAGCGCAATGGTGGTGAGAGCGGGCCTCAGGTACGCGGCGACGATCTTCTGGTCGTCGTACCCGACGACGGCGACATCCTCCGGGATGCGCAGTCCCGCTTCTCGCACCGCATCGAAGGCGCCCATGGCCATGCGGTCGGTGCCGCAGAAGAGGGCGGTCGGCGGATTCTCCGCCTGAAGCATTCGCCGCGCCAGCTCGAAGCCGGCTCCCGCGTCGGCCGGGCCCGACAAGATGAGTGCGGGCTCGACGTCGATACCCGCTTCGCGAAGAGCGCGCTCATAGCCGCTGCGGCGCCCGGCCGAGGGGTACGGAGCTTCGAGGTTGACCAGCCCGATCCGCCGGTGACCGCCGTCGATCAGGCGTCGAGTGGCCGTGTATCCGCCGTGCTCCTCGTCAGGAAGGATCGACGGATAGCGCCCCTCGATGTCTTCACAGTGCACGAGCACGACGGGCACCTCCGCGGCCGCTTCCGGCAGCTTCACGCCGATATGACCCGCGGTGGCATAGATGAGGCCTTCGACGCGTCGCTCCAGGAGCATTTCGAGCATCGCCGTGTCCGCGGCGGAATCGGAGTCCAGGCTCACGATCAAGAGGACCTGTCCGCGCTCCCAGGCAGCCCTCTGGGCGCCGCTGATGATGCCGCCCGCAAAAGGGCTGCTGGCGATGTCCGTCACGAGCCCCAGGAGGTTCGTTCGGCTGGAGGCGAGCGAGCGGGCCGCCGCATGCGGTCGATAACCCAGCTCGGCAACCGCGTCCCAGACCCGGCGCTTGGTCTCCTCGGAGATTCTGATGTCACTCCGGTCGTTGATGACGAAGGAGACCGTGCTGCGACTGAGGCCGAGGTGTCGAGCGATGTCGTCCATTGACACGCGGCGTGAAAGCATCCTCAAGTGTTTCATGAACCCGTTCGACGGGGACCGACTCACGCACCGCGCCCGCACCACGGCCGGAGCTTCATCGTTGATCCAGATCCGCGGTTACATATATTAACCAGTGTATTATGATAAGTAACATGACTAGCGAGAATCAACGACTTCAACGCCCGGGCGGCAGTGCCCTCGCGTTCGACGTAGTCGGTAAGGGCCCGCTCGTGGTGTGCGTCCCGGGCATGGGTGAGCTGCGCTCAAGTTATCGTCACTTGATACCTCCACTCGTGGCCCGCGGATTTCGGGTTGCCAGTTTCGATCTTCGGGGCCACGGCGATAGCGATGCGGCCTTCACGGCGTATGACGACGACGCGCTCGCCGATGATCTGGTGGCCCTGCTCGAGACGCTCGGTGGCAAGGCCGTCGTGCTGGGAAGCTCCATGGGCGCTGCCGGTGCGACGTTGGTCGCTGCGCGGCGACCAGATCTGATTGCCGGGCTCGTGCTTATCGGCCCTTTCGTGCGGGAGACGGGGACCCCCATTCTGCGACTCCTGATCCGTCTTCTTCTCCTCCGCCCCTGGGGACCGGCAATGTGGAAGAGGTACTACCGATCACTCACCCCGACTGGCGGCCCGGTCGATTACGAGGAACACGCTGCCCTCGTGGCAGCCAGTCTTGCCCGTCCCGGACGTTGGCACGCGTTCCAGCGCACGGCAGGCACTTCCCACGCGGAGGCCGAAGCGGCGCTATCCGCGATCGCCGCGCCGGTGCTCATCGTCATGGGTGATGCGGACCGCGACTTTCCGAGTCCTGCTGGCGAAGCCGCCGCGATCGCGGAAGCGATCGGGAACCAGGCGAAGGTGGCGATGATCGCGCACGCCGGTCATTACCCGATGGCGGAGAGCGTCGACGAGACCCTGGCTGTCGTGCTTCCGTTCGTCGAGGAGGTGGCACTCCATGCCCTCTGAACGACTTTCACGCGCCGATTTCATCGCCGCCGCGGCCGACTTGGCCGACACCATCGGCTTCGATGCCCTCAGCTTGTCGCAGGTCGCGCGCGCCGTTGGAATCTCCACGCCCGGCGCATACAAGCACGTGGCGGACATCACGGATCTCCGGCGGGGGATCGCCAAGCAAACGCTTCGCGACGTCACTTCCCTCGTCCAGGATGTCGCGGCAGGCCGCAGCGGCGTGGATGCGCTCGTGGCCGTGGCGCTGACATTGTTGGAATGGGCGCGCAGTCACCCCGGACGGTATCTCGCCCTGCAGACCGTAGTGGACGAGGACGACGAGGAATACCGCGCCCTCAGCGCCGGCCTCGTCACGGCCGTGGCGGCCACCCTCCGCGCCTATCGACTCACCGACAGCGACGCCGTCGACGCGGTGCGGATGCTTCGTGCGCTCCTGCACGGCTTCATCATGATCGAGCTGGCGGGCGCCTTTCAGATGAACCGCGGTGTGGCGGACTCATTTCATCGCGCCGTGAACTCGCTTGACAGCGTCTTCCGAAGCTGGGAAACCGAATGACTTCCGTGGCGTTGACAATCGCGCTGGCCGTTCGGTTCGCACTCGAACTGGCGCTGATCGTCGCTGCCGCGGTCTGGGCGTGGAACGCGACAACGGGCTGGCTTCGGATGAGCGTCGTCCTGGTGCCCATCCTGGTCATCACGATCTGGATGCTGTTCCTCTCACCGAGCCCCGCGATCAGTGTCCCTGCAATTGTGCGCCTAGTGATGGAGGGGGCGCTGTTCCTCGGCATCGCAGTCGGACTGGCGCCCGTCGCGCTTCTCCCAGCCATTCTGCTCGCCACAATCTGGGCTCTGGATAAGACTGTGCTGCTCGTGCTCGGCAGTCCCTGACCTTCTCCCGCGCTTCGCGACGTCCGACGGCCTTGCCTTGCCCCCTGCCGCCCGCCCCGCGCACAGCGCTGAGAGGCTGCTGTCAACGCGTGTCTCGGAGGAGCTGCGCGACGGCTTCCAGATCAGCTCGCGCCGGCCACGAACGCCCCAGCGCTGTCGTCCAGCCTTGCCGACCGCAACGCCGCACCGATCGCCTCGACGGACCTCTCGAGAAGGTGGGCGGGCATCGCGAAGTTGAAGCGCACGAACCCCTCCCCGCCGAGGCCCGCGTCCGCCCCACTGGAAGCGACCACGCGAGCATTCCGCCGCAGGAATTCGGCTGGGTCCATGTCGAGCCGGTACATGCGGAAGTCGAGCCAGGCCAGGTACGTGGCTTCGGGCATGCGGTAGCCCACGCCGGGTGCATGGCGCTCCAGCAGTGCACCGAGAAGGCGTCGATTGGCGTCGAAGACACTCAGCGTTCGGTCGAGCCATGCCGTGCCGTCGGTGTACGCGACGCGCGCGGCCACGGCACCGAGGATGCTGCCCTCGAGGTAGGGGACGATGTCGCGCTCGCGCCACTGCGCCTGATCGGCGTCCGAGGTGAGGATCAGCTGCGCGCTCTTGAGCCCTGGGATGTTCCACCCCTTGGACGTCGCTGTGGCGGTGATCGTGTGGGCGGCCGTCGCGGGCGAGAGCGCCGCGTACGGTCGGTGCCGCGCACCGCTGTAGACCACCGGGGCATGGATCTCATCCGAGAACACACGCGCCCCGTAGCGCTCCACGACGGCGGCGACGTCCCGCTGCTCGTCGACCGTCATGACCTGCCCGAGGGGGTTGTGCGGGTTGCACAGCACCAGGAGCCCGGCGCCGTCGGCGAAAGCGCGGGCGAGCGCAGCGGTGTCGATGCGCCACCGTCCCCCCACCTCCACGGACGGCACCTGGATCACCCGTCGGCCGGCGCGCACCGGCGCGGTGAGGAACGGCGCGTAGCAGGGCGTCGGCACGGCGATCGCTTCGCCGGGCTCCACGAAGTGGTCCATCGTGATCCGCAGCGCCGCGACGACGTCCGGCACCAGATGGACCCGCTCCGCGGGCGGGCGCCAGTCGTAACGCGCCGCCAGGAAGTCCGCGCACGCACGCTCCGCCGCCGCCGCGGCGTGGTCGGGCAGATAGGTGAGGAATCCGCGGTCGACCGCCTGATGCAGCGCAGCGGTGATCTCAGGGGCGGTGCCGAAGTCCGACTCGGCGATCCATGCGCCGATCTCGGGGTCTCCGACCTCCCATTTGCGGGTGGTCCAGAGATCTCTGCGGCCGGCCGGCGTCACCGCGACAGCTCCACCCGCGGGCGGACGGCCACATCGGTGAGGTGCACGTCGTCGGGCGCGTCGACCACGAAGCGCACGGCCCCGGCGACGCTCGAGGGTCGGATGTAGCGCTCGGGCTCGTACGGCGCCCCCGACCGGGAGCGGCTGACGCGCAGTCCAGGTGTGTCGGTGGGGCCTGGTGCCACCGTGGCCACCCGCACGCCCAGCGGCGCCTCGGCGATGCGCAGGGTGTCGGCGTAGCCCCGCAGCCCGTGCTTGGCCGCCGTGTAGAGCGGCATCCCGGGCGTCGGCTTGGTGCTCGCCCCCGACCCGATGAAGACGACGGTGCCGCGGGACGCGCGCAGCTGCGGCAGCATGAGCCGCGTCATCTCGGCCGGAGCGATCAGGAACATACCGACCATGGCCTCCCATTCGTCGACACCACCGGTGGCGCCGGTGTCGCCCGACGCCGCGTGCACGAGCACGTCGACGCGCTCCAGACGGCTCGCGAGCGCCTCGCGCTCCGCCGCCGAGGTGATGTCGCACGACATCGCGCTGACGCCCGGGAGGGCGTCGAGCTCCGCGAGCGCGGAGGCCGAACGCCCGAGGGCGACGACCTCATGGTCGGCCGAGAGATCCCGTGCGATCTCCCATCCCATGCCGCTTGTCGCCCCCGCGACGACGGCGAGTCTGCGGGTTTCAGACATGGAGCACCTCCTGGTCGGCGGGGAAACGCGCAGGGAAGAGCGTTCGCAGGGCAGCGTGCGCCGCGCCATCGGCCTCGCGCAGGAAGGTGGCGTTGACGCGCGGCATCGGGCTGATGACAGTGTCGCCACGCGTGTCGTCGACGGGGATGCCGATGATCTGGATGCGCGGCGTCACGGTGTCGTCGAGCCCGATGACGCGGCTGGTGCCCGGCTCGACGGCGTAGCCCGAGCCCGGGACCGGGTCCCCCGTCCTGGTGCGACGACGGTGAGGCCGGACGATCCCACGATCTGCCAGACCGAGAAGGAGGGGATCGCGGCTCGCGCGCGCGTCGTGGGCGTTCATGAAGGCGTCTACCAGCGCAGGTCCGGTGACCCGCGAGCCGGCGACGAGCGCGGACTCGCCTGTGAATCCGTGCGCATTCAGGCCGACCTGGCCTGCGGGGCCGAGGAAGCGCACGAGGCCGGCGTCGGCGAGAGCCAGCAGCTGGGCGTTGCGGAACGCCGGCGGGCCGCTGCCGATCATCTGCCCGAAAGCGGCGAACGAACGGTAGAGGCCGCTCGCATGGGTCTCGGCGCTCGCTCTCGTGAACCCCATGTACATGGATGCGTGCTTGCGCGCGGCGTTCACCTCCCACAGTGCCCGCTTGAGGGGGCTCGCCATTCCCAGGCGGGCCTGGGCGAGGTCGGTCTCGACGTACTGCACGACCCATTCCTGGAATGCATCCGGCGACGACCACGCCGCCGTGTCGGGCGACATCAGGCGCACGAGATCGAAGCGATGCCGGGGATCAGGGACGAACGGCGCGACCGCCGAATCGAACGCCGCGGCGTCCAGCGCGAGCGCCTGGTCATCGACCAGCCGCATGATGTCGTCGAGAGATCCCTCCAGCGCCTTCGGCTCGAGCTCCGCTATGGCGCGGTACCAGCCGGCGAGCGAGTCCTGCACGATCAAGGGCCAGAGGTCACGCTCGAAGTCGATGGGGCGGTCGACGGAGCTCGGGTCGAACCGCGAGAAGTACCTCTGGTGAGCGGCCGGGGGAAGCCCTCCCCACACCGATTTCGCGTGAAACGGGATGCCGCGCCGCGAGGTGACATGCATCACCGGCTCGCTGCCGCTGGGCTCGTAGACGAGCCGGTCGCCGCCATCGCGGAAGTGCCCGCCGCGACCGACCGTCAGCAGGGCCATCGCATCGAAGAAGCCCATGCCCAGGCCGCGGACGATCGTCGGCGCCCCCGCGGGGACGGCGTCGAGCTCCTGCTCGACGGGGCTGCCCTGCCGGACCCACACGAGGCCCTCCCGGCCGCGGACCGCAGCGGTCAGACGCGCCTCGGGCTCGGGCTCCGCGCTCTCCAGCCAGCCGGGCGACAAGATCACGTCGTCGACGGCGATCGTGGTCCCGTCTGCGAGAAGCACCCGCTCACGTTCGCCGTCTGCGGAGATGCCGACGGCGCGGGTACGGTGCTTCACCACGGTCACCGTGTCGGGCAGCGCCCCGAGCGCGTGGTCGAAGCACCACGTGATGTACGCCCCGTACAGCGCGCGGCTCGGGTGGCTCTCCGGCCGCACCACGCGGGCCTCGTCGACCAGGTGCGGCTGAGCGAGGAAGACGTCGGGAAGCGGTGTGGTGGCGAACGCCGCCCGGTGCGCGCCGGCGACGCCCGCCGCGGCATCCGTCCCGTCCAGCGCGTCGCGCACGAGCAGGCACCATTCATGCATCGTCGGCCCCGGCGAGACCGGGCCCATGACGGTGCTGGCCTCGTCGGTGAAGAGGGTGACCGCGCCGCTCAGCGTGTTCATGCACAGCTCGGGTGTCTGGTCGAGGCGCCAGATGCGGCCGGCACCGAACGGAGCGTCGTTGACGAGATGCAGCGTCCAGGCGCGATCGTCGAGACACTCGCGGGCGATCGCGCCGAGCCGTTCGATCACGCACGTGCCGCGGGGGCCGACCCCGATGAGACACACGACGGGATCGGGCGGCGGGGTCAGGGCTGCGTCAGTCACGCGATCCGGTATAGCGCGCTCCGGGCGTTCCGCCGCAATCGCATAACCCTCGGTTATGCTCCCGCGGAGCCGTGTTTCCTGCGCGAAACACAAGGGTGCTTCGATTGAGGAATCCACCGCCGACCCGAGGGTGTGTCCTGACGACGGAGGTCGTTATGCCCCTCGATTCCGATACCGACATCACCCTCGACCTGCAGACGCTGCGCATCGTGCGCGCGATCGCCGAGACCGGGTCGATCACCGGCGCTGCGCGCGCCCTCGGCACCACGCAGCCCGCGATCAGTCAGCACCTTCACCGCGCGGAGCGGCGTCTGTCGATGACTCTCGTGGTCAAGCAGGGCCGCAGTGTCGAGCTCACCGACATCGGGGTGCTGCTCAGCCGTCACGCCGGCGGCGTGCTCGACGCCCTGCAGGCCGCGAGTATCGACCTCGCGGGTGCCGCGAACCTCCGCTCGGGGCGCGTACGGCTCGCGGGTTTCCCCTCGGCGTCGTCCACGCTGGTGCCTCACCTCCTCTCGGGCATGCGCGAGCGACATCCCGGCGTCGCGGTGCAGTACACCGAAAGCGAACCGCCCGAGGCGATCGAGCTCGTCGTGTCGGGCGATGCCGACATCGCCCTCGTCTTCGCCTATCCCGGTGAACGGGGCGCGACTCACCACCCCGACTCGCCGCGCGGGCTTTCTTCGACCGACCTGTTCATCGACCCGCTGTTCGTGCTCATGTCGCGCGAGCACCCGCTCGCCGAGCTGCCCCACCTGCCGCTCGAAGATCTCGAGGACGATCCCTGGATCGCCGGGTGCCCCCGTTGCAGCACGCATCTCATCCGCGCGTGCGAGGACGTCGGATACGCACCCAATGTCGTGTACGAGACCGACAACTTCAGTGCCACGGTGGGCATGGTCGCCGCGGACCTGGGCATCGCCCTCGTCCCCCGGCTGGCTCTGGGGACGACCCTGCTCCCGCCGAACGTCGTGGTCAAGAAGCTCGCCGCCGAGATCACCCGCACGATCAGCGTCGTCGTCCCCGCCGACAAGCGGAGCCTCCCCGCCGTCGCCGCGCTGACGGACGCGATCGCCGCGATCGACGGGATGATCTGGCGGGTGCGCGCCGCCCAGGGCCGGCCCGAGCTCACCCATAATGCGCGCCCACGCACTCATGACGAGCGGCGATACGACGTAACTCGGGGTTAACGACGAGCCGCCTACCGTGATGACACGGCGACGCTCAGCCCTCGCCGCATCCCATGTCCGAGCGCGCTCCCCCCGCTCTCGGAAGCCCTCTCGCCCGATGGCGACGTGCCCGAACGGAGCTTCCCGATGTCCCTCGATGTCCTCGATCACGCACTCGGTGTGACCGCCGGCGATCCGCTCGACGCGGTGCGCTCGGCGCGCGCCGCCACCCGCGACAACGCCCAGCGCAGCTACGACTCGATCTTCTCGCCCGCGGTGGGCAATGGCCTCTCGGTCGCCGAGCGCCTCGCTCTGGCCGTCGTCATCTCGCGGTGGCACGGCGACACCCCGCTGGCGGCGCACTACGAGTCGGAGTTCTCGCGTGCCGAGCCCTCGGCCGACATGATCGCCGCGCTCCGGGACATCGCCGAAGCCGGTCGCACGGAGGGTCCTTACGGGGTCTACCGCGAGCGCGGGCTGGCGGCGGAGTCGACTGAGGGCCTGCACTTCGTCGTCCCCGAAGCGTCCCGCGCGGTGATCGGGGACGAGCTCAGCGCGCTCGTCGAGCACGTGCATCTGCTCGTCTTCCGTCCGCGCGAGGCCAGCGCCGATGCACTTCAGCGGCTGCTCGACGAGGGGTGGACGACGACCGATCTCGTGTGCGCCTCGCAGCTGGTCGCGTTCCTCACATTCCAGATCCGCTACGCGACCGGCCTCGCCGTGCTGCGCTCCTCGATGGAGGCGAAATGACCACCGACCTCGACCAGCTGCATGAGGAGCACGTCCTCCTCCCGATCGGACTCGAGGGTCCGGAGCGCTTCACCCAGGAGGGTCTCGGCTGGACCCCGTGGCTGGCTCCCCTGCCGGTCGAGGAGTTCGGGGAACGGCACTGGGCAGGCGTCGTCGAGCCCCAGCGCGCGAAGATGCCCTACTTCGCGCTGCTGGCGCGCGAGCCCGAGATCCTCGCGGCGCGGACGCTGACCGACTTCGACATCTTCCAGAACCCCGACGGCGGGCTTCCTGTCGCGGAACGCGAGCTGTCGGCGGCAGCCGCGTCACGGGTCAACGGCTGCGTGTTCTGCGCGTCCGTGCACGCCCGCGCCGCGACCCGGCTGTCGGGCCGTGAGTCCGACGTCCAGGCGCTGCTCGACGACGGCACGGCCGCGAAGATCGACGAGCGCTGGGATGCGCTCATCGAGGCGGCGCGCGCCCTCACCGTGACGCCGTCGGAGTTCTCGACCAGCCATGTCGAGCGGCTCCGCGGGCTCGGACTCACCGACGTCGACATCGCCGACGTCATCGCCGGAGCCGCCTTCTTCAACTGGGCCAACCGTCTCATGCTCTCGCTCGGCGAACCGACCGTCCCGCGTCGCCGCCGCCCCTGACCCACGCCTTCCCTTCATCTCACCCCCGCATCGCCCACCCCACCCGAACCCTCCCGGAAGCGAGCACTCCATGGCACATCCCCCCACCTCTCCGTCACTGCGCCGAAAGGCTCGTGCCCTCGGCGCGTCCGCGGCCGTACTGACCGCCGGCCTCGTGCTGTCGGCCTGCGCCGGCGGCTCCGACGGCGCCAGCACCCCGTCCACTGGGCCGCAGGCCGGCGGCACGCTGGTCTACCTCGAGCCGAACGCCTACACGAGCCTGTACGCCCCCGCAGCGGGCTTCTACCCCAACGGCGCGTTGGTGAACAACATCGCCGACCGTCTCGTGTGGCAGGATCCCGAGACTCTCGAGTTCGAACCGTGGCTCGCCACGGATTGGGAGGTGAACGAAGACGCCACCGAGTACACGTTCATGCTTCGTGATGACGTCACCTTCTCCGACGGATCGGACCTCGATGCGGCTGTCGTCGCGAAGAACTTCGACCTCTACGGACTCGGCGACCCCGAGCGGGCGCTGCCCGTCTCGGAGGCCGTCAACAACTACGAGAGCAGCGAGGTGATCGACGACCACACCGTGACCTTCCACTTCTCGGCTCCCGCGCCCGGATTCCTCCAGGCGACCTCGACCATCACGTCGGGAATCTTCTCGTCCGACACGCTGGACCGCGACTTCGAGGGATTCGCCGCCGGCTCGGGCGAGGAGATCATCGGATCGGGCCCCTTCGTCATCACCGGCGAGGAGCTCGGCACCGCCGTCACCCTCGAGGCACGCGAGGACTACGCCTGGGCACCCGCGAGCTTCGAGAACCAGGGGCGCCCGTACGTCGACACCGTGCAGATCGCCATCACCCCCGAGAACAGCGTTCGCGTCGGCTCGCTGCTGTCGGGCCAGGGACAGATCGCGCGGAAGATCGAGCCCCAGGACGAGGCCCAGGTGCTGGGCTCGAGCGGGTTCACCGTCGACGCGCCGCAGACGAACGGCGTCAACAACGCGCTGAACCTCCGTTTCATGGCGGGTCCGCTCGACGACATCCTGGTCCGCCAGGCGATCATCGCCGCCGTCGATCGCGAGGGCGTCATCGACAGCCTTTTCACCGACAACTACCCGCTTGCGACGTCCGTGCTGTCCAGCACGGCGCTCGGCTACCTCGACACCTCGGAGTACTTCGCGTACGACCCCGAGCACGCGGTCGAGCTGCTCGAAGAGGCCGGATGGACCGAGGGCTCGGACGGCATCCGCGTGAAGGACGGCGAGCGGCTGTCGTTCACGACCGCCGAGGCAGTCGCACAGCCTCGTTCCTTCGATCTGCTCACGTCCGTCGCGCAGCAGCTGGCGGAAGTGGGGATCGAGATGAACATCATGCGCGCCACGGCCGGTGACTACGCTGTCGCGATTCTCGATGCGAGCCGTACGCAGGGCGCCCACTCGATGGTTGGCCGTGCGGACCTCGACGTGATCAAGAGCATGTACTTCTCGGCGAACCGCAACATCCTCCTCAACCGCAACCCGTCGGACGGCGCCATCGCCGACCCCGAACTCGACGCACTGCTGCAGGCCGTCGCGAGCGAGCCCGATCCTGAGGCACGGGTGGCCGCAAGCCAGGCCGCCCAGAGCTATCTCGCCGAGAACGCGTACGTCCTCCCGTTCTTCGAGGAGCCGCAGACCTACGGCATCGCGAGCTCCGTGCAGGGCATGGACTACGAGGCGGTCGCCCGCCCGCTGTTCTCCCAGCTCTGGCTGACCGACTGACCCCGGCCGCGTGGGAGCGGGGGAAAGCCCCGCTCCCACGCGGCGACCGAAGCACCCGGAAGGACATTCATGAGATACGTCGCCCAACGACTGGGGCAGGCCGGGATCGTGCTCGCGCTCGCGTTCACCGCGTCGTTCATCCTGCTGCAGGCGCTCCCCGGAGACGCCTTGGTGATGCGGTTCGAGAACCCCGAGTCGGGTCTCGGCCCAGAGGAGGTCGCCCGGCTGCGGGAGGCGCTCGGTGCCGATATGCCGCTGTGGCAGCAGTACGTCGACACGCTCGCCGGGTACCTCCGAGGGGACTTCGGCTACTCGGTGCAGACGGGAACGCCGGTCAGCGAGATCATCGCCACGGCGCTGCCGAACACGCTCGTGCTCGCCGCGAGCGCCTTCGTCATCGCCGCGCTTCTCGCGGTGGTCCCCGCGCTTCTCACGCAGCTCCCCGGCTTCGAAGGACTGAGCCGGATGCTGCGATCTCTGCCTTCGCTGTTCATCTCGATTCCCGTGTTCTGGCTGGGCATCGTGCTCGTACAGGTGTTCTCGTTCCGACTCGGATGGGTCTCCGTCATCAACCCCGGACCGGTGGAAGGCCTCGTGCTCCCGGTGCTCGCCCTCGCGCTTCCCATCTCAGCGCCCATCGCGCAGGTGCTCATCCGCGCCATCGACGACGTCCGGGCGCAGCCGTTCATGGAGGTGGTGCGTGCCCGGGGTGCATCGCACTGGTGGATCCTCACCCGCAACGTGCCCCGGAACGCGCTTCTCCCGGCGTTGACCATGGCAGGGCTCCTGCTCGGCGAGCTGATCGGGGGCGCCGTCATCACCGAGACCGTCTTCGGCCGCGCCGGCATCGGCCGAGTGACCGAGCAAGCCGTCGCCGCCCAAGACACTCCGGTTCTGCAGGCCGTCGTGGTGATCTCCGCCGCCGTGTTCGTGGTGATCAACCTCCTTGTCGACCTCTCGTACCCGGTGCTCGATCCGCGCCTGTCCAGGAAAGGATCACGCTCATGACCCAGAAGCTGCTGCTGGAGTCGGCGTCTCCGCTCGTACCCGGGAAGACGCGCACCCGCACCCGCCGCGCTTCGGCCCGCCGGCGGCCACGCCCGCGCGGCATGATCACGCTAAGTGTGGCGCTGCTCGCCCTCGTCGTCGCCGTCAGCTGGGCGATCGCCCCCGCGCTGTTCGCGCCCGGCGATCCCACGGCGGGCAGCCTCGCCGACGCGCTGCAGGCGCCGTCCGCCGCGCACGTCTTCGGCACCGACGCGACCGGGCGCGACGTGTACACCCGTGTCGTGCACGGCGCCGCCTATACCCTCTTCAGCGCGCTGTGCGCCGTCACTCTCGGCATGGTCGCGGGAACGCTGCTCGGGCTTCTCGCCGGAGCGGGGCCGCGCTGGCTCGACAGCACCCTCATGCGCCTGGTCGACGTGCTGCTGTCCATCCCGGGGCTGCTGCTCTCTCTCAGCGTCATCATCCTGCTGGGCTTCGGTCTCTTCCAGATCGCCCTCGCCGTGGCGATCACTAGCGTGGCGGCCTTCGCGCGGCTCGTGCGCGGCGAGGTGCTGCGCATCCGATCCGCCGACTTCGTGGAGGCGGCTCATGCCAGCGGCGGCACGTTCGCGGGCGTGCTGTTCCGGCACATCCTCCCCAACTCCCTCTCGCCCGTCTTCGCCATGGCGGCGCTGCAGTTCGGCACGGCCATCCTCGCGATCTCCGCGCTGGGCTTCCTCGGCTACGGGGCTCCGCCGCCCGCCCCCGAGTGGGGGCTGATGATCGCCGAGGGCCGCGATTACGTGGCGACGGCGTGGTGGCTGACCACGATTCCCGGCGTGATCGTGGTGGTCGTCGTGCTCGCGACCCACCGTCTCTCGTCCGCCATCTCGGAGAGGAGCTCCCGATGACTTCACGACCGGCCACCTTGCACTGGAACGACGCCGCGCCGGCGGTCGAGGTCGAGGGCCTCGCCGTCGCCTACCGCGTGCGGGGCGAGGAGACCGTCGCGGTGCGCGATGTCTCGTTCAGCCTCGGGCGCGGCGAGACGCTCGCTCTGGTCGGCGAGTCCGGATCGGGCAAGACGACCACGGCTCAGGCCGTCATCGGCCTTCTCGCTGCCAATGGCCGAGTGATCGAGGGGTCGATCCGGCTCGGCGGGCAGGACGTCACCCTGTGGGATCAGCGCCAATGGCGCGCCTTCCACGGCCGTCATGTCGCGCTGATCCCTCAGGATCCGCACTATTCGCTGAATCCGGTCAAGCGGATCGGCGACAGCCTCGCAGAGGTGATGCGAATCCATCGCGCCGCCGATGCGCCGGTCATCCGGCGCCGCGTGATCGAACTGCTCGAGCGCGTGGACATCCCCGACCCGGAGGTACGCGCCCGCCAATACCCCCACCAGCTGAGCGGCGGCATGAAGCAGCGCGTCCTCATCGCGAGCGCGATCGCACTCCGCCCGGAGCTCATCGTCGCCGACGAGGCGACGAGCGCACTCGACGTGACGGTGCAGAAGACGATCCTCGACCTCATCGACGAACTGCGTCGCGAGGACGGAACCGCGGTGGTGCTCGTGACCCACGATCTGGCCGTGGCCGCAGACCGCACGTCCGAGGTGCTGGTTCTCAAGGGCGGCGCGGTCCAGGAACAGGGCCCTACCGCCGGCGTCCTCGCCCATCCCGCGTCCGCTTACACCCGCCAGCTCGTCGACGATGCCCCCGCGCTCGCGGACGCCGTGCGCTCGAGCGAAGACGTCCGTCTGATGATGGCCGAGCCGAGGCACGCCGACACCGTGATCTCGGTGGAGCATGCGGTCAAGGAGTTCACGGTGCCGGGACGCCGCGATCCGCTCCGCGCGGTGGACGATGTCAGCTTCTCGGCGCGGCGCGGGATGACCCATGCGCTGGTCGGCGAGTCCGGGTCGGGCAAATCGACGATCGCCCGCATGGTCATGGGCTTCGAGCGAGCCACGAGCGGACAGGTGTGCGTTGGCGGCGTGGACATGTCGTCGCTGCGCGGATCCGCTCTCCGCGACGCGCGCCGTCGTCTGCAGATGGTGTACCAGAACCCCTTCTCCAGCCTCGACCCGCGCCAGTCGATCCACTCGATCATCGAGGAGCCGCTGCGCAACTACGGGCTGGGCTCCCGGTCCGAGCGGGCACAGCGCGCCCGCGACGCATTGGACCTGGTGGCCTTGCCGGCGACCGTCGCGGACCGCCGCGCGCGCGAGCTGTCGGGCGGTCAGCGTCAGCGAGTCGCCATCGCCCGCGCGATCGTACTCGATCCCACCGTGATGGTGCTCGACGAGGCGGTGTCCGCGCTCGACGTCACCGTCCAAGCCGGCATCCTCGATCTCCTCAACGACATCCAGCAGGCGTTCAGCACCACATACCTGTTCATCTCGCACGACCTCGCCGTCGTCCGACAGGTCGCCCAGACCGTGACCGTGCTGCGACGCGGCGCGCTCGTCGAGTCGGGCGTGGCCGAGGACATCTTCGAGAACCCCAAAGACCCCTACACGATCGCGCTTCTCGAAGCGATCCCCGGCCGCACGGTCGCGCACGCGTGACCGTGAGAGAGGAAATCATGTCGACCGTCCCACCCATCACCATGTACGGCACCACCTGGTGCAGCGACTGCACCCGCACCCGTCAGCAGCTGACCCGCGCGGGGGTGGCGTTCGATGACATCGACATCGAGGAGAACCCCGAGGCTGCCGAGCTCGCGGAACGGATCTCCGGGGGCCGGCGCATCCCGGTGGTCGTCCTCCAGGACGGCCGCTTCCTCGTCGAGCCCTCGCACCCCGAACTCGCGGCCGCAATTGCTCGGTAGGCGATCACGTCTCGGCACCACCCCCGTCGCGCTCCGTCGACGACAGTTCCCGTGAGTCAGCTGCCCTGTGTGGAGAGTGACTCGGCTTAGCCTCCACGGTCAAGCGTGCTCGCGAAGGATCAGCCGCTCGCGTCTGGCTTAATCATCGCGACCAGCGCGCGACCGTATGGCGGTATGCCGCGACGCCGGTGGCTCCGCCGTCGACTGCCGGAACCGCGACCGCTATCGTGCCGTGATGGTGACCATTGGACGCACGACCATCCTCGTTCGCGATCTCGACGAGTCGCGTGACTTCTACCGCCGCGCTTTCGGTTTTCGCACTCTCTTCGACGGAGAGTTCGCTCCCGGCATGCGTACCGTACACGTCGGGCCCGAAGGCCAACGCGATCCCGGCTTGTGGCTCTTCGTCCCGACGAACGATGCCGAGCGCGCACGGATCGGGTCGCAGACAGGCGGTGCGCCCACGCTCGTCATATACGTCGAAGAATTGGAATCTCTCCTTGCCCGGCTCGAGACTTCGGATGTCCGCGTCGTGAAGCCATTCACCGTTCAAGGCGAAGCAAAGTTCGGGCACGTCCTGGACGCCTCGGGGAACGAGATCGTTCTTGTTGAGCTGCCCACTGGGGATCAGCTCGACGTGGCGTACAAACTCGCGGAGTAGTCAATCGCTCGACACGATGCCTCCCCCGGCTGACCCTGACGGCGGCGTCCGCTCCCCCGCGCGATCGTCGTATGCATGCCGGCGAGCCGCGTGCGGGCATCTGTCTTGATGAGGAATGTCAGCGGCTCGTCGACGCCGGCGACGCACGCCCGCTGAGACGGCGACCGAGCTGGCAGTCGCCGCGCACCCGGGCTCGGCGGGGTGGGTCCCGACAGCCGGGTCGACCAAAGCTGGGCCGCAACGCGCTGCGAGCAATAGCCGAGCAGACGGCGGGTAAGCCCTCGGGGAGTCCGGTCTCTCTAGGTCCTGAGCGACTGAAGGGCGTTATCCACGTTCTGGGCTCAACGCCTGGGGAACCGGCACCCCGCTCCTGGGCGGGCGTTTGAACGCCTCCCGCATGATGAGCTGAGCGACGGATGGCGTACCGGCGGTCGTGCCGACGGCTGCCACTGTGCGGAGGAAGGTGTTGTCGTCCAGCTGCCGCAGCATGGCATCCGCCAGATCGATCCGAGCCGTGAACTTCAGCGGCACATGGTGCTCCGCCACGACGTAATCACTGACGACGTCCGTATCGAACAGCCCGGAGGGCCGCAGCACCGTCCAGTCGACAGTGCTCTCGGCCACCATCGCTTCCATGCGCTTCATGTCGTCGTACAGCGTCTTGCCCAGGACGCCGGCGACGAACGGCTGCAACACCCGCTCGAAGAAGAAGCCGCCATGCGGACCCGCAGACGGATCCACCGCGCTCGAACTGACGCAGACGAGCCGGGACACACCGCTCTCGACCATCGCATCGATCATCGCTCGCGCGCCCATCGAATATGTCCTGATCTCCTGACGAGAGTAGGGCACGCCGAGTGCGGACAACACCGCATCCTGCCCCGCAATCGCACGGGAGACGGATGCTGCTTCCAAGACGTCGCCACCGAGCACGTGAAGGCTCGGGTGGGCGAACGGAAACGACTCGGGCGACCTGGTCACGGCGGTGACGGTGTGGCCACGCTGCAACGCGCCACGCACCACAAGCCGACCCGTCGGACCATTGGCCCCGAACACGACGATCTTCACTAGATTCTCCTTAGGAACGATTAGCATATAGTACGGAAACCATAACATATGACTCAGAGAAGATCAGTCGACGGCGATGGCAGGTCAGCCTCCGGGGTGAACGGCGACCGCGGGCGTCGCCGACTCGTCGGTGACCTCAAGCGGACGTTCCGGGATGTGAACAACCAGATCGCCCTGCTGACCCACCACGTGGCGACGCAGGTGGAGCTCCGGGACATCGACCTCGACTGTCTGGACTATCTCGCGCAGAATGGCCCGACAACGCCAAGCGCGTTGGCGCGACAAGCCGGGGTGCACCCCGCGACCATGACGGGCGTGATCGATCGCTTGGAGAAGGGCGGGTGGATCCAGCGTCAGCGGGACGCCCAGGATCGGCGAGCGGTGCTCATCTCGGCACGACCCGACGCGATCGGCGCAGTCTTCCGCCATTACGACGGAATGAACGCGCAGATGGACGCCGCACTCGCGGAA
Organism: Microbacterium sp. E-13; assembly: GCF_049912955.1. Classification (GTDB taxonomy): domain Bacteria; phylum Actinomycetota; class Actinomycetes; order Actinomycetales; family Microbacteriaceae; genus Microbacterium. The sequence continues at coordinate 2,688,446 of NZ_CP183973.1, forward strand.
TACTCCCCCGACGAGCTCAAGATCATCGCTGGGTTCCTCGCGCGCACGGCAGCCGCCGCGCGCCGAGCCGTCGCAGAATTCGTCGGCGCCGACTAACGCAAGAACCAATCCTTGAATCGGCCGCGTTCTGGACGACTCCGGGAAGGGGACGTTCTCGTTGAGCTGCCCGGTCGGGAAAGCTCCATCTGGCGTACCGGCTCACCGAGCAGTCAATCGCTCGGCCGATCCTTCTGCAGTCGACACCCGATTCACCACGCCGGCCCCATGCGATTAGTGGGACGACGTCGAGGTCGGCACGGGAGACGGCGTCCAGCGATAGATGAGAGCGGAGGCGAAGGCCAGCCATGTCGACCCCGCGATGACTGCGCACCAGATGAGCGCGATCCCCAGTGGCAGCTGGGAGAGTGCTCCTCCGGCGATGAAGCCGACGATCACGACCAGACCCGCGGCGATCGACAAGCGTGATGCGGTGGTGAAAGACTGAGATCGCGCCCATCCGGCGAAGGCGAACGTTGCGGAACCGAGCGACAGAATTCCCAGGCCGGCGAAAACGAGGTGCAGGATGCCGCTGACGCTCGCCTCAGGCGAAGAACCCGGGGGAAAACCGGCCACCGGGTCGGGTACGAACACACCGCCAAGCACCATGCCCGCGCCATAGATGGCTACGAGAACGCCTGTCGCAAGGCCGCGCCCGTTGCGGATCGCGCGGAGGATGCCGAACGCGGCGGCGATCACCATGAGGCCAGACAGGATGAGGTTGGCTCGCTGCATCCAGCCGTATTCGCCGAGGGTGAGCAGCGACAGCGCGTGCCTGCTCACATCGAAGCCCGGTCGCGTCAGAGCGAGGATGAGGCCGACGACGATGTAGAACGGGCCGGCCACCACGCCCCAGCCGAGGAGGCTGCGGGTGATAGCGGCTTGCTTGTCGAAACCGGTGGTGGTCGTGCTCATTGTTCTTCCCTTCTTTGAGTCCACGCTCATGCGGCGATTCGGCTGAATCGCCGCACGGTGACATCGTGCGGAAACTGCTGGGTGCTGATCACCGAGAGAGGGACGCGCTTGGTGAAGATGGACATGCCGCGGCCCAGGATGACGGGGTGGACGGTGAGGCGGTACTCGTCGACCAGGTCGTTGTCGATGACGTGGCGTGCGAACGTCGCGCCGCCGGCGATCCCGATGGATCCACCGGGTGCTTGCTTGAGCCTGGCGATCTCCTCGGCGGGGGTGGCGGTAGCTAGCCGGGAATTCTGCCAGCCGAGTGGCTCGGAGAGGCTGTGGGAGAAAACGACCTTCTCGACGCCGTGCATGATTTCGGCGATGGGTCCGCCGCGCGTCGCCCATGCCTCCCGTTGCTCGAGGAAGTTGTGGCGCCCCATGAGCACTGTGTCGAGGCCGCCCAGTTCTTCAACAGTGGAGTCCATCAACTCGCCGCTGAAGTCGTCGAACACCCAGGCGAGGTCGCCGTCTTCGGTCGCGACGAACCCGTCGAGCGATACCTGCATCGCAAGGACTACTTTTCGCATCATCGTCTCGTTTCAGTGGTTGGAAATGTGAGAGGACAGTCAAGGACGTGGGCGACGTCGGACATCGCGCCGCGGAAAGTTATGGTCGACCGAGAGGCGAACCCGGCGAAGCCCCGATTTGCGATCCACACCGTCCATCGCGGGCTTGCCGACACGTCTGTGATCGTCAGCGACACCCTGGTTCCTCGACCCGCTCGGGTCAGGTGATACCTCGCGCAATACCACCAGCCGCCGGTGTACTGGATCGAGCGCGGCGTCACCGTGATGGTTCCCCGGTCACGTGTGGAGGTGAGTGTGAATGTTTGCGGGCCGCCCGAGATGCGGGCGGGAACGTCAGAGCGAAAGAGGCGGGCGTTGGTACCGTCAACATCGCCGGGACGAACCGCGAGCAGGATGGCTGCGACGGTCTGGAAAGGGGCGCCCAGCATGCCTACAACGAGGCTGGGTGCTCCCATGCCGTCGGTCATGAAGATGCGCACAGCACGATCCGGGTCATCGGCGTCCAGTGCGGTCTGCACGCGTTGGAGCAGATCCTGCGGGGGGACGCCGTGATCGGGTGTGACGACGAAGGGAGGGTCGTACACGGCGAGTCTGTCGATCGGTACTCCGCGGGCGGCAGCCTCAATAGCGAGGGCGCCCCCCGATGAGATGCCCCAGACGTAGGCGGATCCGCCGACCGCTTCGATCACAGCGGCCAGGTCATCGACTTCCGCAGCGACGGAGTACGGTCTGGCGTCGCCACTGTCGCCACGCCCGCGACGGTCGTAGGAGATCACGTCGAAGGTATCGGACAGCCGTTGAGCCAGCTCCTGCTGGAGGGGGAACGAGCGGTAGCTGAACGCTCCGCCCACGATGACGAGCGGGTGCCCACGGCCGAGCCGGTCGAAGGCGATGGTTGTGCCGTCGGTAGATGTCGCTGTGAACACGTCATTCCCTTCAAATGGTGGGTCGAGACGCTGCACGGATCGACAGGAACAATGCCGTCGTCCACGTCAGCATGAAGACGGTGGCGATCGCCAAACGCAGGCTGGGCTGGCCGAGGGGGAGGAAGAACAAGACGGGTGTGGAGATCCCGACGAACAGGGAACAGATCACCCATCCCCGCTGCCTGAGGCGCGCGAATCGTCGCACGAACACGAAGCACGCAATCGACAGGCAGATGAACGCGACCATCGATGACATGTTGTGCGCGTACATGTGCCAGGAGTAGTCGGCGGCTTCCAGCACGGGAGAGCCAGGCGGGGCTCCGTCACCCGGGTCGACGTCGAAGACCCCCGACGCAAGCAAGCCCACGCCGAATACGCCGACGAGTGCCACGCCCGCACCTCCTCCAGGCGTGCCCCCTAACGCCCAGCGTAGGCCCCGGGCGCCAATGACGATCAGCAGACCGCCGAGCACGAACGCGGCTTTCTGGAGCCAGGAGGTCTCGCCGACGCTCAGCACGCTGAGCGGCTGTCGCGTGATGTCGAACCACGGCACCACGGCCATCTGAACGACCACCAGCGTCACGAACAGAGGCCCTCCCATCGCTCCGACGGGAAGCGCGTCGCGGGCTCTCGCGTCCCCGCGCGGCGGGGGAATCCGATCGGCCGAAGCGGGGATGTTGCGAGCCACGTTGGGGTGATACGACATGCTCAATCCTTTCATAACCACTTGATTTCAAAACCGATTGGTTCTAAGTTATAGATTATGAGGTCGAGGACGTCAAGCACCCGGGTTGGAAATGCTGCAGATGCCCCACCGCGCGGGATCGCCCTCCGTGGGCAGAGTGTCGAACGGCTCCGTCACCGGATCGAACGGCGCATCTTCGGTTCAGGCGCATTCTGGGGGAAGCTCTCGCTGGATTCTGCGCCGGCGGCACGGATCCCACAGCTGGTGATACATGATCGCCTGGACCGTTCGATTCCCGTCACTGAATCGGCCGTGGTCGCTCGCGCGGCGCAGTCCACCGTCTTCGTGACCGAGGGCGTCGGGCATGTGCGCATCCTCGAGCACCCCACCGTCACCACTCTCATCGTCGAGTTTGCGCTCGGTGCGCGCCAGGTCGATGATCCGAGCGTGTTAGCCTGCACCGCATCTCATTCATAACTTGGAGGTTTGGGATGCCGGATCAGCTCAGTCTCATCTTCAACGCACTTGCCGACCCGACTCGGCGCGCATTGCTTGAGCGACTCGAACAAGGCGACGCGAGTGTGTCTGAGCTCGCGGGTCCCTTTGAGATGAGTCAACCGGCCGTGTCCAAGCATCTGAAGGTGCTCGAGGGCGCCGGATTGATCTCCCGGACAAGGGTGGCGACGGCGCGATTCAGCCACCTCGAGCCAGAGCCGCTTCGGGAGGCGTCAATGTACATCGAGCGGTACCGACGCCTGTGGACGCGAGTGTTCGACAACCTGGACTTGGCCCTCGCTGTCTACCAGAAGGAGCAATCCCCGCAAGACCGGGACTCGACCGACAAAGAGGGGCGCAACGATGACTGACATCCCTGAGGCGATCGTCACCGACCGAGATGTCTACATCACACGGACATTCCACGCTCCCCGTGACATCGTCTGGATGTTCTGGACCGACCCTGACCGGCTGGCCGAGTGGTTCGGCCCGACAGGATTCCACTCACCCGCGTCAGGCATCACGTCAGAACTAGTACCGGGAGGCGTGTGGCGGATAGAGATGCACGCCGACGGATCCGACGAAGTATTTCCGATGTCCGCCCACATCCGACTGGTCATCCCGCCCGAGTACCTCGAGATGATCGTCGGTACCCGCAGCACCAGCGGCCAGCACGAAGAGGTCGTCCTGCGCGTTCGGCTCCACGACCACGGGGAGGTAACGCGCATGACCCTCCATCAAGGTCCCCTCGAGGATCCTGATTTCCGTCGCCTTACCCGCGAAGGATGGTTGGAGTCCTTCACGAAGTTGGAACTCGCTCTTCCCCACAACTAAGGAGACATGAATGTCGTTTCAGGCATACCTCGACACGATCGAGAAGAAGACAGGCCTCACCCCCCGGCAGCTGATCGAGCTCGCCACAGCGAAGGGATACGACCGCCCAGACGTGAAAGCGGGAACCATCCTCGAATGGCTGAAGACCGACTACGACCTCGGGCGCGGACACGGAATGGCGCTCATCCACGTGATCAAGAACGGGCCTCGAATCGACGCCAAGCACGTCGGCACAAGTGGAACCCATCGCGACGAATCCGACATGCTGTGGCTCGACGGCATCGCCACGAAGCCGCGGTAGCCGACCAGCCGGACGTGCGCAGCAGAGCGCCGCGAGGGGATCATCCTCGAGTCGGCCGATCCAGGGGCGCTGACGCCGCGTGGCGCCAGCGCCCCAGGAGGGCCCGCAGGTGGTGGGGAGATCCGGTCGGAGGTTAGCGAACAGCGGTCCAGGCGAGAAGCCGGGAGCAGATGAGGGCGCTCCAGATCAGGCCGATATAGATCGCAATCCGCTCGAACAACCCACTCCACGCGCCCGGGAGCACGCCGGCGAAGTCGAGGCTGACCAACACGGACGTGAGGACGAAGGAAATCACGATCGCGACACCAGCGACCCAGCCGAGACCAACCGCGACAGCCCCGTGGCTCACCCGCCGAACGTACCGGCCGCTCAGGAACGCGGCGACAGCCATCCCAAGGATGAACACCGGGCCGGCGACGTTATGGATCGCTCCGCTCACCGACTGAGTGGTCGGGGTGAGCTCGGTGCCAGGCGGGAAGCCGAGCGAGGGGTCCATCGGGAACAGTGCCGCCGTGAGCAGCCCGATCGCGGCGATGCAGACGGTCAGCGGGTACGCGGTCTTCGCGTTCGCGCGCCGCCGGACAGCGAAGAGGGCGATCGCGCAGGCGAGCAGCATGAGTGCGCTGACGGCAATCGTCACTATGCCGATCCACCCGTACTCGCCCAACGCGCGATGGCTGACCCAATGCCGCAGAACCGAGTAGCCGGGCCGCACCAACCCGTCGACGAGATCGGTGACGATGAATACGGGGGCCACGGCCACCCCGACGACCAGCCCTCTTCGGGCCCAGGTTGTCACGACGGCCCGGTCTTCCTGCGTAACGCTCATTTGCAATCCTCCAATATCTCTGCATAGACGCATTATCTGCACAGAAGCAGATACCATCTGTGGGAAGATGATGCATGGCCGTGACACCGCAGGAGATGACAGCTCTCTACCGCCGCTACCTCACCTCTGTGGTGCTGTTCCACCAACGCGCGGCGAGCATCGCAGGCATCGGGATGACGGACTACCAGGCCAGCAACCTGCTCGCGCTTCAACGCTCCATGTCGGCCGGCGAGCTCGGCGCAGCCCTCGGGCTGACGAGCGGAGCGACGACGCGCCTGATCGACCGCATGGTCGACGCGGGCTACGCCCGGCGGGTCTATGACACGGAGGATCGGCGCCGCGTCATCGTGGAGCACACGGGAAAGATGGAGTCGGCGCTACAGGAGCAGTTGGACCGCGTGAGAGGTCCGATCGGTGAGACGATCGCCAGCCTTGATCCGCACCAGCTCGAGGGGTTGGTGACCTATCTGCAGACCGCTGCTACAGCGTACGAGAGCGCCGGTCGCGAAGCAGTTTGAACGTCGGCGTCCCTCGCGACCTGGCGGGACACACCGACCCCGCGCATCCGTCTTGCTGGGGAAGGTCAGCGGCTTGTCGTCGTCCGTGCGAGCGGTGTACATCTCGCCGTCCGGCGCGGGGTAGCGAGCCTGCCACCGCCCGGATGGGAGCTTCCTCAGTCGGGCACGGTGGGGCACGAGGTCACGATCATCTCCAGCCCAAATCCACCTGGCGAAGATGGCTTGACCCACATGAGAGGTGCGCGCGTGCCCCCCGCATGCCCGACCGAACGGCCATCGTTGTCCATCTGAGTCCTCCTCTGTCTGTCGAGAGAAGGCACGAAAGAGGCCCGGACCCGCAGAATCCTGCGGGTCCGGGCCTCTCAGCCGCCCTGTACGGGCGAAGTGGGTTCTGGAACTTCTAGAAGTCCCAGTCCTCGTCTTCGGTGGCCTCGGCCTTGCCGATGACGTACGACGAGCCCGACCCCGAGAAGAAGTCGTGGTTCTCGTCGGCGTTCGGCGAGAGAGCCGACAGGATCGCCGGGTTCACGTTCGTGACGGTGGAGGGGAACATCGCCTCGTAGCCCAGGTTCATGAGAGCCTTGTTGGCGTTGTAGTGCAGGAACTTCTTGACGTCTTCGGTGAGACCGACGCCGTCGTAGAGGTCCTGGGTGTACTGCACCTCGTTGTCGTAGAGCTCGTAGAGGAGCGAGAAGGTGTAGTCCTTGATCTCGTCGCGCTTGGCCTGGTCGACCTGCTCGAGTCCGCGCTGGAACTTGTACCCGATGTAGTAGCCGTGAACGGCCTCGTCGCGGATGATCAGGCGGATGAGGTCGGCCGTGTTGGTCAGCTTGGCCCGGCTCGACCAGTGCATCGGCAGGTAGAAGCCCGAGTAGAACAGGAACGACTCCAGCAACGTCGAGGCGACCTTGCGCTTCAGGGGCTCGTCGCCGCGGTAGTACTCCATGACGATCTGAGCCTTCTTCTGAAGGTTCGGGTTCTCAACCGACCAGCGGAACGCCTCGTCGATCTCCTTCGTCGAGCACAGCGTCGAGAAGATCGACGAGTACGACTTGGCGTGCACCGACTCCATGAACGCTATGTTCGTGTAGACGGCCTCCTCGTGCGGAGTGATCGCGTCGGGGATGAGCGACACAGCGCCCACCGTTCCCTGGATCGTGTCGAGGAGCGTGAGCCCCGTGAACACCCTCATGGTGAGGGTCTGCTCGTCGGGGGTCAGCGTGTTCCACGACTGGATGTCGTTCGACAGCGGCACCTTCTCGGGCAGCCAGAAGTTGTTCACGAGGCGGTTCCACACCTCGAGGTCCTTGTCGTCCTGGATGCGATTCCAGTTGATCGCCTGGACGTGATCCAGGAGCTGGAGCTTCTCGCTCATCTCTTCCTTCTTCTTCTCCGAAAACGTTTCGTCTCGCAGGCTCGCTCAGCGGCCGGTTGTCAGAGCGTGCAGCTGACGCACTCGCTCATGTCCGTGCCCTCCAGCGCCATCTGGCGGAGGCGGATGTAGTAGATCGTCTTGATGCCCTTGCGCCAGGCGTAGATCTGCGCCTTGTTGATGTCGCGTGTCGTCGCGGTGTCCTTGAAGAACAGCGTGAGCGAAAGACCCTGGTCGACGTGCTGCGTGGCCGCGGCGTACGTGTCGATGACCTTCTCGTAGCCGATCTCGTAGGCGTCCTGGTAGTACTCCAGGTTGTCGTTCGTCATGAACGCCGCCGGGTAGTAGACGCGACCGAGCTTGCCTTCCTTGCGGATCTCGATCTTCGCCGCGATCGGGTGGATCGAGCTGGTCGAGTTGTTGATGTACGAGATCGACCCGGTCGGGGGCACCGCCTGCAGGTTCTGGTTGTAGATGCCGTGCTGCTGGATCGAGGCCTTGAGCTCGCGCCAGTCGTCCTGGGTGGGGATGTGATGGCCGGCGAACATCTCCTTGACCTTCTCGGTCGCCGGTGCCCACTCCTGCTCGATGTACTTGTCGAAGAACTCCCCCGACGCGTACTTCGAGTCCCAGAAGCCGTCGAAGACCTCGCCGCGCTCGATGGCGATCCGGTTCGACGCGCGCAGAGCGTGGAACAGCACCGAATAGAAGTAGATGTTCGTGAAGTCGACGCCTTCGTCCGAGCCGTAGAAGACGTGCTCGCGGGCGAGGTAGCCGTGCAGGTTCATCTGACCCAGCCCGATCGCGTGAGAGCGGTCGTTGCCGTCCTCGATGGAGCGCACCGAGCGGATGTGACTCTGGTCGCTGACGGCGGTGAGGGCACGGATGCTGGTCTCCACCGTCTGCGCCAGGTCACCGCCGTCCATCGCCAGGGCGATGTTGAGCGAGCCGAGGTTGCACGAGATGTCCTTGCCGATCTGGGCGTACGAGAGGTCCTCGTTGAACGTCGTCGGCGTGTTGACCTGCAGGATCTCGGAGCACAGGTTGGACATGTTGATCCGGCCCTTGATCGGGTTGGCCTTGTTCACCGTGTCTTCGAACATGATGTACGGGTAGCCCGACTCGAACTGGATCTCGGCGAGGGTCTGGAAGAACTCGCGCGCATTGATCTTCGTCTTCTTGATGCGCGGGTCGTCGACCATCTCGCGGTACTTCTCGGTCACCGAGATGTCACCGAACGGCACGCCGTAGACGCGCTCGACGTCGTACGGCGAGAAGAGGTACATGTCTTCGCCGTTCTTGGCGAGCTCGAAGGTGATGTCGGGAACCACGACGCCCAGCGAGAGCGTCTTGATGCGGATCTTCTCATCGGCGTTCTCGCGCTTGGTGTCGAGGAACCGCATGATGTCGGGGTGGTGGGCGTTGAGGTACACCGCGCCGGCGCCCTGGCGCGCGCCGAGCTGGTTGGCGTACGAGAAGGAGTCTTCGAGGAGCTTCATCACGGGGATGATGCCGCTCGACTGGTTCTCGATCTGCTTGATCGGAGCGCCCGACTCACGGATGTTCGACAGCAGGAGAGCGACACCGCCGCCACGCTTCGACAGCTGCAGCGAGGAGTTGATGCCGCGCGAGATCGACTCCATGTTGTCTTCGATACGCAGCAGGAAGCAGGAGACGAGTTCGCCGCGCTGCGCCTTGCCGGCGTTGAGGAAGGTGGGTGTGGCGGGCTGGAAGCGGCCGGAGATGATCTCCTCGACGAGCGCCGTCGCCAGCTTCTCGTCGCCATCGGCGAGTGCGAGCGCGGTCATGACGACGCGATCCTCGAAGCGCTCGAGGTACCGCTTGCCGTCGAAGGTCTTCAGCGTGTAGCTGGTGTAGTACTTGAACGCGCCGAGGAACGTCTCGAAGCGGAACTTCTTCGAGTACGCGAGGTCGTTCAGCTTCTGGATGTACTCGAACGAGTACTTCTCGAGCACCGCGCCCTCGTAGTACTCCTTCTCGACGAGGTAGTCGAGGCGCTCCTTCAGGGAGTGGAAGAACACCGTGTTCTGGTTCACGTGCTGCAGGAAGTACTCCCGCGCCGCGCGCTTGTCGGCGTCGAACTGGATCTTGCCGTCGGCGTCGTACAGGTTGAGCATCGCGTTGAGGGCGTGGTAGTCCATGCCCTCGAACCGTGCCTGGGTCTTGAAGTCCGTCTGCGTCAGAGTTCCCACCATCGTTCCAATCCCGCGCTCACGCGCTCCACATCTTCTGGCGTGCCGAATACTTCGAGCCGGTACAAGTGCGGCACGTGGCACTTGCGGCTGATGATGTCGCCGGCGACGCAGAAATGCTCGCCGAAGTTGGTGTTCCCCGCGGAGATGACTCCGCGGATGAGGCTGCGGTTGTGCTCGTCGTTGAGGAACCGGATGACCTGCTTGGGAACGGCGCCCTTCTCGACGCCCTTGCCCTGGCCTCCGCCATAGGTGGGTGTCACGAGGACGTAGGGCTCGTCGACCACGAGCGCCGGATCCGTCGAGTGGAGAGGGATCCGGACTGCTCGCGCGCCGAGCTTCTCGATGAAACGCGCGGTGTTGCCCGACGCGCTCGAGAAGTAGACCAGCAGGGGCGCGTCCGTCGCGACGCGCTGCGTCACGACAGACATCGGTCAGGCCAGTCGCGAGGCGAGTTCGTCGATCTTGTCGGGACGGAACCCCGACCAGTGGTCCTCATCGGTGATGACGACCGGCGCCTGGAGGTAGCCCAGCGCCTTGACCTGCTCGAGGGCCGCCGGGTCCTGCGAGAGGTCGTGGATCTCGTACTCGATCCCCTTGGAATCGAGGGCTCGGTAGGTGGCCGTGCACTGCACGCACGCGGGCTTCGTGTAAACCGTGATCGCCATGTCGATTCCGTCTCCTCAGTGCTTCCCCCGGTGGCATCCGGCGTGATTTCCGGTAGACCCCCCACCGGGAGTCCAATACTACATATGGGTACCGACATTCGATAGCACCACAAGGGCTAGTAGTTACATCGGTGTGATTTTCCACCGTTCTCCCCATGTACAACACAGGTTGTCCACGGATTCATCCACAGCCTGCACGCCTCGGAAAACGGCTGGATCACGCGGCTTTCGAACGCCACGACGGCATCCGTCCACAGGCGTGACGGTAGCCGAGGGGTCCGACATCGGATTCGCCTGTGGAGAAGCGCCTCGGCGTGTCGCGGACCACCCGGGCCCGTCTCTGCCCGCGCGACGCGTGACGTAACGTTGTGAGGTGGCAGGCTACCGGGAACTTCTTCGCACCCCCGGGGTCGCCCGCATCATCGCGGCGCAGCTGACGGCACGCTTCCCGAACGGGATGATCAGCCTCGTGATCCTTCTGCACATCGAGGGGATCACGGGTTCGTACGGCGCTGCCGGCGTCGTGCTCGCGGCGGTCTCGATCGGCCAGGCGCTCGCCGGCCCCGTCACCAGTCGCTGGATGGGGCGATGGGGCATGCGGCGGGTCCTCACCCTGACGACGGCCGTCAGCGCGACCTCCCTCTCGTCGATCGCCTTCCTCGTCGCCCCCGTGCCCGTCTACATCGTGCTCGGCTTCATCGCGGGGGCGTCGACGCCGCCCATCGTCGCCGCCGTACGCACGATCTACGCGAAGATGGTCAACTCCACGCAGCTGACGGCGCTGTACTCGCTCGACGCGTCGCTGCAGGAGGTCATCTGGATCCTGGCGCCCGTGCTCATCACGTTCGTGGCCACGCAGGCCGGCACGGTGGTCGGCCTCGTGCTGGTCGTGCTGATCCTCGTCGCGGGCGGCACGTGGTTCATCCTCTCCCCCGAGGTCGGCCGGGTGCGCATCCCGCGCAGCAAGCGGTCGTTCGGCAAGGTGCTGACGCGTCCGCCGATCCTGCTCGCCACCGTCATCGGCTTTCTGCTGATCGGCTCGTTCGCGGCCGTGGAGGCCAGCGTCGTGGCGACGTTCGAGCACGGCGGCCTCGAGGCGGGTCTCGTGCTGGCGGTCTTCTCGGTCGGCAGCCTCGCCGGCGGCCTGGCCTTCGGCCACCTGCCGATGGGCCGGTGGGCGATGGCACGGCGCCTGACGGTGGTGGCCGTCGGCCTGGCGCTCACGACGGCGTGGCTCAACGTCTGGTGGATCGGCGCGACGCTGTTCGTGGCCGGCATCGGCATCGCGCCCGCTCTCGCCGTGCTGTCGGCGGTGACGACCGCGAGCGTCAGGTTCAGCGACACCGCTGAGGCGTTCGGATGGGTGGGAACGGGCCAGCTCATCGGCGCCGCCGCCGGCTCGGCCGTCGCCGGCTTCCTCATCGACGGCTCCGGGGGCGTGACCGCCGCCTACGCCTCGGCGGCCGCCTTCTGCATTGTCGGACTCCTCGTCGCCATCGTGTTCGTCCGCGGCCTTCCCGACCTGCGGGTGCGCGGCGCGAGCCCCCTCCCCGACACGGAGCCCGTTCCGGTCATCACCTGAGGCTCAGGCGAGCCGTCGGAGCAGCTCGAGCACGGCGAGCGCGTAGGCGTCGGACGGCTCCGGATGCTCGAACACGAGCGTCTCGTCGCCACCCTCAGCGGCGCGCAGGGCGATCTCCACTTCGTGGGTGTCGGGCAGGCGACGAAGTGCGCGGAAGGCCCCACGGAGCAGCTCCCTGAGCTGGTGCTCGTGCGGCAGCCAGAGCGCATCTTCGAGGGCGACCGAGTCGAGCGCCCACTCCGTCGTGCCGTTGAAAGCCAGGATGCGTCCGGTCGGATACTCGCGCGGCTCGATCGTCATCTCGCTGACCGTGAAGATGTCGGCTTCGAACTCGGGTTCGTCGAGCTGGAACCGGTCACCCGAGCGCGGGTGCCACACCAGTCCGGCGTCGCGCAGGGCGAGGGCCAGATCCGTGGAGATCACCCCACCATTCTGACCCGTCTGCCGCCGGTCAGGCCGCGACCGCACTGACGGGCCGCGCCTCCGCCGGCGCCGAGACGGGCTCGCTGTCGTCCCACTCGAGGACGATGCCGCGGCTCGAGGTCGCTTCGTTGGCCAGCTCGCGCAGATACTCGGCATCGAGCGTCTCGGGCTCGGCGGCGTCGAAGACGAACCGCAGCGGGATCGAGGGCTGCATCCACAGCGAGGTGCGGCCGCCGGCCTCGCCGTCATGGCGCCAGGTGAGCATGAAGCTCTCGCCGCGGCGCAACTTGGTCGCTGCCACGACCTTGACGTGGGCGAGCACACGGTCGGGAATCTCGACGGGACGGCAGTCCGCCCCGTAGTACAGGTGTGCCATGTCTTCCTCCTTGTGCGCGGCGGCGACGTATCCGTCACCAGGTGTCAATCACAGTAACTAGGTATCACAGTATTTGTGCAATGTAGTAGCCATCACAACCCGCGACATAGTATGGTAGGGACGGTATGACATCGCGTGACGCGCCCACGACGCAGCCGCGGAGTGAGGAGGACGTCCATGCCCCAGAGCGTCGTACGCCACGAGAACGAGCACCTGTACGCACGGCAGCCGCAGAGCCCGGCGGGTCAGCGCCTGAGCGATGCCATCCTGCACTTCCGCCAGTCGGAGCGCCGCCAGTCCGAGCGCGCGGTGCGCGAGTCGGGCCTGTCGAGCACCGACCTCACCGCCCTCCGCTACCTGGTACAGGGTCTCCGCGACCAGCGCGACCTCGGCCCCAAAGACCTCATCCTGATGCTCGACACCTCGAGCGCGACGGTCACCAACGTGGTGGAGCGACTCGTCGCGCGCGGGTTCGTCACACGCGTGCAGCACCCGACCGATCGCCGCGCACACTTCCTCGTGCCCACCGCGGAGGCGGTGAAGCGGGTGGACGAGGCGTTCGCGGCGCACCATTCCACCATCGTCGACGTCATCGACGGGCTTCCCGAGGACGAGGCCGAGTTCGCGGCGACCGTCCTGGCGAAGATCGCGGACGCGCTCGACGGCGTCGCCTGATCCCGTCGCGTCCGGCGTCGGCATCGCCGCACGCCTAGGCTGAGCCCATGCCCTCCCCCGTGACCCTGCCCCGTCTGTCCTGGGGCGATCCTGGCGCCTCGCGCTGTGCGCTGCTGATCCACGGCCTCGGGTCGAACGGCGCCCTCGTGTGGCGCTACGGCGTCGCCCTGGCCGACGCGGGGTGGCGAGCGGATGCCGTCGACCTCCGCGGTCACGGCACCGCTCCGCGCACGCTCGACTACACGCTCGCCGCCTACGGCTCGGACGTGGCAGCCGTCCGGGGCGACCGGGGCCCGTGGGACCTGGTCGTCGGCCACTCGCTCGGGGGCGCAGCATCCGTCCTCGCCGCCGCGGGTGATCCGACGTGGACGCGCCGGCTGATCCTGATCGACCCCGCGATCGCGCTCACCGACCGCGACCGCGGCATCGTACGCGACAGCCAGACCCGCTCGTTCGAAGATCCCTCGCAGGCGGCCGTGCGTGCCGAGCACCCGCACTGGCACTCGCAGGACATCGAGCTGAAGGCCCTGTCGGCCCAGCAGGCGAGCCGATGGGCGGTCGAGCAGACGAGCGCCCAGAACCCGGATTGGGATGTGACGGATGCCGCTCTCCGCGTCGAGGTGCCGACCCACGTGATCGCGTCGGATCCCGCGGTGTACTCGATCTTCCGCGGCAAGCCGGCAGAGGCCGCCGTCGCGCCGAACCCCCGATTCAGCGTCTCGGTCATCGCGGGCGCCGGCCACTCTCCGCATCGCGACGCACCGGAGGCGACGATCGCCGCACTCCTCGAAGCCCTGGGCTGACGCCCGCCGGAACGCCGCGCCGCCTGCCGCGCGGGCAGCGCCGGCCCACGCCTACTGGACGGCGATCTCCACCCCTTGGCCGACATCGAGGACGACCCCGACGAACGCGGGTACGACGCGCGAGAGCGACTCCTTCAGGTCGTCGACGGACGGTGTCGTGCCGTCGTCGGTGGTCACCTCGACAGTCGCAGTCGTGCCCGACCAGTTCAGACCGTAGACGCGTGCGCCGTCGCTCGCCTCCAGCCAGTCGCCGGTGACCTGCTGGATGGCGACCGACCACCGCGACAGAGCGACCGAGATCACCGAGTTGACCGCGAGCGGGACGGCGATGACGACCGCGAGCACCGTGACGATCACGTACGCGCGCCGTCGGTTGGCGACGGGCGACGACCCCGGGTCCCTGGCGTACCCGGCGACGGTGAAGACGATGCTGCCGGCGATCACGAGCGCCACGACGTTCGACAGGAAGAGCCACAGCGCACCGAGGGCGTCGTTCCAGAGCCCCTGCCCCGCGCACACTCCGACGACGCCGAGCGGCGGCACGAGCGAGATCGCGATCGCGACGCCCGGCAGGATGGCGCTGAGGTCCCGGCGGCACATCGCGAAGCCGCCCGCGAAGCCGGTGGCGAGGGCGGCGATGAGATCCATGAAGCTGGGCGACGTGCGACCGAGCACCTGCGAGTTCGTCTCGAGGCTCTCGGGGGTGGCGACGAAGATCGAGAAGGCCAGGCCCAGCACGACGACGATCACCAGCCCGAGAAGCACCCACAGGATCGATCGCACGACGAGGCTCAGATGGCCCGTGACGATGCCGAGCCCGATGGCGAGGATGGGGGTGCCCAGCGGTGCGATGATCATCGCTCCGATCACCGTCGCGGTCGAGTCGGTGAGCACTCCGGCGATGGCGATGATCCCGGCCAGCGTCAGCATGATGAGGAAGCCGCTCCGCTTGCCCGCGCGGTCGCCCGAACCCAGGTCGAGCGCCTCGGTGACCTCCGCCGCGGTCTGCCGCTGCGTCGGCGGGATCAGCGTCTGCAGCATCTGCGAGAGCGTCGCCATGCGCACATCATGGCGTAAGAATGGCGTAGTGACCCTTTTCGACCCGGACGAGATCCTCCCCGACGCACTGCTGGAGCGCTTCCGGAAGCGGGCGGCCGTGCACGATCGCGAGAACACGTTCCCCGGCGACGACCTCGCGGATCTGAAGGACGCCGGATACCTGAGCATCCTGGTGCCCGAAGAACTCGGCGGCCGCGGACTCGGTCTCGCCGAGGCATCCGTGCTCCAGCAGCGGCTCGCCGGTGCGGCCCCGGCCACGGCGCTCGCGATCAACATGCACCTGGTCTGGACGGGGGTGGCGAAGGTGCTCGCCGATCGCGGCATCGGATCGCTGCGCTTCGTGCAGGAGGGCGCCGCGGCCGGCGAGGTCTTCGCGTTCGGGATCAGCGAGGCGGGGAACGACCTCGTGCTGTTCGGAAGCGGGACGGATGCTGCCCCCCTCCCCGACGGCGGCTACTCGTTCACCGGCATCAAGATCTTCACGTCGCTCGCGCCGGTGTGGACCCAGCTGGGACTGCACGGTCTCGACACGTCGTCGGAGGACGCACCTCGGATGGTCTACGCCTTCGTGCCGCGCTCGGAGGTCGAGGCCGGCCGCGTCGTCGTGCGCGACGACTGGGACACCCTGGGCATGCGCGGCACGCAGTCGCGCACCACGGAGCTGCGGGACGCCGTCGCGCCGGCCGACCGCGTGGTGCGGCGGCTCCCACCGGGTCCCAACCCCGACCCGCTGGTGTTCGCCATCTTCAGCGTGTTCGAACTGCTGCTCGCCTCGGTGTACACGGGCATCGCCCGGCGCGCACTCGATCTCGCGGTCGCCGCCGCGAACCGGCGCACCTCGAAGCGCACCGGCAAGGCCTACAGTCAGGATCCCGACATCCGCTGGCGCATCGCGGGCATGGCACTCGCCTACGACGCACTGCCCCCGCAGATCGCCGCCCTCGCCGGTGACGTCGATGAACTCGCCGACCATGGCGCGCGCTGGTTCTCACTGCTCGCGGGCGTCAAGCACCGCGCAGTGGCGTCGGCCAAGTCGATCGTCGACGACGCGGTCCTCGTGGCGGGCGGGTCGTCGTACTTCTCGGGGAACGAACTCAGCCGGCTCTACCGCGATGTGCTGGCGGGCCTGTTCCATCCCTCGGATCCGGAATCCGCCCATTCGACCGTCGCCACGGCGTGGCTCGGGCCGGTGGAGGACTGAGCATGCCGCGCACTCCGACCCAGCTGCTGAGCCCCGCCGACCAGGAGCGCCGGCGCGGGCTCCGGACCATGAAGGGGGTCGCGCTGGGCGCGCTCGTCTTCATGGCCGTGCTGTTCGCCTTCTCGTTCGCGTTCCAGCAGGAGATTCCGGCGCTGGCATACGTGCGTGCCGCTGCCGAAGGCGGCATGGTCGGCGCGCTCGCGGACTGGTTCGCCGTGACGGCGCTGTTCCGTCATCCCCTGGGCATCCCGATCCCCCACACGGCGATCATCCCGAGCCGCAAGGACGAGATCGGCCGCACCCTCGGCGAGTTCGTCGAGACGGAGTTCCTCCGTGGCGACGTCGTGCGCACCAAGCTCGAGCAGACCGCCATCGCCGCGCGCCTCGGCGAGTGGCTGAGCACGCCCGAGCACGCCGAGCGGGTCGCGGCCGAGGCCTCTCTCATGGCGGCCGGCGTGCTCCAGGCGCTCAGCGACGAAGAGGTGCGCGACGTCATCGAGGAGCTCGCCCGCGAGCACCTCATCGCTCCCGACTGGGGTCCGCCGGTGGGCGCGTGGCTGGGCCGCATCATCGAGACCGGCGGCCACCACAACGCCGTCGATCTCGTCGCCGACACCATCGCCGCGTGGCTGGAGGCCAACAAGGCGGCGTTCACCGGCCTCGTCTCGCGCCGTCTCCCCGCGTGGGTGCCATCGGTCGCGCACCGGTTCGTCGACGACACGGTCTACAACGAGGCGGTGAAGCTCGTGGCCGCGATCCGGGCCGATCCGCGGCATCCGGCCCGCATCGCGATCGACGGATACCTCACGCGGCTCGCCGACAACCTGCAGCACGATCCCGCGACGATCGGGCGGTTCGAGGACGCCAAGCTCGCCCTGTTCGACAGCCCGCGCGTGCGCGAGCTCGCCGCGGAGGCGTGGACGACCGCCAAAGCCGGCCTGCTGCGCTCGCTGGCGGATCCTCAGAGCGGACTGCGGCGGCGGGCCGCCCAGGCGCTGGCCGAGATCGGCGAGCGACTGACGACGGATGCCTCGCTCCAGCACCGGGTGGACTCGTGGGTCACCGACGCCGCCGTCTTCCTCGTCGACCGCTACCGGCACGACATCGCGTCGATCATCACCGACACCGTCGAGCGCTGGGACCCGGTGGAGACCACGGAGAAGATCGAGTTGATGGTCGGCCGCGACCTGCAGTACATCCGCCTGAACGGCACCATCGTCGGGGCGCTCGCCGGCGTCGCCATCTTCACGATCGCTCACGCGCTCCTCGGCTGACGTCGCCGCACGGTGGCGGGCGACACGCTGTGTTAAATGTCCATGACGGGCGGGGACGGCGGATTCCTCCGGGATTAGCCTGATGCCGTGCCCGAGGACTCGTCCATCCAGCTCCTGTTCACCTATTCCTCCCTGCGACAGGCGGATCTGCAGCTCGACACCTTCGGGCGCCTTCTGGAGGGCGAGGCCGATGTGCTCCCCGGCTACACGGTCGACTATGCGGAGATCGCGGACCCGCGCGTCGACGATCTGTCGGGGCTGTCCGTGCATCCGATCGTGCGCGAGACGGGCAACCCGCTCGACAAGGTCGTGGGCGAGGCGGTCGAAGTGACCGAGGACGAGCTCGATGCGGCGGACGAGTTCCAGCTCGCGTTGAACCGGCGCATCGCGGTCGTGCTCGCCAGCGGGCGATCCGCCTGGGTCTACGTCGCGGCGTGACCGCCGCGTCGGCGGGTGCTCCGGTAACCTCGGGGCCGTGAGGCTTCCCCGCGATCCCCTGTGGCCGCGCGCCGGTGCGTGGCCCCCCATCGACGAGGGCGGGTGGGATGCCGCGATCCTCGGCGTCCCCGCCTTCCGCACATCGCTGTCCCCCACGGGGGCGCATGCGACGCCCGGCGCGGTCCGCGAGGCGCTGCGTCGCTACAGCCCGACGCTCGTCGGACCGCCCGCGATCGACCTCGGCGAGGCGCTGCGCATCGCGGATGCGGGCGACATCGACGAGCCCGACGGACAGGCGGGCGAGGCATCCGTCCGCGCCGCGATCGGGGCGCTCCGGCAACGAGCCGACCTCGTCATCGCGCTCGGCGGCGACAACTCCATCACGTACGCGGTGACGCAGGGCGCGGAAGCGGACGGCCTCATCACGATCGACGCGCACTTCGACCTGCGCGACGGCGTCTCGAACGGATCGCCGGTGCGCCGGCTCGTCGAGGACGGCCTCGACGCGCAGCGCGTCGTGCAGCTCGGCATCGCCGACTTCGCGAACTCCGCGGCGTACGCGCAGCGCGCGGCCGACCTCGGCATCACGGTGGTGACGCTGGACGACCTTCGCCGTCGCGGTGCCGACGACGTCGTCGCCGAGGCGCTGGAGGTCGCCGGAACGGGCGGCGGCAGCATCCATCTCGACATCGATGTGGACGTGTGCGACCGCTCGGTCGCGCCCGGGTGTCCCGCCTCGGTGCCCGGCGGGCTGGCGGCCTGGGAGCTGCGCGCGCTCGTGCGCGCCATCGCCGCCGATGCGCGGGTGCACAGCGCCGACATCGCGGAAGTCGATGCGACCGCCGACGCCCCGGACGGGCGCACCGTCCGGCTCGCCGCGCTGTGCGTGCTCGAGCTGCTGGCCGGCAAGGCCACGAAAGAGAGGACGGCATGATCCGTCTCGCACTGGTGCGTCACGCCAAGTCGGACTGGGGCGATCCGAGTCTCGACGACCACGACCGGCCGCTCAACGACCGCGGCATGCAGGATGCGCCGCGCATGGCCGCGCGGCTGCGCGCGAGCGGATTCGCCGCCGACGTGATCCTCTCGAGCACGGCCCTGCGCGCGCGCACGACCGCCGAGGCCTTCGGCGCCGAACTGGAGATCCCGGTGTCGCTCGACCCCGAGCTGTACGGTGCACCGGCCGGATCGATCCTCGGCGCCGCGGCTGCCACGGGCGCCGGCGCGGTGGTGGTCGTCGCACACGACCCGGGCATGAGCGTGCTCGCCGCGCGGCTGTCCGACGGCGACATCGCCCACATGCCGACGTGCGCGGTCGCCACCTTCACCTGGTCGGCGGACGACTGGGATGTCGCGACCGGGATCGACCCCGACGACTGGACGTTCGCCACCCCCCACTGACGGCGGCGTTCCCCTGCCTCGAAGTGCCGAGCCGCGCGGCAGACCGTGACAGGCGAGCAGCGCACGCCCGGTGGCTGGATCAGGCCGCGACGCCGCCCACCCATACGGTATGGACCAGCGGCACTCCCGGCCGGTACGCGAGGTGCACGCGGGTCGGAGCATCGAGCATCACGAGGTCGGCACGCGCGCCCGGCACCAGGCAGCCCACGTCGTCGCGCCGCAGCGCGCGGGCGCCGCCGGCCGTCGCAGCCCAGACCGCTTCCGCAGGAGACATGCCCATCTCTCGCACGGCGAGCGCGATCATGAGCGGCATCGAGCTGGTGAAGCTCGACCCCGGGTTGCAATCGCTGGCCAGAGCCACCGTGACCCCCGCGTCGATCAGCCGGCGCGCGTCGGGATACGGCTGGCGCGTCGAGAACTCGACGCCCGGCAGCAGCGTGGCGACGGTGCCCGACCCGGCGAGCGCATCGATGTCGGCGTCGTCGAGATACGTGCAGTGATCGACGGATGCCGCGCCCATCGCCACCGCCAGCCGCACGCCCTCGCCGGGCCCGAGCTGGTTGCCGTGCACGCGGGGTTCCAGGCCGTGTGCGGCGCCGGCCGCGAGGATCCGGCGCGACTCCTCCGGGGTGAACGCGCCGCGCTCGCAGAAGACGTCGACCCAGCGGCTGTGGGGGGCGCAGGCACGCAGCATCCCGTCGCAGACGAGGTCGACGTACTCCTCGCGGCGGTCGGCGTACTCGGCGGGGACCACGTGCGCGCCGAGGTAGGTGACCTCCGGCGTCACCTCGGCGGCGAGGCGGGCGAGCCGCTCTTCGTCGGCGACGGTGAGTCCGTAGCCGGTCTTGATCTCGAACGTCGTCGTGCCCTGCGCGTGGAGCTCCGCCACGAAGGCGGCCAGGCGTTCGCGCAGCTCCTGGTCGGTCGCGGCGCGGGTCGCCGCGACGGTGCGCCGTATGCCCCCTGCGGCATACGGCGCACCGGTCATGCGCGCCTCGAACTCGTCGGCGCGGTCGCCCCCGAACACGAGGTGCGTGTGGCTGTCGACGAACCCCGGGATGACGGCCCGGCCCCCCGCATCGACGACCTCGAGCCTCCCGGCTTCCGGCGAGACGACACCGGGGGGACGAGACCCGGGAGAGGCCCCACGGTCTCGGCGCACCGGTGGGGTTTCACGGTCGAAGGGTGGGGCGGACGGTCCAGCGGCGGAGAGAGCGGCGGAGGGGGTGGCGGAGGCGGAGCCGACCCAGGCGATGCGGTCGCCCTCGATGAGCACGGCGGCGTCGTGCAGCGTGCCGAGCGCGTCGCCGTCGCGGTCGACGTTGGTGGTCAGCTCGCCGATGTTCGTGATCAGCGTCGCGGTCACAGCATCCGTCCGGTCACTCATCGAGCATCGGGATGGTGAGGCCGCGTTCGCGGGCTACCTCCTTCGCCCGGTCGTACCCGGCGTCGACGTGGCGCATGACACCGGTCCCGGGGTCGTTGGTGAGCACGCGCTCGAGCTTCTCGGCGGCCAGCGGTGTGCCGTCGGCGACGGTGACCTGCCCGGCATGGATGCTGCGGCCGATGCCCACGCCCCCACCATGGTGGATCGAGACCCACGCCGCGCCGCTCGCGGTGTTGAGCAGCGCGTTCAGCAGCGGCCAGTCGGCGATGGCGTCCGAGCCGTCCGCCATGGCCTCGGTCTCGCGGTACGGGGATGCGACCGAGCCCGCATCGAGGTGGTCACGACCGATCACGATGGGCCCGGAGAGCTCGCCGGCGGCGACCATCTCGTTGAACTTCAGGCCCGCAAGGTGCCGTTCCTTGTAGCCGAGCCAGCAGATGCGCGCAGGCAGGCCTTCGAAGTGCACGGCGTCACCGGCCTTGTCGAGCCAGCGCACCAGCCCGGCGTCGTCGGGGAAGAGCGCCTTGACGGCCTCGTCGGTCTTGCGGATGTCGTCGGGGTCGCCTGACAGCGCGACCCAGCGGAACGGTCCGCGCCCCTCGGCGAACTGCGGGCGGATGTACGCGGGAACGAAGCCGGGGAATGCGAACGCCCGGTCGAAGCCGCCGAGCTGCGCCTCGGCACGGATGGAGTTGCCGTAGTCGAACACCTCGGCTCCGGCATCCTGAAATCCCACCATCGCGGCGACGTGCTTGGCCATGCTGCCGCGGGCGCGTGCGGTGAAGGCCTCCGGGTCACGGGATGCCTCGGCCTTCCAGTCCGCGAACGCGACGCCCACCGGCAGGTACGCCAGCGGATCGTGGGCGCTTGTCTGGTCGGTGACGATGTCGACCGTCACCTCGCCCGCGCGGTGCCGGAGCAGCACGTCGCCGAAGACCTCGGCCGCGTTGCCGACCACTCCCACCGAGAGGGCCTCACCGGCGTCCTTCGCAGCGACGACGCGCGCGAGCGCCCGCTCGAGATCGGTCGTGTACTCGTCGAGGTAGCCGTGCTCGACGCGGCGGGCGAGGCGCGACTCGTCGACGTCGACGATGAGCACCGCTCCCCCGTTCAGCGTGACGGCGAGAGGCTGCGCGCCGCCCATGCCGCCGGCGCCACCGGTGAGGGTGAGGGTTCCGGCGAGGCTCGCGGTCGCGGCATCCGTCCCCCTCTTTTCTGCCAGCGAGCGCGCGACAGCGGCGAACGTCTCGTACGTGCCCTGCAGGATGCCCTGCGTGCCGATGTAGATCCACGAGCCGGCGGTCATCTGGCCGTACATCGTGAGGCCGAGCTCTTCGAGCCGCCGGAACTCGGGCCAGGTCGCCCAATCGCCGACGAGGTTCGAGTTGGCGATGAGCACGCGCGGCGCCCACTCGTGCGTGCGGAAGACGCCGACCGGCTTGCCGGACTGCACCAGCAGGGTCTCGTCGGGCTCGAGCTCGTCGAGGGTACGGACGATGGCGTCGAACGCCTCCCACGAACGGGCCGCGCGCCCCGTGCCGCCGTAGACCACGAGGTCTTCGGGGTGCTCGGCGACCTCGGGGTCGAGGTTGTTCATGAGCATGCGCTTGGCCGCCTCCGCGCCCCAGCTCTTCGCCGTGCGCTCTGGGCCGCGCGCGGCGCGGACGGCGCGATCGCCCAGGCCGCGGGCCGTTTCGGTCATCGCATCCATCGAGGTGGTCATGTCTACGCTCCTTCGCGAGTTCGGTACGTGCAAAGTCGAGGAGATCTGCAGATTCGAGGAGACATCCGCCGCATCCGTCCTCTGATCGGCTGATCTCCGCTCATCGGCCACTCTCCGCGCCCCGAGCCGCGGCCGCCACGGCGCCGGAGACGACCAGCCCGGTCACCGCCTCCATCTCGGGCGACAGGAAGCGGTCGGGTCCCGGCCCGCCCGCCACGGTGCGCACGAGGTCGTGCACGGCGCCGGTCGCCGCAGCGGGCTCGAGCGGCGCCCGCAGGTCGAGGGCTCGCGACGCCGTCAGCACCTCGATCGCGAGCACCCGCGACAGCCCGTCGAGGGCGCGACGCAGCTTGCGGGCGGCGGCCCACCCCATGGAGACGTGATCCTCCTGCATCGCGGAGGAGGGGATCGAGTCGACGGATGCCGGCACCGCGAGTCGCTTCAGCTCCGCGACGATCCCCGCCGCGGCGTACTGGGCGATCATCAACCCCGAGTCCACGCCCACTTCGTCGGCGAGGAACGGGGGCAGGCCGTTGCTGCGGGCGGGGTCCAGCGCGCGGTCGGTGCGCCGCTCCGAGATCGACGCGACATCGGCGACCGCGATCGCCAGGAAGTCGAGCACGTACGCGATCGGCGCGCCGTGGAAGTTGCCGTTGGACTCCACGCGCCCGTCGTCGGTGATGACCGGGTTGTCCACGGCGGAGGCGAGCTCTCGCGACGCGATGAGCAGCGCGTGCTCTGCGGTGTCGCGCGCGGCACCGTGTACCTGCGGCGAGCAGCGGAGCGAGTACGCGTCCTGCACGCGCGTGCACACCGACGGGTCGCGATGAGACGCGACGATCGGGGATCCCGCCAGCACGGCTCGCAGGTTCGCGGCCGAGACGGCCTGACCTGTCTGAGGGCGCAGCGCCTGCAGGTCGGCCGCGAAGACGGCGTCGGTGCCGAGCTGCGATTCGACCGACATGCCGGCGGCGACGTCGGCCGTGTCGAGCAGCACCGAGAGGTCGTGCAGCGCGAGCAGCAGCATCCCCAGCATGCCGTCGGTGCCGTTGATGAGCGCCAGCCCCTCCTTCTCACGCAGGACGAGCGGGACGATGGATGCCGCGGCCAGCGCCTCGGACGCATCGAGCTCTTCGCCCTCGGGGCCGCGCACGCGTCCCTCGCCCATGGCGGCGAGCGCTACGTGCGACAGCGGCGCCAGGTCGCCTGAGCAGCCGAGCGACCCGTATTCGCGGACGATCGGCGTGATGCCGGCGTTGAGGATGGCCGCGTACGTCTCGACGACGACCGGCCGCACACCGGTGTGGCCGGTCGCGAGCGTCTGCAGCCGCAGGAGCATCAGCGCGCGGACGACCTCCCGCTCGACCTCCGGACCAGTGCCGGCGGCGTGCGAGCGGATCAGGCTCGCCTGCAGCTGCACCCGCCGCTCGGGTGCGATGAACGTGGTGGCGAGCGCGCCGAAGCCCGTCGAGATGCCGTAGTGCGGCTCGGGATCGTCGGCGAGCCCCTCGACGAGCGCGCGGGCGTGCGCCACCGCCGCGAGCGCTTCCGGGGCGACCGCGACACGGGCGCCGTGCCGGGCGACCGCGACGACGTCCTCGGGGCGGAGCGGAGCCGCGCCCACGGTGACGACGGGCGTCTCATCCATGAGATGGGCGCTGCCTGCGTGCTCGAGCCTCAGGGTCATGCTCCGATTCCACACCGGGGGGATGCCGCGCGACACCGGGTCGTGGCATCCTGTGTCTGTCATGCCAGACACTTCTGCCGTCGCTCCGCGTTCTCCCGGCCAGTCCGTGCGCCCGCAGGTGCCCGCCGCCGACCAGACGCTGCGGATCCTGTCGTTCCTGGCGCGGCAGCGCGGGCCGGTGCCGGCGCGATCGATCGCCACGGGACTCGGCATCCCGCGGTCGAGCGTGTACCACCTCCTGGCGACGCTCGAAGAGCACCATTTCGTCGTGCACCTTCCCGAGGACCGGCGGTGGGGGCTCGGCATCGCGGCGTTCGAGCTCGCCGGCGGCTACTCCCGTCAGGAGCCCCTCGCTCGCCTCGGACGCCCGGTGCTTGCGGAGCTCGTCGACCGCGCGGGCGAGAGCGCGCACCTCGCCGTGCTGCACGGCCGCGACGTCCTGTACATCGTCGAGGAGCGCGCGCCCCGCCGGCCTGCGCTCGTGACCGACGTCGGGGTGCGCCTTCCCGCGCACCTGACGGCGACCGGCCGGGCGATGCTCGCCGCGCTTCCCCGTGAGCAGGTGCGGGCGCTGTTCCCGGATGCCGCATCCTTCGCCGACCGCACCGGCAGGGGGCCGCGGCGACCGAGCGAGCTGCGCGACCTGCTGCGCGGTGTGCGTCAGCGGGGCTGGGCCTTCGAAGACGGCGAGGTGACCATCGGATTGGGCTCGGTCGGGGCCTCGGTGCTCGATCACGTCGGCTGGCCGATCGCCGCGATCGCCGTCACCTATCCGGCCGGCGACACGCGCGATCCGGAAGAGCTCGCGAACCTTCTCCGTCCCGCCGCGGGAGAACTCGGGCGGCGCATCCGCGGCGCGAAGCCGGCCGCGCGGGGATCCGGATGACGCCGACGTCGCCGGAAGGGTCGCGCCGGACCCTCGGGGCGGTGGTCCCCCGCGCCACCGGCGAGGATGCGGCTCATCCCCCGAAGTGCGCGAGGACCCGCGCGACCACCTCCGCCCGTTCGGCGTCGGTCTCCAGCTGCTCGAGACCGAAGCCGAACATCAGCGTGTCCGGCGTCGCCGTCGCGCTGTAGAACGGTCCGACCGCGTCATAGCGCACGAAGTCGCTCGCGTTGCCGGCGCTGCCCTCCGGTGCGCCGAGCACCTCCCATGCCCCGGTGCCGGTCTCGAAGCCCTCGGTCTCGGTGGCGGTGCCGTCGATCACGAGCGCCGTGTCGTCGACCATGAGGCCCACGTCGCCGGAGAACGGATCGGTCACGTAGCTGATCACGATCTGGACGTCCTCGCCGGCGTAGCCCGACAGGTCGAACGAGACCGGGGTCCAGCCGCCCGAGCTGCCGGTGAAGGAGTTCCAGGCCCCCGTGTCGCCCGTCGACGCGCACGGATTGCCGGGCGTGAGGTAGTGCGTCAGCCACGGGTGCTCCGCGAGCAGGAAGCCCGCCTCGCATTCGAACGGAGCGGCGCTCGTCGTCCCGCCCCGCTCGTCCACCAGCGTCGTCCAGTCCTCCGTGCCGGCCACGCGGGCCTCGACGATGACGTGGTCGTACCCCAGCTCGGTCGCGTAGGAGAACTGCGCGGTGAACGCCGCGGTCTGGCCGGCCTCGAGCTCGGGAACGGTGTACGTGCGGGAGAGCCGCTGATAGGCGTCGTCCACGTGCGAGGCGAACATGGCCCACTCGCCCCCGACGGGGATGAACGGACCGGACGGGTTCTCATACTCGGCCGCGGGCCAGCTCTCGAACTGCGGGAACTGCTCAACGGGGAGCACGTCGCTCGTCGCAGTCAGGTCGCCGGCCTCGTCGACCGGGTTGTCCTCGACCGCCGGTCCGCCGAAGCGGGCGTCGACGCCCTCGAGCGGGTCGGCGATGCCGCTGATCCCCGCCCCCGAGATCTGGTTCCGGTCGTAGGCGCCCAGCCAGTACTGCGTGAAGTCGTCCGCCAGCAGCAGGCAATCGGAGAAGATGTCCGACGTCACCACGCACTGCTGGTCGGGAGCACCGTCGAGCCCGTAGTAGATGCCGCCGATCGTCCCGGCGAGGAAGCCGTAGTACGCTGTCGTCTCGCCGTCGAGGGCCAGCTTGCCGCCCTCGTTGAGGAAGTCCCTCACCGCCATCGTCAGGTACTGCTGGCGCTCGGCCACAGAGAGGTCCGGGAAGGGGCCCGCGTACGTCTCGGTGAGGAGGTCGTCCTCGTCCTGAGTGAGCCGGTTGTCGCCGAGGTACCACAGGACGGCGTCGTAGTGGCTGAGCACTCCGAGGTCGTGCGGTACCCCGCTCTGGTCGACATCCCAGACGTCCGGGGTGATCCCGCTGGCCTCGAGCGCCTCGACGTGCTCGTCGAGATACTTCGGCCCGTCGGCGTGAGGCGGCTCTCCGGCGTTCCTGGCACCGGTGTAGTCCTCGTTGGCGATCACCAGCACGGAGTTGCCGGTGTCCTGCGCCACTTCGTACGTGAAGTGCTCGCTCTCGATCACCTTGGCACCGGGGCCGGCGTTGTCCTTGCCGCCGGGTCTCCCGGTGAACCACACCTCGACGCTGTCGCCGGCTTCGGCACCCGTCACCACGCCACGGTATTCGCCGTAGTAGTCGGTGTTCTCGGCTCCGTACCGTTCGCCTCCCTGCCACTCGTGGACCGGCACCGACGTCGTCTTCCCCCCGTTGATCCGGTAGCTCATCTGCTTCTTGCGCAGATCGTGCTTGGCCCACACCGCCACCGTCTGCGGGTCGCCGTACGACACCGAGAAGGAATCCACGCGGAAGTCCTCGGCGTCGCGCCCGACCACCGAGACCGGGTCGTCCGGGTCCTTCGCCGATTCGGCGACGGCGAGGGCGAACGGGACGTTCTTCTGGAACTCGGCCTGGATGAGCCCCTCGTCGTCGGGGAAGTTGAACACGCTCTCGCAGTCTTCGGCGTTCCACTGGTCGTCGGGCACCGAGTCCGAGGCGGTCTGGCAGGTCGCCATCTCCGGCGTGAACCCGAGGACGCCGTACGCCTCCTGCGCGTGCGAGTCGGTGTCGCCGTTCGTCGTGTACAGCTCGGCCGAGATGTCGGGGTCGTAACCGGGCACCGCCGGCTTCGCGTCGTCGCCCACCATCGCCTCGTAGATCACGTCGTCGGGCGACGGCGTCGCCACCTGCCAGCCGATGCCGTGCAGCAGCAGTTCGGCCGCCGAGTGGTAGTTGACCAGGAACTGCGGGGTGAGGTCGGCGAACAGCCCGTCCAGCGCCTGCGTCTCCGGCTCGGAGGCCGGCGACGGGCCACGATAGGTGTCGTTGGAGGGGTCTGCCGAGGAGCCCTCGTTGTCATAGCCCCACCGGGTGGGGAAGTTGCGGTTCAGGTCCACGCCGTCGGCGGTGGTGATGACGCCGTCACCGTCGTTGTCGCGCAGGTTCTTGCGCCAGAGGCGCCAGCCGTCCTCGAAGGTGAAGTCGTAGCCGTCGGGGTTCGCGACCGGCACGAACCACAGCTCGGTCGTGTCCACGAGGTTCGAGATCTTCGGGTCGGAGCCGTACGAGGTGACGAAGTACTGCAGCAGACGACGCACCATCTCCGGGGTGATCCACTCCCGTGCGTGCTGGGCTCCGACATAGACGGTGGTCGGGCGAACGCCGAGGTTCTGGCCCTGCGGGTTCTTGGTGACGCGGACGGCTCCGATGTCCTTGCCCTGGGTGGTCTGCCCGATGACACGGAAGTCCGCGATCTGCGGGTGCGCCGCGGCGACCTGCTGGAGCTCCTCGAGCAGGCCTCCCTCCCCGCTGTACGGACGGAAGACGCCGTCCCCCGCGACGAGCGAGCGCCGCTGCGCCGCCGGCTGCTTCCGCTCGAGACTCGCTCCGGCCGCCGCGAGCTCCGCTGCCTTGCCGGCGCTCAGGATCACCTGCACCTCGACCTCGCCGGGCTCGTCACCGGCCGACGTCACGATCTCGTGCCGGTCGACGCCGGAGTCGGCGATCGCCGCGAGACCCGCCGCATCCACTGTTCCGGTGTACACGGCGAGCACGTCGTCGGCTTGAGGCGGCGGTGGCTCGGGGCTCGCGAAGGCGGGTGTCACGGCGAGACCCGCGAGGATCACTGCTGTGGTCGTGGCGACGGCGAGCTGACGGATCATGCGCAACCCCTTTTACACGCGAGCCCATGCCGGGTGGCGCTGGAGTCCCACGTCCGCGCCGACACGGGCCGACCCCTGTCTACCCCTCGCACCCGCACCCGTCAAGCGGTCTGCGCGCAGTCATCAGTCGACCTTGAGAACCGTCCCTCCGGTGAGGCGCAGCAGCTCCTCGTAGGTCATCGGGAAGACGGTGTGCGGCGTGCCGCCCGCGGCCCAGATCTGGGGATAGCGGGCGAGATCCTCGTCGACGACGGTGCGCAGCGGCGACGGATGCCCCGTCGGGGCGACGCCGCCGATCGCCTGGCCGGTGGCTTCCCGCACCTGCTCGGGCGTGGCACGCTGGATGCTCACGTGGCCGAGCCGCTCCGCGAGCCCCTTCGTGTCGACGCGGTGGGCGCCGCTCGTCATCACGAGGAGCGGTGCGCCGTCGCTGTGGAACACGAGGCTGTTCGCTATGGCGCCGACATCGACCCCGAGCGCCTCGGCTGCGAGCGCCGCGGTGGAGGCGGCATCCGGAAGCACGACGATGTCGCCGGAGATGCCCACCGCCCTGATGGCGTCGTGCACGAGGCGGCTGCGGGCGGGAAGCGAGGCGGGGGCTGTCACGGCTTCAGCCTAACGACGCGGGTCGGTGGCGATCTTCCCCGGGCGACGCCCCGTCAACCCGTCGACGGGGCATGCACTGTGCTGAGCGGTGCGCACCGGACCCTCCGGTGAGGGCGCAATGTGCCCACTCGCCGCGGGACCGGTTGAACATTCCGGCGAACCGGTGTGCAATGAGAGCGGATGCCGCAACGCCGCGTCGTCCGCAGCGCACTGCCCACGAGGCCCGCCGAAGGAAGTATCGCGATGACGCACACTGTGCCCTCTCTGCCCTTGCCCGATTTCTCGCACGAGCGCGTGGAGGTGATCACCGGGCGGCGCAGCGGCCTGTTCATCGCAGTTGCGCTCCATTCGTCGGTGCTCGGCTCGGCACTCGGCGGCGCACGCCTGTGGACCTATCCCCACTGGAGCGACGCCCTCGGCGATGCACTCCGCCTGTCGGCGGCCATGACGCTGAAGAACGCGGCGGCCGGGCTGGACGCCGGCGGCGGCAAGTCCGTCATCGCACTGCCGCCCGGCACGATGCTCGACGCCGACCGCCGCCGCGCGGCATTCCTCGACCTGGGCGACGCGGTCGAGTCGCTCCACGGCCTCTACCGCACGGCGGAGGACGTCGGCTCGACGACGGACGACATGCTCATCGTGAGCGAGCGCACCGAGCACGTCGTGGGCCTTCCCGACGCGGTCGGCGGCTCGGGCGAGCCGGCCGGGCCCACGAGCCTCGGCGTCTACGAGTCGATCCGCGCCACCCTCGAGCGTGTCGCCGGCTCCGCAGACGTCGAAGGGCGCCGCATCACGATCTCGGGACTCGGCCAGGTCGGGAGCCGGCTGGCGGTCCGCCTGTCTGCGGAGGGCGCCCACCTCACGGTCACCGATGTCAACCCCTCCAAGCGCGACCTCGCGACCCAGCTCGGCGCGCACTGGATCGCCCCGGGCGAGGAGCACCTCGTTCCCGCGGACGTCTTCGTCCCCGCCGGCATCGGCGGACTCCTCACCGACGAGGTGATCGACGCCCTCGACGCCAAGGCCGTCTGCGGACCCGCCAACAACCCGCTGGCCGACCACAGCGGTGCCGAGCGACTGGCCGGCCGCGGCATCCTCTACGCCCCCGACTTCGTGGTGAACGCGGGAGGCGTCATCTACCTCGACCTGGAGGCGAAGCACCTCGGCTCGCGCACCGCGATCATGGAGCGCGTCGGGCAGATCGGCGACACCGTGCGCCGCATCTTCGACGAGGCGGAGGTCCGCGGAGTGACACCGCTCGAAGCCGCCGAGGGCCTCGCCGCCGAGCGTCTCGCCGCCGGAGGTCGTCAGCCCGCCCTCGCGCGCTGAGCCGGGACCGCCCGGCCGCCCATCCCCCGGCCCGATCGAAGGAGATCCGGTGTTCACCAGCCCGCACCCCGATGTGGAGATACCCGAGCTCAGCGTCTACGAGTACCTCTTCTCGACCCTGACGGAGGAGGAGCTGAGCCGCGTCGCGCTCATCGATCCGGCCACCGGCGCAGAGACCACCTACGGCGGGCTCCGGACCCAGGTCGACCTCTTCGCCGGCGCGCTCGCTGCGCGAGGCGTCACCGTCGGCACCGTCGTGGGCCTCCTGTGCCCGAACCTGCCGGTGTTCGCGACGGTCTTCCACGGCATCGTGCGTGCGGGCGCCACGGTGACGACCGTGAACTCGCTGTACACCGCTGGCGAGATCGAGAAGCAGCTGCGGGATGCCGGGGCCACCTGGCTCGTGACCGTCAGCCCGCTGCTTCCCCAGGCCCAGCTCGCCGCGGAGGCCGTCGGCATCCCGCACGACCGCGTGATCGTGCTCGACGGCGCCCACGGTCATCCGAACCTCCGGGAGATGCTCGGCGAGGGCGCGCCTGCCCCGGACGTGTCCTTCGATCCGGCGACGCACCTCGCCGTGCTGCCCTACTCGTCCGGCACCACCGGCGTGCCGAAGGGCGTGATGCTGTCGCACCGCAATCTCGTCGCGAACGTCGCCCAGTGCCGCGTGGCGCTCGACCTCGCCGCGACCGACCGGGTGCTGGCGGTGCTGCCGTTCTTCCACATCTACGGCATGACCGTACTGCTCAACCTGGCGCTGCGGCAGCGCGCGAGCCTCGTGACGATGCCGAAGTTCGACCTCGTGGAGTTCCTGACGAACATCCAGCGGTTCCAGTGCACCTACCTCTACATCGCCCCGCCGATCGCCGTCGCCCTCGCGAAGCACCCCATCGTCGACCGGTTCGACATCTCGAGCGTGCACACGGTGTTCTCGGGTGCCGCCCCACTCGACGGCGAGACGGCCGAGACCGCGGGCCGACGCATCCACGCGCGCATGATGCAGGGCTACGGCATGAGCGAGCTGAGCCCGGTGTCGCATGCGATGCCGAGCGACAGATCCGACATCCCGGTGAGCTCGGTGGGCGTCATGCTGCCCAACACGCTGAACAAGCTCGTCGACACCGAGACCGGCGAGGAGATCACCGAGATCGGACCCGACGGCCTCACGAAGCCCGGCGAGATCTGGGTGAAGGGCCCGAACGTCATGCTCGGCTACCTGAACCAGCCGGCGGCGACCGCCGAGACGCTCGACGCCGACGGCTTCCTCCACACCGGCGACGTGGCCGTGTATCACGAGGGCGGCTACTTCTCGATCGTCGACCGCGTGAAGGAGCTCATCAAGTACAAGGGCTACCAGATCGCCCCCGCCGAGCTCGAGGCGCTTCTCCTCAGCCACCCGAAGGTGATGGATGCCGCGGTCATCGGTGTGCTCGACGACGACAGGCAGGAGATCCCGAAGGCCTTCATCGTGCCGGCGCCGGACTCGGGACTGACCGAGGACGAGGTCATGAGCTTCGTCGCCGGGCAGGTGGCACCCCACAAGAAGGTGCGCCGGGTCGAGTTCATCGACGCGATCCCCAAGTCGAGCTCCGGCAAGATCCTCCGAAAGGACCTGCGAGCGCGCGAGGCCGCGACAGCCTGAGAGCGCGGCAACGGATGCCTCGCCGACGCGTTTCGCCGCGGCATCCGTGTTCCCGCCCGCTAGGTTGACCGCATGCAAGGACTCTGGCTCGCAGCCCTCAGCGGTCTGATCGGCGGAGGCACGCTTCTCGTGGGCGCGGCGGTCGCCTGGTTCGTCGACATCCCGCAGCGCGTGGTCGCCGGCATCATGGCGGTGGGCGCCGGCGTGCTCATCTCCACGCTCGCCTTCGAACTCGTCGAGGAGGCGGCCGACGACGGCGGGCTGATCCCCACGACGGTCGGGTTCCTCGGCGGCGCGATCATCTACATCGTCGCCGACCAGCTGATCTCGCGGCGCAGCAAGAAGCGCGCGGCGTCTCCCCCGTCCACCGGTGGGGCGACCAGCACGGAGTTCTCGGACGGCGACCAGATCCCGGCGAACATCGTGGCGCGTCGCGCCGGAGCGCAGGCGGTGGGCGGCGCAGGCCTCGTGATCGCGGTCGGAGCGCTCATCGACGGCATCCCGGAGTCCATCGTCATGGGTCTGTCGGTGCTGCAGGGCGGCATCAGCATCCCGATCGTCGCGGCGATCGCGATCAGCAACTTCCCGGAGGGCCTCGGGTCGACCGCGGCCCTGAAGCGCGGCGGCTCGAGCGCACGGTACGTCGCACTGCTGTGGAGCGGCATCGCGCTCATCACGGTCATCGCCTCCGTGCTCGGGTACGTCGCCTTCCAATCGGCGTCGCCCGGCCTGATCGCGCTCATCACGACGATCGCCGCCGGCGGCCTGCTCGCGATGGTGTGCAACACCATGATCCCCGAGGCGTTCGACGAGCAGCACGCGCTCACGGGCCTCTGGGCGACGATCGGCTTCCTCGCGGCGTTCCTGCTGCACGAACTCAGCGGCTGAGCTTGGGCTCGCAGTCGGGGCATCCGCGCACGTGCAACGTTGACCTCGCCCGCGGGATCGCGGCATCCCGCGGTACGTCGGCCGGTCGCTCAGAACCCGTCGTCGACTCGTCCATGGCGAGCGCGGTGGCGACATCCGTCGTTCGCGCTTCCACAGGTCAACCGGGGTTGCACAGGACGTCTCTGCGCGAATCGGTCCTGTGGAGCGCCGGTTCACCTGTCGGGGGCTGGGCTGCAGGTGTGCCGGGGTGGCGGCATCCGTCGTTCGCGCTTCCACAGGTCAACCGGGGTTGCACAGGACGTCTCTGCGCGAATCGGTCCTGTGGAGCGCCGGTTCACCTGTCGGGGGCTGCCAGGCGTGAGCCCCGGGCGGCGGACGAGCGGGGCAGGTGACGGCGAGCCGGCGCCGGATCAGGCGGTCGCCGGAAGACCCTCTTCGCCGGCGGCGGGCGCCGACGCGTCGATCGTCAGGCCGTGCAGCAGGCCGAGGGCGGCGCGGGCCTCGTCGATGCGTCCCTCGACGGCGAGCTCGCGGATGCGCACCGACGGCTTGTGCAGGAGCACGCCCGCGAGGTGGCGCAAGGCGGCCTCGACCTCGTCGCCCGCGCCCCGCGCGCGTGCGCGGGCGATCTCGGCCTCGACGGTCTTGAGCACCTCGCCGCGAAGCGCGGTGATCGCTGGGCCCGCCTCACGATCGGCGTGGAACTCGGTCGCGGCGTCGCCGACGATCGCGCGAGCGTCGGCGTGCGCGGAGAACTGCTCCAGCGGAGCGTGCAGGCGGATCGTCTCGAGGTCGAGCAGCTCGACCCCCTCGACCGCGCCGACGGCGGGGTCGACGTTGCGGGGAAGACCCAGGTCGATGACGAGCACGCGATGCCCCGGCATGAAGGCGTCGGCGTGCACCACGGCATCGGCGGTGCACGTGATCACGACGGTCGCGCCGGCGACGGCGGCGGCGAAATCGTCGACGGGAATCAGCCCGTGCTTGGCCGCGAAGGCCTCGGCGCGACCCGAGGGCGAGAAGACGTTGATGTCACCGGCGCCGCGGGCGCGCAAGGCCTCGACGGTGCGGACGGCGTACTTGCCCGTGCCCACCAGCACGATGCTCGCCGCCGACCAGTCGGCGACGCGGCTCGACGCCAGCTCGAGGGCGAGTCGTACGAGCGAGCGGTGCGCACCGCGCAGCTGGGTGCGGTTGCGCACGCCCCGGCTGGTGTGGGTGGCCTTCTGGAACAGGCGCTCCAGTTCGCCGCTGGTCATGCCCTCGTCGCGTGCGGCATCGAGAGCGCGGCGCACCTGACCGGAGATCTCGTCTTCGCCGACCGACATCGACTCCAGTCCGCTGGTGACGGCGAACAGGTGGGCGGCAGCATCCGCTCCCGAATGCACGGCGACGGACGCGCGCAGCAGATCCGGCGAGACGCCGGAGGCCTGCGCCATCGCCTCGACGACGGATTCGACCGCGACGACCTCGCCGCCGGTGAGCGGCTCATCGATGTCGAGATAGGCCTCGAACCGGTTGCAGGTCGCGAGCACGACGGCGCCCGACACGAAGATCTCGTCGTCGACGAGCGCCCGCGTGGCCGTGGGCGCCCCCACGGAGAGACGCTCCAGGACGTCGAGGCTCGCGTTCCGATGGTTCGCGGTCAGACAGAGGAGCACGACTCTAATCTTAACGTGTGTCTTTGCATGACTCTCACCCTTCCGTTGTCCAGAGAAACGATCCCCCCGCCCTGATACGCGCGTATCGCGGCGAGAGCCCCGAACGGACTCCCGTCTGGTTCATGCGGCAAGCGGGTCGTTCGCTGCCCGAGTACCGGGCGCTGAGGGTCGGCACCGACATGCTCGACGCCTGCCTCGATCCCGCGCTCGCCAGCGAGATCACGCTGCAGCCGGTGCGTCGCCACGGCGTCGACGCGGGCATCTTCTTCAGCGACATCGTGATCCCGGTGCGGCTCGCCGGTGTCGACGTGCGCATCGTCGCCGGTCGTGGCCCGGTACTCGAGCACCCGGTGCGGACGGCGGCGGATGTCGCGGCCCTGCCGCCGCTCGAAACCGAAGCGCTGGCGCCCATCCGCGAGGCGGTCGCGCTCACCGTCGCCGAGCTCGGCTCGACTCCACTGATCGGGTTCGCCGGCGCCCCCTACACACTGGCGTCGTACCTCGTCGAGGGCGGGCCGTCCAAGGAGCAGCTCCGCACGCGCGCGCTCATGCACTCCGATCCCGAGACCTGGGCGGCGCTGCTCACCTGGTGCGCCGACATCACGGGCGCCTTCCTCGCGGCGCAGATCGAGTCCGGCGCGTCGGCCGGGCAGCTCTTCGACTCGTGGGCCGGCTCGCTCAGCCTCGCCGACTACACGCGTCATGTCGCGCCGTTCTCGGTGCGGGCTCTCGACGCCGTGCGGGGCCTCGACGTGCCCCTCGTGCACTTCGGCGTCGGCACGGGCGAGCTCCTCGCGGCGATGCGCGACGTCGGCGTCGACGCCGTGGGCGTCGACTGGCGCCTGCCGCTCGACGAAGCGG
Organism: Microbacterium sp. E-13; assembly: GCF_049912955.1. Classification (GTDB taxonomy): domain Bacteria; phylum Actinomycetota; class Actinomycetes; order Actinomycetales; family Microbacteriaceae; genus Microbacterium. The sequence continues at coordinate 2,723,938 of NZ_CP183973.1, forward strand.
TGCGGCGACTCGGTTCCGGCGTATCGGTGCAGGGCAACATCGACCCGGCCCTCCTCCGGGCGCCCTGGCCGGTGCTGGAGGCGCACATCCTCGACGTGCTCGAGCGCGGCCGATCCGCCCGCGGCCACGTGCTGAACCTCGGCCACGGCGTCCCGCCCGACACCGACCCGGCCGTGCTCACCCGGATCGTGGAGTTCGTCCACGCGCATGGGTGACTTCTCCGTCGTCGGCGGCGGTGTCGCGGGACTCGTCGTGGCGCGCCGGCTGGCCGCCGCCGGTGCCGCGGTCACCGTCTGGGAGGCGTCGGACCGACTCGGCGGCACGGTCGCGCGGCACGAGGTCGGCGGTCTCGCCCTCGACGCGGGTGCCGAGAGCTTCGCCGTGCGCGGCGGTGCGGTGGCGGCGCTCCTCGAAGAGCTCGGCCTTGACGATGACATCGTCGCTCCCGCCCCCAGGCCGGCCTGGCTGCAGCCCGCCGCCGGCGACGCGGTGCCGTTGCCCGCCACCGCGCTTCTCGGCATCCCCTCGGATCCGCTCGCCCCGGATGTGGTGCGCGTGGTCGGTCTCGCGGCCGCCGAACGAGCAGCCGAGTTCGACGCCCGGCCCGTCGACGCCGTGCCGGCGACCCTCGGGGCGCTGGTGCGCGACCGGTTCGGCGACGACGTGCTCGACCGGCTCGTCGCTCCGGTGGTCCACGGCGTGCACTCGCAGCACCCCGACGAACTGCCGATCGCGAGGGCGCACCCGGCACTCGCCGACGCCGTCGTGAGCGCCGGCTCACTCAGCGGTGCGGTAGCCCGCCTCCGGGCCGCCGCTCCCCCGGGCGCCGCCGTGGCGGGCATCCGCGGCGGAGTCAACCGGCTCGTGCCGGGGCTGGCCGACGACCTCGAGCGGCACGGCGGCGTGATCCGCCTGGGCTCGCGCGTCGGCGACCTCGGCGGGCTCGAGGGCACCGCGATCGTCGCCGCGCCGGGCGTGGCTGCCCCCGCGGCGCCGGGGCGTCGCATCGACCTGGTGACCCTCGTGGTGGAGCAGGACGAGCTGGATGCCGCGCCCCGGGGCACCGGCCTGCTCGTGGCCGCCGGGGCACCGGTGGCCGCCCGCGCCCTCACCCACGCCACTGCGAAGTGGGAGTGGCTGCGGGAGGCCGCCGGACGCCGCCACGTCGTGCGGCTGTCCTACGACCGGACGCCGGCGGACCCGGTGGCCGCCGCCCGCGCGGACGCGGAGGTGCTGCTCGGCGTTCGCCTGCCGGTCGTGGTGGACGCAGCTCGCGTCTCTTGGATACGGCCGGACGCGGCATCCGTCCCGTCCGGCACCATCATGGTCGGCGAGACCGTTGCCGGCTCGGGCCTCGCGGGCATCGTCGCGCACGCCGAGCGCACCGCCGCCGACCTCCTCGCCCGCTGAGCCCGCGCGCCGCTCGGCGGCCTGCCCGGCTCGCCAGAACAGGAGATCTGGCGCAGACAGGTCGAAATCGACCCGCGCGTCCTGCCTCGACCAGATCTCCTGATCCCGCAGACGGGATTGAACCGGCCGCCACGGAAACCGCCTCAGCGGGGGATGAAAGGATAGAGGTATGACCGACCCCGCGGCGAACTCCTCCTCTGAAACCCTCGGCTACACCTTGTGGGCCGTGTTCCGCCGCGACTTCAGCCGTGACGCGGTGGGTTCGACGACCCCCGCCGGCGACCTCGCGGCCGCGGTCGCCGAAGTGGAGGCATCCGGGGTCGTGGTCCGCGGGTTCTACGACGTGTCGGGCCTGCGTGCCGATGCCGACATCATGGTCTGGCTCACCGGCACGGGCGTCGCGCCCGAGGCGCTGCAGTCCGCCCTGCGCACGCTGCGCCGGGCCGAGCCGATCGCCTCCCTGCTGCCGGTGTGGAACGCCATGGGCGTGCACCGCGACGCCGAGTTCACGGCCAGTCACCTCCCCGCGTTCATGCGCGGCAAGGATCCCGAGGCGTGGCTCACGGTCTACCCGTTCGTGCGGTCGTACGACTGGTACATCCTCCCCGACGACGAGCGCCGGCAGATGCTTGCCGACCACGGCCGGAAGGGCGCCGCGCACCGCACGGTGCTGAGCAACACCGTCGCGTCGTTCGCTCTCGGCGACTACGAGTGGATCCTCGCCCTCGAGGCTCCGGAGCTCGTGGAGCTCGTCGATCTCATGCGCGACCTGCGCCAGACCGAGGCCCGCCGGCACGTGCGCGAAGAGGTGCCTTTCTACACGGGCCGCCGCATCGCGCTCGACGAGATCGCCGAGGTGCTCACGTGACGACCCTGCGCATCGGGACGCGCGGCAGTAGGCTCGCACTCGCCCAGACCGGCATGGTCGCCGACGACCTGGCCGACGCCACCGGCGTCACGACCGAGCTCGTCACCATCACGACCGACGGCGACCGCTCCAACGAGCCGCTGTCGCGCGCGGGCGGAACGGGCCTCTTCACCGGCGCCCTCCGCGACGCGCTCCTGGCCGGCCAGTGCGACGTCATCGTCCACTCGCTGAAGGACCTCCCCACCGCGCCGCACGATCAGCTGGTGATCGGCGCGATCCCGGCCCGTGAAGACCCGCGCGACGCGCTCGTCGCGCGCGACGGCCTCACGCTCGCGAAGCTTCCGGCCGGCGCCCGCGTCGGCACCGGTTCGCCACGGCGCATGGCGCAGCTGCGCGCGCGCCGCCCCGACATCGAGGTCGTCGACATCCGCGGCAACGTCGACACCCGCATCGGCAAGGTGACCAGCGGCGAGCTGGATGCCGTCATCCTCGCGACCGCCGGGCTCCGCCGCGTGGGCCGCACCGAGGTCGTCACCGAGTACCTCGACGCGGACGACTGGCCCACGGCCCCGGGTCAGGGCGCGCTGGCGATCGAGGTGCGCCGGGGCGAGGAGCACCTCGTCGACGCCCTCGACCACACCGAGACGCGCGCCGCCGTGGAGGCCGAGCGAGAGGTGCTCGCGCTGCTCGAGGCCGGCTGCTCGGCGCCCGTCGGTGCGCGCGCCGTCGTCGACGCGGGCCTGCTCCTACTGTCGGCGAGCGTCTACAGCCTCGACGGCGCGACCGCGCTGACGGCGTCGCACGCCGCCGCGTGGCCCGCCGACGAGGGTGATCCGTCGCGCGAGGTCGCGGCATCCGTCGCCCGTGAACTGCTCGATGCCGGCGCGGCCGGCCTGACGGGAGCCCGCCCGTGACCATCGACTTCAGCGGTCCGATCGACCGCCCCCGCCGCCTCCGCAGCACGCCCGCGATGCGGCGCCTGGTCGCCGAGACGCGGTTGCACCCGGCCGAGCTGATCCTGCCGGTGTTCGTCCGCGAGGGCGCGGGCGACCCCGTGCCGATCTCGTCCATGCCGGGTGTCGTGCAGCACACGACCGAGAGCCTCAAGAGGGTCGTGACGGATGCCGCGACCGCCGGCCTCGGCGGCATCATGCTGTTCGGCGTGCCCGAGCACAAGGACGCCATCGGCTCCGGCGCGACCGACCCCGACGGCATCCTCAACGTCGCGACCCGCATCGCGGCCGCCGAGGCGGGCGACGCCCTGGTCGTGCAGACCGACCTGTGTCTCGACGAGTTCACCGACCACGGCCACTGCGGCGTGCTCGACGACCGCGGCCGTGTCGACAACGACGCGACCCTGGAGCGCTATCGCGACATGGGTGTCGCGCAGGCCGAGGCGGGTTCGCACCTGCTGGGCCTGTCGGGCATGATGGACGGCCAGGTCGCCGCGGTGCGCGACGCGCTGGATTCCGCCGGGTACGGCGACACACCGATCCTCGCGTACGCGGCGAAGTACGCCTCCGCCTTCTACGGGCCGTTCCGCGAGGCCGTGCAGTCCTCGCTCGAGGGCGACCGGCGCACCTACCAGCAGGATCCGGCGAACCGCCGCGAGGGCGCTCGAGAGCTCGCGCTCGACCTCGACGATGGTGCCGACATCGTCATGGTGAAGCCCGCCATGAGCTACCTCGACGTGCTGGCCGACGCCGCGGCGTCCAGCCCCGTCCCCGTCTGGGCCTACCAGGTTTCCGGCGAGTACTCGATGATCGAGGCGGCGGCCGCGCACGGCTGGATCGACCGCCGCCGCGCCATCGAGGAGTCGGTGATCGGCATCCGCCGCGCCGGCGCCGACGCCGTGCTGACCTACTGGGCCCTGGAGCTTGCGGAGTGGATCCGATGACGACGAACGAACAGGAGTTCGCCCGTGCTCGCGGCGCGATGCCGGGAGGCGTGAACTCGCCCGTCCGCGCCTTCGGATCCGTTCACGAGACGCCGCGCTTCTTCGTGTCTGCGTCGGGTCCGCACGTCACCGACGTCGAGGGTCGCGAGTATGTCGACCTCGTGGGCTCGTGGGGTCCCGCCATCCTCGGGCACGCCCACCCCGCCGTCGTGAAGGCGGTTCAGGATGCCGCGGCCCACGGCCTCGGCTTCGGCGCGAGCACGCCGGGCGAGACGGAGCTGGCCGAGCTGATCGCCGCGCGCGTCACGCGCGACGGCGCCCACCCGGTGGAGCGCGTGCGCCTGGTCTCCACGGGAACCGAGGCGACCATGACCGCGATCCGCCTCGCGCGCGGCGCCACCCGGCGCGATCTCGTGGTGAAGTTCGCGGGTCACTACCACGGGCACTCCGACGGCCTGCTCGCCGAGGCGGGCTCGGGCGTCGCGACGCTCGCGATGCCCGGCTCAGCCGGGGTTCCGGCGCCGATCGCCGCGCAGACGCTGGTGATCCCGTACAACGACCTCGACGCGGTGCGCGAGGTCTTCGCGGCCCGCGGCGACGACATCGCGGCCGTGATCGTCGAGGCGGCTCCCGCCAACATGGGGATCGTGCCGCCCGCGCACGGCTTCAACGCGACGCTCGCCGAGATCGTGCACGCGCACGGCGCCCTGCTGATCCTCGACGAGGTGCTGACCGGCTTCCGCGTCGGACCGGCGGGGTGGTACGGAATCGACCCGGTGCCGTTCTCCCCCGACCTCGTCACCTTCGGCAAGGTGGTCGGCGGCGGCCTGCCGCTGGCGGCGATCGGCGGGTCGGCCGAACTCATGGAGCTGCTGGCGCCGCTCGGTCCCGTCTACCAGGCGGGAACCTTGAGCGGCAATCCGCTCGCCGTCGCGGCCGGCCGCACGACGCTCGACCACCTGGACGCCGCCGCCTACGCCCGCATCGACGCCGCGGCGACGACGATCGCCGATGCCGCGGCATCCGCCCTGTCCGAGGCCGGGGTCGCGCATGTGGCCCAGCGCGCCGGCAACCTGTTCTCGATCCAGTTCGCCGAGACCGCCCCGACGGACTACGACTCCGTCAAGGCGCAGGAGTCGTGGCGCTACCCGCCGTTCTTCCGCGCCATGCTCGCGCAGGGCGTGTCGCTGCCGCCGTCGGTGTTCGAGGCGTGGTTCGTGTCGGCCGCGCACGACGACACCGCCGTCGCGCGCATCGTCGAGGCGCTGCCGGCCGCCGCCCGCGCAGCTGCCGAGGCGACCGCGGACTGACGCCCGGCCGCATCCGTTCGCCAAGGAAGCCGCCTGACCGATTCGCCAGATCAGGAGATCTCGCCTACGCAGGTCGTTCAACCCCGAAACCACCTGTCTTCGCCAGATCGCCTGATTCCGGGCGGTGGCTGGGGTGGCTTGGCTGGGGTGGCGTGGCTGGGGTGGGTGGCTGTGCGCGCGGCGGATGGCGGCGTGCGCCGGCGCACGGCCGGCGGCCGTCCCGCCGAACGTGCGGCTTCAGTCGCCGGACTCGACCAGCGGATGGCCCGCGGCGTCGGCGAGCGCGTCGGCGATGTGGACGGCCGGGTCCTCGCATGGACCGGTCGTGCGACCTCCGGGCGCGGTCGGTGCGCCGTCCGGGCACTCTCCCGACTTGATGTCGCTGTCGACCACGACGACGAGCGTGGTCCCCGACTCTGCGTGATGCTGCACCGTGTGCGCGACCGGGGTCGAGGGGCAGCGCGAACGGCCGCATGATGGGAGCATGACCACGCTCACCACGACCCGTGGCGACATCACGACGGAGCACGTCGACGTCGTCGTCAACGCCGCCAACAACGCCATGCGCGGCGGTGGCGGGGTCGACGGTGCCATCCACCGGGCCGGAGGCCCCGACATCCTGCGCGACTGCATCACGCGATTCCCCGACGGCCTCGCCACGGGCGACGCGGGGTGGACCACGGCGGGCCGCCTGCCGGCGCGCTGGGTGGTGCACACCGTCGGTCCGAACCACGGCGCCGGTCAGCGCGACCGCGGGCTTCTCGAATCGTGCTACCGCCGCTCGCTCGAAGTCGCCGACGAGCTCGGCGCGCGGAGCGTCGCCTTCCCGCTCATCAGCGCCGGCGTGTACGCGTGGCCGCGCCGGCAGGCGGTCACCGTCGCCATCGACACGATCGCTACGACGCCGACGAAGGTCGAGGAGGTGAGGCTCGTCGCGTACGACGCCGGCGTGCATCAGGAGATCGCGTCGTCGCTCACCATGGCCACGTCGGTGCGCATCCTGCAGGGCGTGCGCGCGCTTCACCGCCGGGGCTACCACGGCCTGCGCGTGAACCCGGGAGTCGCCCCGTCGGGCCTGTTCTGGCGGGTGGTGCTGACGGATGCCGCGGACCCGGGGTCGTCGGTGCGCTACACGTCCGCGGACGAGGCGAAGTTCGCCGGTGGTGTCGTCGACGCGATGACCACGCCTCACGAGGTCGCGGAGCAGATCCTCCGGGCGCTCCCGCGCCTGCGTCCCGCGAACGACGCTCCGGCGTATGCCGCGTGGTTCGCCGGGCTGCTCGCCGCGGTCGAGCCGGAGCACGCGCTGCCCGTCTCGTCGGCCGACTACTTCGACGACACCGACGGCTGGGAGATCGGCTGGAACAGCGGCCTGCGCTACCCCGCACCCCCGTTGGATGCAGACTCGAGCCAATAGGTCAGCGGGCGCGCCTCGAGGCGACGGCGCTTAGGTGGATCGTGCCCTCGCGGCTATCGGATGTCATTCAAGGTCGCCGGACTGGCATCGGCGACGTAGGCGCGCCAGCCGCCGTACGCGGTGACGTCGCGGGCTCCTTCCACTGCGACGGATTCGCAGAGGAAACCGTGTACTTCGTTGCCTCCGGCGAGTCGCACGGTGCCGAGTCCCAGCGGTGAGCGGATGCTGCCGAGGAACGCCCCGATGTTGGCGATAGGCACGTCGTACACTTCGGCCTGAATGGTGGACCCGCCCGCACCGACACGGACGAGGCCTGGCTTGGGTGGCTGGGTGTCGAGCGCGTACAGGCGGTACTCCGGGGCGGTCGCCGTCTGAGCTCGCAAGCGCGCACCGAGGGCGAGCAGTTCGTGATGCAGCGGCATCCCGCGCAGGTGCGCTCCGACGACCGCGATCGGGAGCGTCCGCGACGCCTCACGCTGCCGCGCCGCCTCTACACGCACGGGCGTAGGTTCGGGCGAGACGGAGAACACCCGCTCGAGCGCTGCTGCGATCCCGTGCATCCGGCGATCCTCGCCGGCGCCCACCAGGATCGATACGCCGAAGGGACGATCGGGCCGGCCCGTCGCGGTCGGGAGCGCCACGGCGGCGAGGTCGAGAAGGTTGCCGAACGTCGTGTACCGGCCGAGCCGGGCGTTGCGCACGATGGGGTCGGCGAGCATCTCGTCGACGGAGAAGGTGGTGGCGACGGTGGGCGTCAGGAGCGCATCGACGGACCGCAGCACGTCGGCGGCGTCACGCTGCAGGCGACGGAGCCGGTCCTGGGCCTCGAACACCTCCACACCCGACACGGCATTTCCTCGCTCCAGCAGCGTGCGGACGGCCGGATGAATCGCATCGGGCCGCTGCCCGACGAACTCGGCGGTGCCGGCGAGCCGCTCCGCGATCCACGGGCCGTCGTAGAGCATCCGTCCGGCTTCTTCGAACCCGTCCAGGTCGACTTCGACGAGGTCGATGCCGGCAGCCGACAGCTGCCGCAGTGCGGCGTCCCACGCTTCGTCGTAACCGTGGTCGTGATCGAGTGCGGTCGACGCCGGCACGGCGAGGCGCAGCCCGCTGGCAGACAGTGTCTCGCCCATCGCACCAGGCAGGTCTCGCGTCCAGGGGTCGGCTGGGTCCACACCGGCCATGATGTCGACGACCGCGGCCGCCTCGTCGACGGAGTGGGCGAAGACGCTCACGCAATCGAGGCTCCGACAGGCCGGAACCACGCCCGCCACGCTCAGCAGTCCCCTGCTCGGCTTGTGCCCCACGATGCCGTTCAGCGCCGCCGGCACCCTGCCGGAGCCAGCCGTATCGGTCCCGAGCGCGAACGCGACAAGGCCGGCCGCGACGGCGACGGCGCTCCCCGAGCTCGAGCCGCCCGAAATCATGGCCGGGTCGGTGACAGAGCGCGGGATGCCGTATGGCGACCGCGTGCCGTTGAGCCCGGTCGCGAACTGATCGAGATTGGTCTTTCCGACGAGGATGGCGCCGGCTTCCTGCAGTCTTCGCACGCACGTGGCGGTGTCGTCCGCCACGTACGCGAACTCCGGGCAGGCGGCCGTCGTCTCCCAGCCGGCGACGTCGATGTTGTCCTTCACCGCGAACGGTATGCCCCACAGGGGTCGGCTCGGGTCGGGCTCCTCGCCCAGCCCGGCCGCGGCTTGCAGGGCATCCGCCAGGTCGAGCGAGATCCATACGCCGTCCTGGCCACGGGCGGCGATCCGCCTGGCGACCTCCTCGATCACCTCGACGGGCGTCAGCGCACCGGACCGGTAGGCGTCAGCGAGAGCCCGCGTCCCGAAGGGAGCACGTGCGGCCAGCTCCGAGCCCCGCGCCGGGGCATCCGTCACGCGATGCTCCCCGCCTCGAGCGACGCAAGGAGAGCGCTCGACGGCGCGATCGCGCCGAAGACACCGCCCTGCATGGTGATCATCTTCAGCGCGGCCTCGTAGTTTCCGACGTCCGTCGCTCCGGTGCAGTCCGTGAGGAGCAGGCACTCGTAGCCGCGGTCGTTGGCGTCGCGCATGGTGGTGTGCACGCAGACGTCGGTCGTGATCCCGGTGAGGATGATGTGGGTGATCCCGCGATTGCGCAGGAGCAGATCGAGGTCGGTGGCGTAGAAGGAGCCCTTGCCGGGCTTGTCGATGACGAGTTCGCCCTCGAGGGGCGCGACCTCGTCGACGATCTCCCAGCCGGGCTCGCCGCGGGTGAGGATGCGTCCACAGGGCCCGTCGTCGCCGATCCCGGCACCGATCTGCTTCGAGCGCCACAGCTTGTTGGGCGGGCAGTCGGCGAGGTCGGGGCGGTGTCCCTCACGGGTGTGGACGATGTAGAGCCCGGCCGCGCGGGCGGCTGCGAGCACCTTCTGGGTGGGTGCGAGCCCGGCGCGCGTCAGGTTGAGGTCGTACCCCATCCGGTCGACATAGCCGCCGATGCCGCAGAAGTCCACCTGCCAGTCGATGTTGATCAGGGCGGTCCGCTCGGGGCGGAAGCCGCCGTCGAACGGCCAGCTGTAGGGCTCGGCGGTGACCGGTCCGTAGAGGACGCCCGTCTCGGCCAATGTCGTTGCACTCATGCTCGCTCTCCTTCTTCTCGCGCGTATGCCTCGAGCACGCGCGCGGTCGTTCCGACGGCCCCGAAGATCCCGCCGGACATCTCGATCATGGAAACGCTGTTGGCGACGAGGGCCTCGTCGCCGGGTTCGCACGCGTCGACGACGAGGAGGCACTCGAAGCCCATGTCGTTCGCGGTGCGCATGGTGGAATGCACGCTCGTCTCGAGCCATCCGCCGACCAGGAGAAGCCGCTCGATCCGGGCCCGTCGAAGAACGGTTTCGAGCGGGCCGCCGTAGAAGCCGTCGACCCCCTGCGAGGCGACCGTGGCATCCGTGTGTATCCGCGCCGCCCCTTCGGCGGCGGGCGCCGAAGCGGCGCCGCCGAGGGGACGGGCGGATGAGGGCCGAGTGGTCATGACGCGGATCGCCAGGCCTCCGACCTCTCGCAGAGTGGCGACCACGGCCTCGGCGTTGCGCACCCCGTTTCCGTCAGCCCGCACGGTATAACCGGGTGCCTCGACCAGGAGCGCGGCCGTGCGTGTCGCGTCGAGCACGCCGTTCCAGGGCCATGCGTACGGTGTCGTGTCTGCAACATGCCCGGTGAGCAGACGCTGTTCGGCCGTGGTCGCCATCGGTCATTGCGCCAGGTTGCCGACCACGCCCTGGACGAAGTAGTCCATCGCGTCGATCTCGGCGTACTCCGGCACCACGCCCGCAGGTACGGCCTCGGTTCCGTCCTGCTTTGCGACCGGACCCGCGAACGGCGAACCCTCCGGGGTGGCGAGCCAATCCTGGGCCTCGTCGATCTGTGCGATCGTCTCTTCCGACACCGTCGGGCCGTACTCGGCCAGCACGAACGGGTTGGTGCCCGTCTTGTAGCCCACCCGGTAGTTGGCGTTGAACTCGCTCCCGGTGAAGTCGCCGGCGAGGATCGTCTCGACGATCGACGAGTAGAGCGGTGCCCAGTCCCACACCGCGCCGGTGAGCCAGCCCTCGGGCGCGAGCTCGGAGGCGTCGGCGTGATAGCCCACGGTGTACGCACCGGCCGCCTCGGCGGCGTCGATGACGGTCTTCGTGCAGTCCTGGTGCTGCGTGAGCACGTCGACCCCCTGCGTGAGCAGGCTGCTGGCGGCATCGCGCTGAGCCGCCGGGTCGCACCAGCTCGACGTTGCGACGGTGATCGTCTCCACCCCGGGATGCACGCTCTCCGCCCCTCGCTGGAAGGCGTTGATGTTGGCGATCGTCTGCGGGATCGGGAAGGCGTAGACGTAGCCGAGCTTCCCGCTCTCGGTCGCTGCGCCGGCCGCGATCCCGGCCAGGTACATCGGCTCGTAGACCGTGCCGAAATATGTGCCGTCGTTCGGCAGGATGTCGTCCTCGGCCATGGTGTTCCCCTGCTGGACCACGACGACGTCGGGGTGCTCCTCGGCGACCTGCTGCGCGGCATCCAGATGGCCGTATGAGGTGGCGAAGATGATCTTCGCGCCGCGGTCGATCATCTGCTCCATCGTGGTGGCGGCGGTGTCGTCCTCGGGCACGTTCTCGGCGGTCAGGATCTCGAGATCGGGATATTCCTCGGCGAGGACCTGGGATGCCTCGTAGACGGCCTGGTTGTATCCGTAGTCGTCCTTCGGGCCGACCATGATGAAGCCGATCGCTGTTCCTCCGACGCCCGGGGCGTCGGAGGAGGCGTCACCTGCCGCCTCGGCGGACGAGCCCGCCGGGGAGCAGGCCGTGACGGCGAGGACTGCTGCGGCGAGCCCGGCGACGGCGATGAGCCGCGGGGTAGTGTGTCGCATGGTGTTCCTTTCGGGTTGCCGGGCTGGTTCCGGCGCGAGCCCCCGCGACAGCTGCAACTGAGCGGGAGGTGGAAGGGATGAGAGAGAGGGTGGTGCTTCCGGCGTGGTCGTGAGACCTACGACGTCGGTGGGCCGTTCTCGAACACCCGTTTGAGCTCGGCAGGCGCGGCAGAGATGGTGCGCCTGCCGAGCACGGCGAGTACGACGAGCGTGAGCACGAACGGGATGACGTGCAGCGCGAACTGGTTGATCGCGAACCCGCGCGCCTGCAGAGCCGGGCCCAGCGCGAGCGCGGCACCGAAGAGGTACGCGCCGCCCATCACCCGGATCGGCGACCACGAGGCGAAGATCACGAGGGCGACGGCGATGAATCCCCGCCCGGCCACCATGTTCTCGAACCACGAATTGGTGTAGGCGATCGAGAGTTGCGCCCCGCCGACGCCGGCGAGGAATCCGCCGGCGGTGACGGCGGCGATCCGGATGCGCTTCACACCGAAGCCGTTCACCACGAGCGCGTCCGACCGTTCACCCGCGGTGCGGATCAGCAGCCCCCACTTGGTGCGGAAGAGGAGGAACCATACCGCGGGTACCGCCAGATAGCTCAGGTACACGAGCGCGTTCTGCTCGAAGAAGATCGGGCCGATGAACGGGATGTCGCTGAGCACCGGAACGGGCCACACCTCGAAGGGGGTGATGGTGCGGCCGACGTAGGCGGCGCCGAACAGCGACGTGAGGCCGAGCGCCAGGAACAGCATGGTGAGGCCGCTGGCGAACTGGTTCGCTCCGCGCCAGACGACCAGGAGCGCGTGCAGCAATGCCAGCACCGCCCCGGCGATTCCGCCGACCAGCACCCCGAGCCAGGGGTTTCCGGTGTCGGCGGCCACCATGTACGCCGCGAGCGCCCCGAGCAGCATCGACCCCTCGGTCCCCAGGTTGATGACGCCTGCTCGTTCCGAGATCGTCTCGCCGAGCGCGGCATAGAGGATGGAGGTGCCGCCGCGAACCCCGCCCGTGAGTACGTCGATGATGAGATTCACAGCACCGCCCCCTTCTTCTGCGTGAAACCGAGGACGGCGATCAGGATGAATGCCGTCAGGATGCTGACCGTCGCAGCGGGCAGCTGAGCGTCGAGCTGCAGGCTGTCGCCCGCGACGGCGAGCGCGGCGAAGACGAATGACGCGAACAGCACCGGCAGCGGACGGTGGCGGGCAAGCCAGCTCGCCAGGAATCCGATGTAGCCGATCTGCAACGCGAAGCCCGGCCGGAGCTTGTACTCGATGCCCGCGAACTGGATCATCCCGGCAAGGCCGGCCAGGGCACCGCCGACGAGCAGCGCGGAGAGGATCAGGATCGGAACGTGCAAGCCGGCGCGGCGCGCTGCCTCCGCGTTGCCGCCCACCACCGAGAGCTTGAAACCCCATCGGGTGAATCGCAGGACGAAGTACACCGCCACGGCCGCGATGATCGCGATCACGATGCCGATCCCGACGCCGAGCCCCGAGATCTCGGGCAGCTTCGCGACGTCGGCGAGCTCGCGCGATGTCGGCTGCCCCGAGGAGCTCTCGCGCCACGGCTGGTAGATGAGGAACAGGAGCAGGTCGAGCGCGACGAAGTTGAGCAGCAGCGTGCTGACCGCCTCGTTGACCTGGAAGGCGAGCCGGAGAATGCCGGCGATCGCCGCCCATGCCGCGCCGCCCGCCATACCGGCGAGCACCATCAGCCCGAGCACCGCCTCCCCGGGGAGGAACTGGTCGGTCGCGAGAGCGACGCCCGCCGCCGCGATCGCGCCGACGATGACCTGCCCCTCACCGCCGACGTTCGACATGCCCGCACGCGCGGGGACGACCACCGCGAGCGCCGCGAGCGCGATCGGTGCCATGGTGTTCAGGATCTCGATGAGAGAGCGCGGGCGGACGAAGGTCGACACCCACATGTCGGTGAACACCTCGGCGGGACTCGCCCCGGTCAAGACGATGACGACGCTGAACGCCGCGAAGGCGCCGAGCAGTGCGACGGCCCAGCGGATGACCGCCGGCGCAGACTTGCGGCCGCTCGAGAGCCATTCCGGCTCGACGGTCGGCGGAGTCTCGGTGAGGGTCATGCCGCACCTCCCAGCATCAGCCGGCCGATGTACTGACGGTCGTAGTCGGCGGGGAGTACTTCACCTGAGATGTGGCCGTCATGCAGGACCACGATCCGGTCCGCCATGGCCATCAGCTCGTCGAGGTCCTCCGACACCATGAGGACACCGGCCCCGTTGGCCCGGCGGTCGAGCAGCACCTGCTGCGTGCGACGCACGTTCGAGATGTCGAGGCCCCGGCTCGGGTATGCCGCGACCACGAGCGTCGAGTCGGCGCTCAGCTCGCGGGTGAGGATGACCCGTTGGATGTTGCCACCAGACAGCTCGAACAGCTTGCGGGCGATCGGCGCCATGCGCAGGCCGAGCCGCTCGTTGCTTTCCGCGGTCTTGAGCTTGATCCGCCCCCAGTCGATACCCCACCGTTTCGGCGGGATCGGGCGCCCGTCGAGCGGCATGTGCTCGAGCACGGTGAGCCGTGTGACGACCGAGTCGGCCACCGGGTCCTCGGGGACGCTCACCACCCCGGCGTCGATGGCCTTGCGCGGCGTGGACGCCGACTGCCCGGCGATGCGCACGGTTCCGCTCGTGACCTCACGGAGCCCCGAGGCGACCTCGCACAGCTCCCGCTGGCCGCTTCCGGCGACTCCCGCCACACCGACGAGCTCGCCGCGCCGCACCGTGAGAGAGACCGATTTGAGAGCCTCGTGGCCCTTGTCGCCGCGGGAGCTGACACCCTCGAGCGACAGCGCGTGGGCAGCATCCGGTTCCACCGCCGTCCGCTCTGTGGGCAGGGACGGGACCGCGTGCCCGACCATGGCGGTGACGAGCTGCTCATCGCTGTACTCCCCGGGGATGACCCCTTCGAGGATGGTCATTCCGCCTCGGAGGACCGTCACCCGATCAGCGATCGCGCGCACCTCGTTCAGTTTGTGGGTGACGATGAGGATGCCGAATCCCTGGGATCGGAGCCGGTCGACCACTTCGAACAGCGCCTGCACCTCTTGCGGTGCGAGAACGCTGGTCGGCTCGTCCAGGATGACGAGCCTGGCCCCCGTCATCAGGACTTTCAGGATCTCGGCGCGCTGCCGCTCGCCGATCGACAGATGCTGGACGAGCGCCCGAGGATCGACCGCGAGACCGTACTCCTCGCTGGCTGCGGCGATGCGTTTCGCCAAGGCCCGCGGGCGCAGGATGCCTCCGACCTCGAGCGAGAGCGCCATGTTCTCGGTGACAGTCAGCGCGGGCACCAGCCGCAGGTCCTGGAACACCATGCCGATTCCGAGGCTGCGCGCCTCGGCGGGGGCGCCGAGCGCGACTTCGGCGTCGTCGATCAGCATGCGGCCCGAGTCGGGCGTGTAGACGCCGTAGATCATCTTCAGCAGCGTGCTCTTGCCCGCGCCGTTCTCACCGACCACGGCATGCACCTCACCGGGAAGCACGTCGAGACTGACGTCGGTATTGGCCTTGACCTCGGCGAAGTGCTTTGTGAAGCGTTCGACGCGCAGGATGGGGACGAGCGCGGCGGAGCTATCGGATTCTTCTGGAGCACCCACGACGTTCGTCATCTCACTACCTCCGTCTGCTGCGAAGCCGCATCATTCTGGTCATGGCCCGGGCGGCCCGTTCCTCCACCACGTCGAGAGAGATCCCGATGTGCCGGGCCAGCAGCTCGGCGGCGCTCTCGATCTGGCCTGCGATCACCGCATCGAGGATCTCGAGGTGCTCCACGATGCTGATCTCGATGCGCTCGGCATCGAGGAAGTCGTGCATTCGCACCGGCCGGATGCGGATGTTCACGCTTTCGAGGGTCTCGGTGATCACGAGGTTTCCCGAAGCGCGGGACAGTCCCACGTGGAACGACTCGTCGAGTTCGATGAAGCTCCCGTCGGGTGGGGGCGGCGCCTGCTGGATCTGCAGCCATTCCCCGCGCAGCCCCTGGAGGATCTCCGAGTCGTGCACGACCCCCTCTTCGGAAGCGCGGAGGATGCCGCGCAGCTCGAGCGTGAGTCGCAGCTCGTACAGGTCGCGAAGGTCGATGAGATTCGGTTCGGCGACGTAGTAGCCGCCGTCGTCGTAGCGGCTCAGGATCCCGTCGGCGTCGAGCCGCGCGAAGGCCTCGCGCACCGGCGTCCGCGAAACGCCGAGCTGCTCGGAGATGCCCTCCTCAGGGAGCCGCTGCCAGAAGGGGAACTCCGCCTCCAACGCCATCCGGCGGATCTCCAGATACGCGGCCTCGCGGCGCGACCGCGAAGCATGCTTGCGCTTCGGGGTCTTTGTATCCAAGGTCGGATCCGAGCTCGTATCCATGTGATGACGATGGCGGTCGTCCGTTTCACCCAGGGTGCGCAATGTATGAAGAATGTGTTTCCGGATTCTCACCGAGAACGGCCGGACGCCGTCGCGAGCACATCGAGCTCGCCGAGAGGGCGCCGGTAGCTTTGGCGTATGACCTCCCGAATCGTGCTCCTGCACGGCATCGCGACCACCGCGTCGGTCTGGGACAGGGTCGTCGCGGCTCTTGCCGACCTCGGGATCCACGACGTCGTCGCCCTCGAGCGGCCGTGCACAGGGTCGCTCACGGCCGAGATCGAGGCGCTGGCACCCCACGCCGAAGGTGCACTGGTCGTCGGGCAGAGCGGCGGGGCGACCCTCGCCCTCGCGCTCGCAGCATCCGATCGCATCAGCCTCGCGGGTGCCCTCGCCCATGAGCCGGCCGTCGGGAGTCTGCTGCCGGGACTCCTCGCGCCCGTGGCTGCGGCGTACGCCGAGGGCGGCCTCGAGGGCCTGGGCGCGACACTCTACGGACCGTCATGGTCGATCGCGATGGCCCCGCCCGATCACACCCGCATACCGAGCGAGCTGGCAATGTTCCGCGCATTCGAACCCGCCGCCCCACCCGAACACCAAGGACCGGTCCTCGTCACCGTCGGCGAGAGGTCCCCTCGGATTCGACACGAAGCAGCGGCCGCCCTTCACGAGCGACTCGGCTACGACACCGCTACTCTTCACGGCGCGGCGCACTTCGCCGCCTGGGATGCTCCCCGAGCCTTCGCCGCCGCCATCGCGCGCCAGCACCGTTCTTCCGCCTGAAACGTGCGCGACGCACCGATCGGATAGCGTCGCGAGCACGCGAGCACGTGCGCAAGATCGGTACTCGCAGCTCACACGCGGGCGCGCATCCCGCCCTCGCGTGGCGATCGGGGAAGCGGGAGGCCGTGGTGGATGAGACGACGGTGGGCGATGTCGCGGCACTGCTGGTCATCGTGGTGCCCTTGCTTGTCGCAATGGCGGCGACTGTCGCGGACCGCGCCCGCTCCTTCTCACAGGGCACGACGGACGGGCCGGCGGGACGCGAGAAGCCGGACCCGCCGGATTGCGGCACGACGTCGATCGAGTCCGACAGTTCAGCACCTGCCAGGCCCTGAGCACGGGCGACCATCGCCCCACACAAAGGTCCGATCAGACAAACTTTCGCTTGTCCGATCGCATGAACCAGACCTATCCGACCAGCGAGAGATCGTCGTGCGCAGATGTAGGCAGCTCATCATTAAGCGCGCTTGAGGCGGTCACCGGTGCGGATGCCGAGAGGAGCGAGCCGTCTTCGCGGCGGGCGTCGCCGAGTTCGCGCAGGGAGGGGCGGCCCGGGATGACCGGGCCTTGGCCGTCGAGCGGTACGACGACCTCCTCGCCGGCGCCGACGACATAGCCGGTGCCGCGGACGCTGAACCCGACGGGGTCGCCGTCGGTGGCGCGTACCTGGAGCCGGTCACGGGTGACGGTGACCACCAGGCGGGTGCCGTGCCAGTGGAGCACGAACTCGAGGGAGGGCCACGCGGCGGGCAGGCGGGGGTCGAACGACAGTTCGCCGAAGTGGTCGCGCATGCCGCCGAAGCCGGAGACCAGTGCGGTCCACACGCCGCCCGCGGACGCGACGTGCACGCCGTCGGAGGCGTTGTGGTGCAGGTCGCCCAGGTCGACGAAGATCGACTCGCGGAAGTATTCCAGGGCGAGGTCCTGGTAGCCGACCTCGGCGGCGAGGATCGCCTGCACCACGGCCGACAGGGTCGAATCGCCCGTGGTGAGCGGGTCGTAGTACTCGAAGTCGGCGAGTTTGTCTTCGTCGGAGAAGTGGTTGCCCTGCAGGAACAGTGCCAGCACCACGTCGGCCTGTTTGAGCACCTGGTAGCGATAGATCACCAGCGGGTGGAAGTGCAGCAGCAGCGGTCGCTTGTCGGGCGGCGTGTTCTCCAGGTCCCAGATCTCGCGTTCGAGGAAGACGTGGTCCTGGGGGTGGATGCCGAGGCTGGGGCTGAACGGGATGTGCATGGCCTCTGCGGCCCGCTCCCACGCCTCGGGTTCGCCCGGCTCCAGCGCGAGCCGGTCGACCATCTGCCGGTAGACCTCTCCGTCGGCCTCGGCCATCTCGCGCACGGTGCGCGCGGCGAAGCGGAGGTTGAACCGCGCCATGACGTTGGTGAACAGGTTGTCGTTGACGACGGTGGTGTACTCGTCCGGCCCGGTCACGCCGTGGATGTGGAACGTGTCACCCTCCCCGTCGAGCACGCCGTCGCTGGAGCGCCAGAAGCCCAGGGTCGCCCACAGCCTCGCGGTCTCCACGGCGATGTCGACACCCTCGCGGAAGAGGAACTCGTCGTCGCCGGTGGCTCGCACGTACTTCGCCAGCGCGAAGCTGACGTCGGCGTTGATGTGGTACTGCGCGGTGCCGGCGGCGTAGTAGGCGGACGCCTCCTCACCGTTGATCGTGCGCCACGGGAACAGCGCCCCGGCCTCGTTGAGCTGGAACGCGCGCCGCCGTGCGGCGGGAAGCATGAGGTACCGCATCCGCAGCGCGTTACGGGCCCACAACGGCGTCGTGTACGCCAGGAACGGCAGCACATAGATCTCGGTGTCCCAGAAGTAGTGGCCCGAGTACCCCGACCCCGTCACGCCCTTGGCCGGCACGCCCTGGCCATCGGCGCGCGCCGCGGCCTGCGCGAGCTGGAACAGGCACCAGCGGGTCGCCTGCTGCAGGTCGTCGTGCCCGCCGATGCGCACATCCGACCGCTCCCAGAACCCGTCCAGCCACTCCCGCTGCGCCTCGAAGAGCGCCGCTGCGCTGATGGTGCGAGCACGATCCAGTGCACGGCGGCCGCGGTCGACGAGCTCCCGCGCGGGGACGCCGCGCGAGGTGTGATAGCTGACCACCTTGGTGACGCGCACCGGGACGCCGGCCCTCGCTTGCACGCGGAAGACGTTCTTGGCGATGTCGGGCTGGACGAGGTACCGGGTGTCGTACTCGTTGTCGGTATCGACGGTGTGGTCCGCGACCACTGCGACCGTCATCCCCGACTCCGTCACGCGATACGAAAGAGCCGACCGGTCGCCGTCCTGCCAGTACTCCTGCGGCTGGAGCACGCGCTCATGGATGCGCTCCGCCTTGCGGGGGTCGAAGCCGGCGCGCTTCGGGCTGGCGGGCTCCCCGCCGTAGACGTCCTCGCCGTCCTGCCGATTCAGCAGCTGGCAGCTGACGGTGACGGGCGCGTCGGCATTTAGGACCGTCGCCTCGACGGACATCACCGCGAGGTGCTTCTCCTCGAACGACACCATGCACTCGAAGTCGATCCGCACCTCCTTGCCCGACGCTGTCACCCACAGGATCTGCCGGCGCAGCACGCCGTCGCGCATGTCGAGCACGCGCTCGTACTCGCGTACGTCCGCCACGTCCAGCGCCAGCGGCTCATCATCGACGTAGACGCGCATCACCTTCGCGTCCGGCGCGTTGACGATCGTCTGGCCCACCTCGGCGAAACCGTACGCCTGCTCCGCGTGACGGATCGGGAACGTCTCATGCAACCCGTTGATGAACGTCCCATGCTCCAGCGCATGACGCCCCTCGGGATGACTCCCCCGCATGCCCAGGTAGCCGTTGCCCACCGCGAACAACGTCTCGGTCACGCCCGCGTCCTCGAGGTCGAACGACCTCTCCACCAGCCGCCACGGGTCGATAGGGAAACGGTCTCGGTCCATCATTTCTTGTGGCTCCTTTCGAGGATCTCGCGCATGCGGTCCCCAGAATATTCATGCCGAGAGCAGGGCGGTCCGTCGATCGAGTGGGGTACCGCCTGGTGCCTCACTCGACTGCCGCCGAGAGCGGCTTGCCGTCCACGCTGTTGCTGCTCGCTCTCATCCCTTTACGGCGCCCTGGAGGAGTGCCGCGATGAAGTGTCTCTGGAAGAACAGGAAGACAATGATTGTCGGAAGGATGATGAGAATCGTTCCAGCGCTCAGAAGCACCATGTCGTTGCCGTAGCGCCCCTGAAATGCCCCGAGCGCACCCGCCATCGTGCGGCGGAGGGGATCGTTCTGCAGCACAATCGCGAGGAGATACTGGTTCCAAGTCCACAGGAAGAGCAAGATCGCTAGCGCGGCCACCGGCGGCACCGCAAGTGGGAGCTGGATGCGACGGAACTCCTGCCACACCCCCGCGCCATCCACCCGGGCTGCCTCCGAAACTTCATTGGGCACACTGAGGAAATGGGCTCTCATCCAAATCACCGAGAAGGGCATGAAGAGTCCGATGAGCGGCAGGATGATCGCCAACTCGGTGTTGAGGATGCCCATCGCGCGCACTTGGAAATAGAGCGGGGTGATGATCGTTTCAAACGGGATGGTCAGGCCAAGGAGAAGAACGACCACTACTATCCCTGCACCGCGGAGACGTAGGCGTGCGAGGGCGAATCCCGCCATCGTCGCGAACAGGATGGACACGGGCACCACCCCTAGGACGATGAGGACACTCGACACCAAGAGCCGATCCAGGTGAGCGGCTTCAAACGCGACTGCAAAATTCTCCCAATGGGGGTCCGCAGGCCATTGAAGTCCCGTCGGGACTGTGCCCTGCGGCTGAAGGGCGGCGGAGAGCATCGTGAGGAACGGAACGAACGTCACGATCAGGACGACCAGTAGGGCGACTCGTCCGATAACAGTCTCAAGGGCCCCGGTTTTCATGCCCGTCCTCGGAAGAAGCGTTGGATCGGGAGCACTACAAGCAGGACCAGGCACATCAAGAGGACGCCCATGGCGGAGGCGCTCCCGATCTCCCGCTCCGTGAAGGCAAGCCTGTAGACCTCCACGCCGGGCACCATCGTCGAGGTCCCCGGACCTCCTCGGGTCGTGATGAAGACGATGTCGAAGCTTGCAAGTGCGGCAATAGTGGTCAGTGTGACGAGGACCCCGAGTTCGTTCATCAGGCTCGGCAGTGTCACCGCGCGCAACTCGTGCCACCAGTTGCCTCCGTCAAGGCGAACCGACTCATAGAGCGAAGGGTCGATCTTGCCCATTCCTGTCAAGAGCAAGACGGTGCACAAGCCGGTGAGTACCCATGTGCCGATGAACCCTACGGCGACCAAGGCGGTATCGAAGTCGCCCAGCCAAGCGCGGGTCAGCGAGCCAAGCCCGAGCGTCCGGAGGGCCTGGTTCAGCACGCCGTTCTCCGAGTACACCCACGACCATGCGATACCCGCCGCGACCAGCGGAACAATCTGAGGAAGAAACAGCACGGTTCGTCCTGCCGCGGCAAGGCCCCGGCTCCGGAGAGTGCGAATCAAGCTGGCGAGCGCGAGCCCACTACATACCGGCACCACAGTGAAGAAGACGATAAGGAAGAAGGCGTTGCCGATGGGAGCCAGTCGGCGCGGATCCACCAGGATGTCGACATAGTTCTGCAGGCCTACCCACCTGGATGGTCCGATGCCGTTCCAGTCGTACAGGGAGTACTGCGCTGCCGTGCCTAGCGGTACAAGGACGAAGGCGGCGTACATCGTGACCGCCGGCGCGACGAACAACCATCCGGCGAGCCGCCCACCGGCCGACGTCCGCGATGCCCTTGGAGCGCGCGACATGCTCCGACCCCCGGGGTTTAGGCTCTGAATCTCGGGCTCGGCGGGCGGCACCCTGGACCGCAGTGCTGAGATGCTCACCGGTCGAGGTCTTCCTCGTAGTCGGCCTGCAGCTGGGCGATGAAGTCCTCGGGTGAGATCCTGTCGTCCAGCAGCATCTGGAGCAAGGGTGTCATGCTGTCCTGCGCCAAACCGGAAGTTGCGGTGTCGAGGAACCCCACGGCCCCGTCATCTGCCACTAGGGCATCGAAGGCTTCGAGCCCATCGGCAACCGTGGTGCCCGGGACGACCTCGAGGTCTGGGGCGCCCGGCACGGGGGGCGGCACCATTCCGGTGAGGTCCAGGGCCAGCTGCCGCGCGGTCGGATCCGAGACCATCCAGTTCAGAAAGTATGCTGCTGCGTCCGGGTGCTTTGCACGGGCGGGGATGACTGCACCGCCGAACACCGAGGCGGCTGTTAGTGATCCGCCTGTCTTGGCCGCAGGGAAAAGGAAGAATCCGGCGTCTTCACCCATCTGCTCCGCTAGGCCAGCGGATTGCCAGTTGCCGAGAATCATGAAGAGCGCTTCGCCGTTGACAAAGCGTCCAACCATGGTCGTGTAGTCGACCGCGTTGGTGTCGGCGTTGATGTAGCCCTCGCGCATCCACGTCTGCAGCCGGTCCGCTGCCTCCACTGCACCGTCGGTTTCGATGCTCGCCCCGGGAGTGTTGAAGATCCAGTCCCGCAAGGTTTGTGCAGGAACGTACTGATCGGCCAACGACTGAAACGACAACGTGGCAGTACCAGCGGCGTTGCTCTGCACGATGGGCAAGATGCCGGCATCCTTGGCGTCTGCCAGGACGGCCTCGAATTCTTCAACCGAGGAGGGAATTTCCTCCATCCCAACGCGCTCCGCGAGCGCTCGGTTGTAGAACACGCCGGTGAGGTTGGCCGTTGCCCCGAAGCCGTAGAGGTCTCCTTCGCCGAGCACCGTGCCCTCATCGTTCACTCGATTGGGCGCGAGGAGCGAGGCCGGGATGTCGGTCCATCCATACGCTTCCGCGTAAGGCTGGAGGTTGAGGAGGAGCCCGTCTCGGACCAGATCCGGCTTCAGGTCGAGCCGGACGAAGTCCGGGGCATCATCGCCTGAGAGCAGCCTCGGAGCATTCGTCTCGAGCGCGGTCTGCTCCTCGTTGATGATGTCGAATGTCACATTGGGGTACTGACGTTCGAACTCCGCCGCCAGTTCATCGAAGAGCGGGAATCCGGTCTCGGTGTACATCGTGAGTGTGATGTCTTCATCGGTGAGCTCGGTACTGACGGGCCCCTGCGGAGTCGGGGCTGACGCGCTGTTCCCACCGGGGGCGCAACCTACGAGCGCGCCGACAGGCAGGGTGAGGGCGAGCACTAGGTAAGCCGATGCGAGCTTACGTGAGGGCATATCTGACTCCTTCGTCTTGACGCCCGCCATAGTCGGGAAGGGGTTGCGAGCGAACTTTGACTGACTATAGGATGTACTTCGTTCATCCGCAAGCCAAAGATGTCAACATCGACGTCGCAGTCAAAGGGGCAGCAGTGCAGACAGGCCAAAATGACGGGCTCGAGAGTCCGCGCGCAGACCTCAGCGCTTTCGGTTCGACAGCCGCGGTCCTGGCGAGCATCCGCTCTGCGCGAGACGGCGTATCCCGGGTCGATATCGCCCGGGCGACCGGCCTCAGCAAAGCGATTGTGACTGAGCGCGTCCGGTCGCTGGCGGATGCCGGCCTCATCGTGGAGGCGGGCGAGTTGGACAGCACCGGGGGCAGGCGCGCCACGCGCTTGATGCTGCGGGACCGACTGGTGGTCGTAGGCGCAGAGATCGCGATGACCCACATCCGGGCGAGCATCATCAACTTCCGTGCCGACGTGTTGGCTGAGAAGACTTTGCCTCTGTCGATGAAGGAAGGTCCCGACATAGTGCTGGAGGCACTCGAGGCCGCTATCGCGGACCTATTGGCCAGCATTGAGCCGCTCGTGCTGTGTGGAATCGGGGTGGGCGTGGCTGGCCCGGTGGAGTTTTCGACCGGCCGCCCCGTACATCCTCCGGTACACCCCGACTGGCACGACCAACCTGTTCGCGATCGACTAGCGGTTCGGTTCGGCGTCCCCGCGTGGGTCGACAACGAGGTCAACTTGATGGCGCTGGCTGAGCAGGAGCTAGGTGCTGGCGTCGGTGTGCCGAATTCACTGACGATCAAGATCGGCTCCTGGGTCGGCGCCGGTCTCATCTCTAACGGGAAACTACATCGAGGCGCCAATGGAAGCGCCGGAAGCTTGGTGACTTCCGCTGGTGGGGACGCCATCGCTGCCCGTGCCGAGGAGCTTGCCGTGACCGGTCAGAGCAGGTCGCTGTCTGCTGTGCTGGGGACTCGACCCATCACCGCGCAACTCGTAGGCGAACTAGCGGCCCTCGGTGACGACGACTGTCGCCAGATCCTCGACGAAGCAGCCGAAGATATAGGGCGGGTGATCTCCGTCCTCGTGGACTTTTTCAACCCGTCGCTTCTTGTTGTGGCGGGTGGAGTTACGAGCGGTGGCGACGAATTGCTTGCCCACCTGCGGAAGACGGTCTATGAGCGATCTCTTGCGCTGGCGACTCGGGATCTGCGCATTGAGCGCTCCGACCTGGGGCATAACGCAGCGATTCACGGGGCCGCTCTGATGGCAACGACCGAATTGACGTCGCCGGCGATGTTGTCCACGACCATGTCTGCGGTCGCTGCGCAGGTGGCTCGGGACGCTCGGGCGCGATGATGCGGGTCGGCGTAATTGGGACTGCTGGAGTCGGGCGGGCACACGTAAGCGCACTCCAGAAGGTCGAAGATGTGGACGTTGTGGCTATTGCCGGCTCCACGCGTGAGTCAGTGGATAGGGCCGCCGCCGCGCTCCACATCCCGAATGCGTTCGTGGGTGGTGCGCAGCTCATCGAGTCTGGCTTAGTCGATGCGGTGCACATTTGCACCCCCAATGCGCTGCACCCAGCCGACGTTCGCGCTGCCATCGATGCCGCGATCCACGTCGTCTGCGAGAAGCCGCTGTCGACGGACGCGCAGATCGCATACGACCTGTCGAAGCTGGACCGTCGCTCATCAACTCGGTCCACCGTGTGCTACCACTACCGATACGCGCCACTCATGCAGCAGCTAGTACAGATCGTGCAGTCGGGCGCACTGGGCGACATCCACACGGTGCGAGCGACCTACTTGCAGAACTGGCAGATCGACGCGGCCGCGACCTGGCGAAATGACCCGGAGCAGGCCGGGCCATCGCGCGTACTTAGCGATATCGGAAGTCACTTGCTCGACCTGGTCGAAGTGGCGACTGGCCGGCAAATCACGCGCCTTGAGGCGAGGACGCAGCGGCGGACACCCGACCGGCGGAGTGGAGATGATGATGCTGCCATTGCGACCGCTCAGCTCCGCGGCGGGGCGCTGGCTTCGCTCGTCGTCTCACAGATCTCTCCAGCGCACATGAACTCGGTCACCGTCGAACTCGACGGTCAACGCGGCAGCGCCTCCTGGGCGTTGGGGGATGTCGAGTCACTAAAGACTGTGCGAACTTCCGACATCGCGTCGCTCCGATTGGACCGTCACGAGAGTCCGACAACGGCGGGACGGTACTGGGTTTCGCCGGTCGACGCGAACGCGAGATTGGAGGCACTGTTTCAGTCCTTCTACGGTCATCTCGCCGACGGAGGGGTGGGACGGACCGCGACCATCACCCTGCCGAAGCTGGAGGACGCAGCGCGCCACGTTCGCCTTATTCAGCAGGCGGTCGATGGCGCCATGCCGCTCATGGATCTCAATCACTCAGCCTGACATCGACGGGACAATCATGAACACCAAGACCTACGAGCTCCTCGCAGCGCGGCGCGGAGCTCTGCACGAATCAGAGATCGACGCGCCGGGCCCCGGACAGCTCCTGATCGAGCCAATCGTCAATGGCGTCTGCGCTAGTGACCTACGGGATTGGGCGACTGGGCCAGCCCAGCTTCCCGTGCGCTTCGGCCATGAGCCAATGGGGCGAATCGCCGCAGTTGGCGCCGGCGTCGACTTCGCCGTTGGCGCGCTCGTAGGTGGGCGGATTTTCCCTTCCTACAGCACGTTGGCTCTCGCGGACGCTGAGGACGTCGTCCCAATTCCGGCAGGGGTGGACCCCACGACAGTGCTCGCCGAGCCGCTCGGATGCGTGGCTGAGGGGCTACGGCGGACGCCGGTTCCGCTCGGCGCGAAGGTGGCCGTCATCGGACTGGGGTACATGGGCCTCATCATGACGCAGCTCTTACGCAACGCCGGCGTCGCACATCTGGCCGCCATCGACCCGCGAGACGACGCGCGGGCCGCCGCCAAGCATTGCGGCGCAGATGAGGCGCTGGAAGAGTCCGACCTGCCCGGCTCAGCCTTCGCCACATCGGGCGCGCCAGGGACGAACGGCTACGACGTCGTCATCGAGGCGTCGGGATCCCAGCCTGGCCTGGACCTGGCAACTCGACTGGTTCGTCCCCATGGATCCATCTCGATTCTTGGGTTCCACCAAACGGAGCGCACCGTTGACGTCCGCGAGTGGAACTGGAAAGCCATAGACGTCATCAACGCCCACGTGCGGGATCGCGCACTTCTCCGCCGGAGCACAATCGCAGCGCTCGAGCTTCAAGCCTCTGGACGAATCGACGTCGGAAGCCTTGTCACGCACCGATTCAGTTTCGACCGGATCGATGAAGCGTTCGAAGCCATGATCCGCAAACCCTCTGGCTTCCTCAAGGCCGTCATCGATATCGCCTAGGCACTCGAGAGCCGGAGAAGAGATGACATCCGCAAGGGGCGACACTCCTGAGTCGCGAGGCAACACTGCAACGGGCTTGATAGCCGGAGTGCCGCGTGAGTGCTGATGCCCGACACCGCGACGCGGGCAACATCCTCGAACGCAGACCCGACTGCGCGGCGCCTCGACCTCGTCCCGAGATTATCGTCGCGCTCGCGCGTCGGGCGGCCATCGAGCGCATGGTGCCTCAAGTTGACGTCACGAGTTATACGCAGCTGCGGCGGCGGGCTCTCGAGGTGTCCAAACGCTTGGTGGGCAAAGGTGCCTACGTCCCGGCGTCAACCCAAGTTGAATCCCATGTGATTCCCTCCGACACCGCGCAGATCGAGGTGCTTGTGCATCGACCCCACGGCGAGGAGGTTCTTCCTGCCGTCGTTCTCGTCCACGGCGGGAGCTTCGCTTTTGGAAGCACGCACGACCATGCCCACTTCGCCCTCGCGAAATCGCGTGCGGAGTCGGGATACGTCGTAGTCGACGTCGAGTACCGGCTCGCTCCCGAATACCCATTTCCTGCCGCCTTGAACGACGTGGTCGCAGCGATCCGCTGGGTGAGAGACTCCGCGAGTCAACTACGTATACGCCCCGACGCCATACTCGCTGACGGCATCTCATCCGGCGGTGGCTTGGCGGCTGGAGCTGCCCTTGTGCTTCGGGACGCGGGAGAGGACGCCTTGGCCGGACTGGTGCTGGAGTGCCCCAGCATTGATCTTCGCCCGAGCGCAGCGTGGCGCGAGGAGTTTCAACAGTGGAACAGTCTCCCGCGAAGAGATGTCGTGCGCTCCATCTACCTTCAAGACACAGCTCCCGACCACCCACGGGCTTCACCAGCCTGCGAAGAATCCCTTGATGGCCTGCCACCTGTTCACATAGCGACGGCCGAGGTCGACCCACTGACTCCAGCAGCCGAGAACTTCGCAGCCAGGCTCCGAGAGGCATCAGTCCCGGTGACCGTCAGTCGGCACCTTGGCGTCACTCACGGATCGTTCCTGATTCGCGGTCTTGCCAGCTCTGCTGAGTGGGAAGCAGACGTGGCGGCCGCCTTCGAAAGAATGCGAGGTTGAAATGCCCGTCGACCCGATCATCACCCAGCAGGGACCGCGCTTCCCTGAGGACCCGCGTCGCGGTGACGTGGGCGCACGACGTCGCCGCCTGGAGGCCGAGTACATCGACGTGATGGAGAGGTTTTTCCCGCCCCGAATCAGCCCCGCTACAACTCTGGAGCGGTCCGTACCGAACGCCTATGGAGGACCGCCGGTTCCTATCCGTATCTTTCAGCCACCGGGTGCTACCACCGGAGGGGTGTTCGTCTACTTCTTTGGCGGTGCATGGTGGCTTCGCAGCTACAACGCACCGGATGTCCTCGACCGGTGCGCTCACATCGCAGTTCAAGCTGGCGTGACCGTGGTCGAGGTCGACTACCCTCTCGCACCCGAGAACCCGTATCCGGCCGCAATCGATGCGGGTGAATCGGTCATTCAGTGGTTGCTGACCGACCGTCACGGGCTCGATGTAGAAGCGACGCGAATCGCGCTAGGTGGCTTTTCAGCGGGCGGCAACATCGCCGCGGCCTTGACGCTGCGCCTGACCGAGCGCCTGCCGGATTGGCGCATCGCGACGCTCATCCTGGAAGCGCCCGTTCTGGATGCGACACAGCGCCACTACACCCCGTACGCTGCACCCCCCGGAGAGTTCGAGCAAACTCGGCAAGACCTCGCGGCTGCCGTTCAGCTGTACATTCAAGATCGGGTGACGGTGGAACACCCGCATGTCTCCCCGCTGCTCAGCGAGGATCTGTCCGCCTTCCCACCCACACATATCCTGGTTGGCGAGTACGACATACTGGCCCCCGAGGCGCAAGCGTTTGCCGGTCGGCTACTGGATTCTGGTGTAGAGGTGGTCAGCCTGACATTCAGCGGGCAGACGCATTTGACACATGCTCTCACGACGATCTCTGCGGCGGCGCGCGCCTGGCGCGCCCATGTGGTTTCCGCGCTACTCCCCCTCGGGTGGGACGCAAATGCGCTGCGGCCGTAGGGGGCCGAGTCGCGCCAGCTGGCGATTAGTTTCGGGTCGCTCTCTTGGTGTGAAACCTCGTCCCAACTGAACGAGCTCGCTCCTGGTCTGCGAGCCACGCTCGAGCAGACTTGCGATCCGGAAACGTCTGCGGCGCCCGGATCGTCTGTCCTTTGACTCGGAAGAATGCGCGGTAGCGTCCACCGCGCTCTTCGATCGTGCCGAAGTCAGCCGGGTTGCGACGCGTGAGACCCGTCTTGCGGCGAGTCATCGCCGGCCACCGTCCGTTGACCGCGCGCTGGCTCGCAGGGTGCTGCAGTGGCTAGAAATCGCCAACAAAATGACCTCCAACAGTCCCTGAGTCCCATGACTGGGACTCGTAGCGGATTCTGCTGGAGGTCTGAACTCTTACAGAGAGGAGAAAATCGCCGCTCATCGGGCGACTTATCGGTGGACCTGAGGGGAATCGAACCCCTGACCTCCTCGATGCGAACGAGGCGCGCTACCAACTGCGCTACAGGCCCGTGAACCTCGAAAACACTATCACGCTTGAAGTCCCGCTCCGAATCGACGGAGCCCGGCGAGGGGCCTATTCGCCGGCCGCGCGACGGGTCAGCAGCTGCCGCACGTGGGCCTCGATCTCGGCGTCGTCGACATATCCCATGCGCGCGAAATCCGAGTCGGCCGACGCCGAGCGCGCGGTGCGCGCCGAGTCGATCGAGGCCGGCTGCGCCGAGGCGGTGCGGGCCAGCATCGCCTCTTCGAGAGCCGCCTGACGAAGGGCATGCCGGGCGGCCTGCGCATCCAGCACAGCGGCCGCGCGCGACCCGGCGGACGCCGTGAGGGGGCGCGGCAGGTCGCGCGGAGCCCACTCGCGCTGCGCCTGCTCGAGGGCCACGTCCTGCAGCTCGGCGGCACGCCGGGGCGCAGCATCCGTCGCCTTCGCGACCGCGCGGGCGGCCACTCGCGAGAGACGATGAAGAACGAGACCGGATGCCGTCACCAGACCGACACCGGCCCACATCAGGGTCTGCACACCGAGGGTGATCGTCTCGAAGACACCCCACCCGGCGAGGGCGAGCCCCAGGAGGCCGATGAGCGTGGCGATGAGGCGGAAGGCGCGTCGCGCGCGAGCCCGGCGGGCTGCCGGCAGCGCACGGGCCGCGGAGAGTTCGGAGCGCGCGGCCGCCTCCACCTCGGCGCGGGCAGCGCGGGCGTGCTCGAGGTCGACGCGCGCGGCCGCCTCGGCGGCGACGCGCTCTGCCCGTGCCCGTTCGCGGTCCACCCGCGCGGCCGCCTCGGCGCGCTCCCGCTCGGTGCGCGCGCGCTCCAGGTCGACGCGGGCAGTCTCGAGGGCGGCCTGCTCGCGCTCCGCAAGCGCTCGCTTGGCCAGCCGCTGCTGCGCTGCGGCGGTGCGCGCGTTGAGCTCGAGTCGCACCTCTTCCGGCGTCTCGCTCGTCTCGGCGAGCACGCGCAGCGCCTGGTTGAGACGCACGGCATTGCGCTCGGCGGCGTCGAACTGACGTCGGCTGTGCCACGTGGGCAGCAGGTAGACCATCCACAAGGCCACGGCGACGAGAACGATCACTCCCCCACCCAGCACCTGCCCACCCATGAACACCACGGTAGGGGACCGGATGCCACCACCCCCGGCATCGGGTCGCGTGTCACGCAAGACAGGTCGCGCTTTCGACGGCGGCGGATCGGCGAGACTCCGACCGCGCGAGGCGCGCGGGCGGGCGACTCAGGCGTGCGGGTCAGGCGTGCAGGCGGTCGGCAGGCGGGACGGTCGCCGCGTCCTGCGGCGCGCGGCCCGACACCCACCGCTGGAGAACGCCCTCGGGCACTTCCTCGCGCACGAGCGCGAACGCGTAGTGGTCGCGCCAGTCGCCGTCGATGTGGATGTAGCGGCGGCGAAGCCCCTCGTACCGGAACCCGAGCTTCTCGACCACGCGCAGGCTCGCCCGGTTCTCGGGACGGATGCAGATCTCCATGCGGTGCAGGCGCAGCTCCGAGAAGCAGATGTCGGTCGCGAGAGCTACCGCGGTCGGCGTGATGCCGCGACCCGCGAAGCGCTCGCTGACCCAGTAGCCGATGGTGGCCGAGGCCAGCGACCCCCGGGCGATCCCCCACACGTTCAGCTGGCCGGCGATCTCGCCGCCCGACTCCATCACGAACGGCACGCCGGCGCCGTCGCGATACTGCTGGAGCAGCCGGCGCACGCCGACGCGCATGTCGAACGAGACCGGCCCGTCGGGACTCGTCGCCTCCCAGGGCCGCAGCCACCCGCGGTTGGAGAGCAGCTCGTTCTGCAGCACGCGCGCGTCACGCTGCCGCACGAGGCGGATCGACACCGACCCGTGCGTGCGGGGAGCCGTCAGATCCACGTGACTCCCTCGAACGGGCGGCCTCAGAGCGTTGCCGCGAATTCCTTGAACCAGGGACGCAGCGCGGGGCCGAGATCATCGCGATCGGCCGCGAGCTGCACGATGGCCTTGATGTAGTCCACCCTATCGCCGGTGTCGTAGCGACGGCCACGGAAAACCACCCCGTAGACCCCCGGCCCGTTGGGATCGGCGGCCAGCTCCTGCAGGGCGTCGGTCAGCTGGATCTCGCCGCCCTTGCCCGGCTCGGTGCGCTCGAGGATCTCGAAGACGTCGGGCGAGAGCACGTACCGGCCGATGATCGCGAGGTTCGAGGGCGCATCCTCCGCCTTCGGCTTCTCGACGAGCCCGCTCACCTTCACCACGCCGTTGCCGTCGGTGGACTCCACCGAGGCGACGCCGTAGAGGTGGATCTGCTCCGGGTCGACCTCCATGAGGGCGACGATCGCCGCACCCGTCCGCTCGTGCTCCGCGATCATCGTGGTCAGCAGCTCGTCGCGCTCGTCGATGAGGTCGTCGCCGAGCATGACCGCGAACGAGGCGTCGCCGACATGCGCCTTGGCCCGCAGCACCGCGTGCCCGAGGCCCTTCGGCTCGCCCTGCCGCACGAAGTGGATGTCGGCCAGATCGCTGGACTCCAGCACCCGGTGGAGGCGATCGAGGTCGCCCTTGTCCTTGAGCCTGACCTCGAGCTCGGGAACCGAGTCGAAGTGGTTGGAGATCGCGTTCTTGTTACGCCCGATGATCACCAGGATGTCTTCGATGCCCGCCTGCGCGGCTTCTTCGACGACGTACTGGATGGCCGGCTTGTCGACGACAGGCAGCATCTCCTTGGGCATCGCCTTGGTGGCGGGGAGGAAGCGGGTGCCGAGACCTGCGGCCGGGATGACGGCCTTGATCGGTTTGTGGGGCATTCCCCGAGTTTAGACGGCATCGCGCCGCAGGCCTGGTGCCGGTGCCGGACGAGGTGCCCCGGCCCCACCGTAGAATCGACACCATGTCCGACGCGATCGCCGATGCGAAGCGCGCCCTGCGCGCGGAACTGCGGGAGCGCCGCCAGATGCAGTCGCCGCAGGCGCGCGAGGCGGCCGAGGCGGGCATCCGCGACCAGCTGGTCGCGCTCGTCGACCAACATGGCGCGCGATCGATCTCGTGCTTCCTTTCGACTCCGGCCGAGCCGGGCACCCGTTCTTTCGTGGCGGATGCGGTGGCGCGCGGCATCCGCGTTCTCCTTCCCATCACCCGCGCCGACGGCCTGCTCGACTGGGCCGTGGCGACACCGGAGGGCGACATCGCCGAGGGCATGTACGGGCTCCCGGAGCCGGTCGGAGAGCTGCTCGGGCCGATCGCCGTCAACGACGTCGACCTGCTCGTGATCCCGGCCGCGTCGGTCGACCGCAACGGGATGCGACTGGGCTGGGGCCGTGGCTTCTACGACAAGACCCTCGGCTCCATGGAGCGGTGCCCTCCGGTCTACGCCGTCGTCTTCGACTCGGAGTTCGTCGACGAGGTGCCCAGCGACGAGCTCGACCAGCCCGTCGACGGGGTCGTCACTCCCACCCGCACCATCACCCTCGCGCCCACGCGGCGCTGATCGAGAATCACCGAGAGAGCCATGCCCACCTACGCCTACGCCTGCAAGCAGTGCGGTCACCGCTTCGACGCCGTGCAGTCCTTCGCCGACCCCGCCCTCACCGAGTGCCCCGAATGCGGTGGGCCGCTCCGCAAGGAGTACGGCTCGATCGGCGTCACCTTCAACGGCTCGGGCTTCTACCGCACCGACTCGCGCGCCGGCGCCAAGGACGGCGGGTCGACGGCGGGCGGCGGATCGGATGCCTCGGCTGGCGCCTCATCGCCTGTTTCGGCATCATCGAAATCCGAGGCGAAGGCCTCTCCCGCGTCGTCCGGAGCCTGATCCTCCGGCATCCCCCACGCGGAACGACCCCCGGGAGTGATCGTGATCAAGGGCTTCAAGGAATTCATCCTGCGCGGAAACGTCATCGACCTGGCGGTCGCGGTCGTCATCGGCGCGGCGTTCACGGCGATCGTCACCGCCATCGTCAACGGACTCATCAATCCGCTGATCGCGCTGGTGTTCAACGCCAGCAGCCTGGAGAAGGTCGGGTGGACCGTCGTCAACATGAACGGCGACGAGGTGTTCTTCGGCTTCGGGATGATCCTCGGCGCGATCATCAACTTCCTCGCCGTCGCCGTCGTGGTGTACTTCGTCTTCGTCTACCCGATGAACCGCATCAAGGAGCGCGCCGCGGCGCGTGCCGGCGTCACCCCCGCCGACGAGGAGCCGAAGCTCCCGACGGAGCAGGAGCTGCTGGTGCAGATCCGCGACCTGCTCGACCACGGCAACCAGCGCCAGGCGCCGACGACCCGCCTCTGACCGACGTCATCCACTCCCTCGCTCCCCCTTTCCCCTTCTTGGCGAGACAACAGCTGACCGCCGAGACGTGGGGGTTCTCCCTAGGTCTCGGCGGTCAGCTGTCGTCTCGCCGAGCGGGACCTCGATACGCTCGCGGCTAATAGTGCGGGGGCACGTCGCGGCGCAGGCGCTCGTCGTTCGGACCGGATGAGCGGGATGCCTCGCTCCCGTGGCCCTCGGGATCGGTCGGGGAGGCGTCATCCGTCGTCTCATCGCCCGGGGTCGGCTCGGCGGTCGTGCCCGGCGCCGGCGTCAGCTTCGCCCGCCGGGAGCCCCGGACCCGCTCGATCCGCTGCCGGTCACTCGACGACATCGAGGGGCTGGGTCTCGTTGTCGACCCGGGGTGCGTCGGGCGGCACGCCCAGCATCGCCGCGATGCGCTGGGCGACGTCGGCGGGGTCGCGGTAGAGATCGAAGGAGTGCACGCGCACGTAGTGCCAGCCGAGGCGCCGCAGGATCTGCGGCCGGAGACGCAGGGACTCGCGCAGCGACTCCCCGATCGTCTCGGGGTCGCTCTCGACCACGACGGCCTTGCCGTCGTACTGGGCGACGAGCGGCAGGAGCCCGCGGTAGTGCACGTCGACCGAGAGCCCCGCGCGCCGCAGCTCGCGCGCGAGCGCGCGGGTCAGCGGGTCGGCGAGGTCTTCGAGGCGCGCTTCCCGCGAGCGGGCGGCGATGCCGCTGAGGATCGACATGAGCGTGGCCGCGCCGTACTCGAGGCGACCGTCGTCGAACGCGGACGGGCGGATCGACGACACGATCACCATCGAGCGCCGGGCGCGGGTCATGCCGACGGTGAGCAGCCGCTCACCGTCGGGCGACGAAAGGTCCCCGAAATCGCTGAGCACCCGGCCGTGCTTGGTGAGGCCGAAGCCGAGCGAGAAGATCACGCGGTCGCGGCTCTCGGCGACGGACTCCTCGAGCGTGAGCACCGAGAAGGGCTCCGCGGTGTCGCGCGAGACGAAGTCGGCGACGTCGGAGCGACCCGCGAAGGCGGCCTCGACGGCGGTGCGCACCCGCTCGGCGTGACGGGCGCTCGCGGTGACGACCATGAGCGACTCGGTGCCGCGGTTGACCGCGTGCTCGACGACGAGCGTCACGACGCGGGCGACCTCGGAGTCGGGGCTCTCGACGGCGCCGGTGACCGGGTCGGGGGTGCCGTGACCTCCCTCGACGTAGTCGACGGCGAGACTTCCGCGACCGAGGTACGACCCGGCCCACGGCAGCGACACCAGCTCACCGCCGTAGAACGCCTCGTTGACGAGGGCTGCGAGGTCTTCCCCGCCCGCCCGGTACGAGCGCGTGAGCGTCTCGACGGGCAGGAGCTCGGCCAGCCGCTCGAACACGCTCGTCGAGTCGAACGGCACCTCGTCGTCGGCGGCGGGGGCGGCGGGCTCCGTCGTGACGATGGAGGCCGGCGGCGGC
This sequence comes from Microbacterium sp. E-13, assembly GCF_049912955.1. Classification (GTDB taxonomy): domain Bacteria; phylum Actinomycetota; class Actinomycetes; order Actinomycetales; family Microbacteriaceae; genus Microbacterium. The sequence continues at coordinate 2,758,309 of NZ_CP183973.1, forward strand.
ACCGCGGCCGAGACGGCCGAGCCCGCCGCGACGTGGAAGGGCGTCGGCTTCTGCGTCACCGGGTCACCGAAGGCGACGACCTGCCCCGCCCGGCGGAGCGCGGGCGCCGCCTCGGCGAGGCACAGGGCCCCGGCATCCGCCAGCACGACGACGTCGAACGAGACCGCGTCGGGAATGCGGGGCACCTCGTAGGGCGAGGCCAGCCACACGGGCGCGAGCGTGCGCGAGAGCATCGGCGCGACGGTCATGAGCTCGGAGGGCGTGATGGCCCCCCGCTTGAGCGCGCGCTTGAGTCCCTCGGCTTCGGCGGCGTGGTCGACGATGCCGATGCGCCACTGCGTCGCCAGATGGGCGGCCAGGAGCGGTCCGGATGCTGCCGCGTGAGCCTCGTCGACGAGCCGGAAGTCGCGCTCGAGCCGGTCGACGACGGCGGTGTTCGCCCCGAGCACGGCGCGGTCGGTGCGCAGCAGCAGCTCGAGCGCGGACTGCCACCACGCGTATTCGAGCTCCGCGGCCACCTGGTCCTCGGGCACGTGGCGCACCGACAGCTCGAGCAGGAGGGGCTCGAGGCCCATCGCCGCGAGCTCGCTGCGCAGCGTCGCGCGCTCCTTGAGGTTGTCGAACACGTCGGAGTCGGCGGCGAGGCCCGCGAGTGTGCGGACGAGCTGCTTGACGGGGAGCGTCGCGAGCCGGTGGGGATCGGTGCGCCCGAGCACGGTGTCGAGTTCGCCGAGCTCCGCCTCGACACGCTGCCACGCGACCTGCACGTCGCCGAGGCCCAGGGGCACCCCGGGCGTGACACCGGGGTCGACGTATCGCTGCCACTCGGTGCGCTGCTGCTGTACTCGCACGAGGGCCTCGTACATATCGGGCACATGCACGCCGGGCCGCAGGTATTCGCGCGAGAGCCGGCGCAGGCGACGCCGGTTCGCGCCGTTCATCTCGGGCGCGTCGCGGCGGGGAGCGTGCGCATGGATGAGCTCTGCGAGCGGCCGCTCGAAGACGGTGAGGCTGAACTTGTCGAGCGAGTCGCGGATGCCGCGCAGCAGACGTACGTAGACCCCGAGCTCGGCGATGGTCCGGAACGGGCGCATGTGCGTCTGCGCGACCATCTCATACCCGCGTTCGAGAAGCGTCGGCACATCGCTGCGGTGCAGCTTGCCTGCCAGGGCATGAGCCCCTCGGGCCTCCTCGACCGTCGCGAACGAGACGCCGTACCAGGGCGAGTCGTCGGGCCCGAACCGGAACTCGCCGAGCCGGGCCGCCGCGGCCAGCTTGGCCGCAGCCTCCTGTCGGCGGTCCGCGAGGCTCGTGAGCGCCGCACTGCCGAAGCGGGTCTCCGTGGCGGGGGCCACGCCCCTCTCGGCCAGCTGGGCGAGCTCGCGGAGGATGTCGAGCACCGACACTCCGAAAGACGGATGCCGCGCCGTCACGGCCGAGCGGTAGTCCCGGAGCACGCCCCGCAGCCGCACGAGGGCGTCGTCGATGTCGGCGACCTTGGGCGCCTCGGCCTTCTCGTTGCGGCCGATCGCCCGGATCAGGTCGCGCTGCAGCCGGTCGGGCGAGACCGCCAGACCCGGGAGCCCGATGCCGGCGAGGCGGTGACGCACGCCGTCGAGCGTGGAGCGCCGGGCACTCACCACGAGCACCCGCTTGCCGTCGCGCACCAGCGATCCGACGGCGTTGATGACGGTCTGGGTGCCGCCGGTGCCGGGAAGCGTGTGGATGATGAGCGACTGACCGTCGGCGATCCGCGCGAGCACGCGCTCCTGCTCCGAGTCGGCGTCGAGCAACAGCATGTCGGCAGCGGGCGCGCGCTCGTCGGGGTTGGTGGGCGCGGGTCCGTCGCGGCGGATCGTGAGCGACTCGCGGTCGGCGACGTGCCCGGCGAGCGCGTTCAGCACCCGGTGGTCGAGGTCGGAGGCGTCGAGCGCCATGTCGCCGCCCACGTCGACGAAGGTCGAGCCGAGCAGGCGGGGCTTCACGGCGAAGCTCTCGATCGACGCGGTCAGCGCGCGAAGGTGATCGATGACAGGCTGGGGCTTGAAGAGGCCGCCCTCGTACGCGAGCGCGGCCAGTCCCCCGGCGTCGATCATGATGCCGAAGTGCGCGCGCAGCGCCCGGACGAGCTGGGGGTTCACGGTGAAGACGCCGTGCAGCTTGAGCTCGAAGTCGCCGTGGTGGCGGCGGATCGCGAGCGGCCGCAGCAGCACCGGCGCGTTCCACGCGGTGCCGCCGATGCGCCAGGTCGCGAGACCGACGGCGAGCCGGACGGTGTCGAGGCCACGGGTGGTGCGCAGCTCCTGGTCCTTCGCCGTGATCCGCTGGGCGGCGAGTCGCGCGTTGCGGAGGGCGACCTCGTCACGGAACAGGTTCGACAGCAGCGTCGAGCGTCCGGTGATGAACTGCGGGAGGCTGCCGGGATGCGCCTTGGTGATCTCTATGGCGGCGTCCTCGCCGTCGATGAAGTGCAGCAGCGTCGATCGTCCGCCCAGAGCGGCGGACTGCAGCCGCAGCCGGTCGCGCTCGGGCTCCGCGACGTGCACGACCGTGACGCCGGGTTCGGCGAGACCGAGATCGCCCGGGGTCACCTCGTACCCGCGCTCGGCGTCTGATGAGCCCAGCACAGCGCTCCGATCTGCTCGCCACACACGTGCCACCCTAAACGCGGCTCGCGCCGCGCACTTGCAATGGACCTGAGTTTCGCGGTATTGCACACGCCGGCCCGCGCCGGATCGACCCTCCTCCCCAGCACGGCGGACCGCGCGTGTTCCCACAGTTCGCGCTCGCAGCCCGCCGCCGCGTCGCGACCCGGGGCCAGGATGGTCGCATGACCAGCCCCGAGCATCCGCCCCGCTACCGCGTCCACCCGTCGCCCATCGGCGACATCCTGATCGTCGCGACCGCCGATGGCATCGTGACGCTCCATCCCTTCGACGGCCCCCTGCATGGCGAGATCGAGCGTGTCGCACTGCAGCTGCGCGAGGTTCCCCTCCCCGCAGACGAGACGCATGCCACATCGTCCCGGTCCGGCAGGTCTTCCGGCGCGGCCGCATTCGACGACGTCTTCGACCGCGCGATCACGCAGTTGGAGGAGTACTTCGACGGTGATCGGGAGCGCTTCGACCTCGAGCTGGACTGGCGGCTGGTGCGGGGATTCCACCGCGACGCGCTCGAGGCGGTTCGCGACATCCCCTACGGCGAGACCGCGTCGTATGGCGAGGTCGCGATCGCCGCGGGCATCCCCCGCGCCGCTCGTGCCGTGGGCACGGCGTGCGCGACGACACCCTTCTCGATCGTCGTGCCGGTGCACCGGGTGGTGCGCGCCGACGGCTCGCTCGGCGAGTACGGCGGGCGGCCCGACCTGAAGAGGTTCCTGCTCGAGCTCGAGCAGGGGCCGGCGATTCCCGAGGCGCCCCGCGCCGGGGTCGCGGCACCGAAGGCGGCGGGCGTGTAGGCCGCCCGCACGCCACGAGGCCCGGGCGGCTCTTCCGCCCGGGCCTCGCAGAGCCGACACGATCATGAGCACGTCGACCACCGCCACGACGATCGACTGGCCGAATGGACCGCGCCCCGAGTGGTAGGGTCGGCGCTACGAAAGGCGGCGAAGGCGCCGTCACCCCCGGAAGTAGGTAGTCGTGGGCGTGTCCTCCCCGCATCGCGCACCGACCCCCGATCGCAGTCGCGCGGGGGTCCGCTCCGCTGTCGGCACGGTGGCCGGTGCTGCGGGCGATGCCCAGGTGCTCGATCACGCCGTCGCCGAACTGGTGCGCCGTACCCGCTTTCCCGTCGCTTTCGGCGGACTCGCCTCCGGCGACGCCGTCCACGTCACCTCGATCCACGGCGCCCGCACCCGCCGGCTCGAGGGCCTCGTCGTCGAGGCGTCCCGTGGACTCGGCGGCCGTGCCCTCGTCGAGAAGCGCCCTCGGCTCGCACTGGATTACCGCTCGTCGCGCAGCATCACGCACGACTACGACCGCGCCGTGCTGGGGGAAGGCATCTCCACGCTGTTCGCGCTTCCGATCATGGTCGCCGGCCGAGCCCGGGGCGTGATCTACTGCGGCTCATGGTCGGAGTCGCCCGTCGGCGACGTCGTCGCCCGGCCCGCCTTCGCCGTCGCGGAGGAGCTCTCGAGCGAACTGCGCATCCGCGACGAGGTGCAGCGCAGGCTGACCCTCTCCCCCACCGGCACCGGATCCGTCACGATGCCCGCGACGACACGGGAGGAGCTGCGCGAGACGTACGCCGAGTTGCGCAGCATCACGGCGATCGTCGACGACCCGGCTGTGCGAGCCCGGCTCGATCGCCTCGAGCAGCGGCTCGCCGCCCTGTCGCACGACGACACCGAGCAATCGCTCGATCTCGACGTGCGGCTTTCGCCCCGCGAGGTCGACGTGCTCGCCTGCGCCGCATTGGGCTCGACCAACGCCGAGATCGCCGCGACGCTCGAACTCAGAGAAGGCACGGTCAAGTCGTACCTGCAATCGGCGATGGCGAAATTGGATGCCTCCACCCGCCACGCCGCGGTGGTCACCGCACGCCGCGCCGGCCTCCTTCCCTGAGTTCTCTGCAGCTCGGGAAAGAAAGGCCCGGCAGACCGGTCATCGCGCAACGCAATTCACCTCGCACCCGAATTGCTTCAGTCCGCGAATTCACGATCTCCTCATCGTAGGCGTGAGCAATTTGGCGTATTGTGACATTCATGGCCCGAAGAATTGTTCACCAGCTCGTCGACGACCTCGACGGGACCCTCCTCGAATCCGGCGAAGGCGAGACGGTTCTGTTCTCGCTCGACGGTGTCGCATACGAGATCGACCTCACCGCCGACAACGCCGCCGCTCTCCGTGGCGCACTGGAGCGCTACACCCAGGCGGCTCGCACCGTCTCGACCTCGCGAGGGGCGACGAATTCCGGCTCGTCCGGACGTAGGCGCCGCCGGAGCGGTCAGCAGGATTACAGCGGCGTGCGGGAATGGGCGAAGAAGAACGGGTACCAGGTGTCGGAACGCGGCCGGGTTCCGGCATCCGTTCTGGAAGCGTACGAGGCGGCGCACTGACGCACGCCGCCTCGTAATTCCCGCTTTCACACCCGGGTGAGCTGGAAGAGGATTTCGTCGACTTTCTCTTTCGCGTCGCCGAAGAGCATCTGGGCGTTGTCGCGGGAGAAGAGCGGATTGGGCACGCCGGCGTAACCGGACGCCATGGAGCGTTTGAACACGATGACGTTGTCCGCTTCCCACACGCGGAGTACCGGCATGCCGGCGATGGGGCTGCCGGGGTCTTCGGCGGCGGCGGGGTTGACGGTGTCGTTCGCGCCGATGACGAGTACGACGTCCACACCGGACAGGTCGTCGTTGATCTCGTCCATTTCGAGGACGATGTCGTAGGGCACTTTTGCTTCGGCCAGCAGCACGTTCATGTGGCCGGGCAGGCGTCCGGCGACGGGGTGGATGCCGAATCTCACGTCCACGCCGCGCTCGCGCAGTTTGGCGACGAGGTCGGCGACGCCGTGCTGGGCTTGGGCGACGGCCATGCCGTAGCCGGGGGTGATGACCACGGTGGAGGCGCCGGCGAGCAGGTCGGCGGCGGCTTCCGCGTCGATCTCGCGGTGCTCGCCGTGCGCCTGGTCGCCGTCTGTGCGGGGCGCTGCGATGCCGAACCCGCCGGCGATGACGGACAGGAACGACCGGTTCATCGCCTTGCACATGATGTACGACAGGTAGGCGCCGGAGGAGCCGACGAGCGCGCCGGTGACGATGAGCAGGTCGTTGTTCAGCAGGAACCCGGCGGCGGCGGCCGCCCACCCGGAGTAGCTGTTGAGCATGGAGACGACCACGGGCATGTCGCCGCCGCCGATCGAGGCGACCAGATGCCAGCCGAGCGCGAGCGCCAGCAGCGTGACGGCGACCAGCAGCCACAGCTCGGGGGTGATCACGTACCAGACCGTGAGCACCAGGAACAGGGCCAGCGCGCCGAGGTTGAGGGCGTTCTTGCCGGGCAGCATCAGCGGTTTGGACGAGATCCGGGCGGAGAGCTTGAGGAACGCCACGATCGACCCGGTGAAGGTGACCCCGCCGATGAACACGCCGATGAACACCTCGGCGTGGTGGATGTCGGCCAGCGCCCCGGTCAGCCCGGTGTCGGAGAGGGCGCCGTTCCAGCCCACCAGCACCGCGGCGAGCCCGACGAACGAGTGCAGCAGCGCGATCAGCTCCGGCATCCCGGTCATCTGCACGATCCGCGCCCGCCACAGCCCGATCGCCGCGCCGATCAGCACCGCCACGACCAGCAACGTCAGCCCGAGCGCCCCGGACGGGGTGTCCCAGGCGCCGGCGGCGACCAGCACCACCGTCGCGATCAACGCGATCGCCATCCCGATGATGCCGAAGGTCACCCCGCGGCGGGAGGTTTCGTGTTTACTCAGCCCGGCGAGGCTGAGGATGAACAGCAGCGCCGCGACGATATACGCCGCCCCGGCGATCTGACCGGCGACCGCGATCATCGGGTCTCACCCTTCTGGAACATCGCGAGCATGCGACGGGTCACGGCGAAACCGCCGAAGATGTTGATCGACGCCAGCAGCACCGCCACCGCGGCAAGGACCTGCACGGTCAGGTCGGGCAGCGTGATCTGCACCATCGCGCCGACCACGATGATGCCCGAGATCGCGTTCGTCACACTCATCAACGGCGTGTGCAGCGCGTGCGCGACATGCCCGATGACGTAGAACCCGACCACGACCGCCAACGTCAGCACCAGGAAATGCTGCGGCAACGGCGGCGGCGCGAACGCGCACACCGCGAACAGTCCCGCGATCCCCGCCACGATCAACCCCGCCCGGGTGCCCGCCGACAACGGCCTCCTCCCCGCCACCGCCCCGGTCGCCGAGCCCGCCGCAGCGCCCTGGGGGGCAGCATCCGTCGCCGTCACCGCCGGGGCGGCGGAGACCTGCACCGGCGGCGGCGGCCAGGTCACCGCACCGTCACGCACCACCGTGACCGTCCGCTGCACGACATCATCGAAGTCCAGCACCAGCTGCCCGTCCTTACCCGGGGTGAGCAGCTTCACCAGGTTGGCCAGGTTCGTCGCGAACAACTGCGACGCCTGCTGCGGCAACCGCCCCGGCAGATCCGTATACCCCAGGATCACCACACCGTTGTCGGTCACCACCCGCTCCCCCGGCACCGACCCCGCCACATTGCCGCCCTGGCCCGCGGCCATATCGACGATCACACTGCCCGGCTTCATGCTCGCCACATCCGCGGCGGTGATCAGCCGCGGCGCCGGCCGACCCGGGATCAACGCCGTGGTGATGATGATGTCGACATCCGCGGCCTGCTCCGAGTAGATCTCCGCCGCACGCCGGTCATACGCCTGGCTGGTCGCCTTCGCATACCCGTCGGCCGACACCTGCTGCGCCTCCTCCGGCACCACCACCGGCAGGTACTCGCCACCGATCGACCGGACCTGGTCGGCGACCTCCGGCCGCGGGTCCGTGGCCCGCACGATCGCGCCCAGGCTGGACGCGGCGCCGATCGCCGCCAGCCCCGCCACCCCGGCACCCGCGATCAGCACCTTCGCCGGCGGCACCTTGCCCGCAGCCGTCACCTGCCCCGTGAAGAACCGGCCGAACTCGTGCGCCGCCTCCACCACCGCCCGATACCCCGCGATATTCGCCATCGAGCTCAGCACGTCCATCGACTGCGCCCGCGAGATCCGCGGCACCGCGTCCAACGCGATCGCCGTGATCCCCCGCGTCGCCAGCGCCTCCACCAGCTCCGGCCGCAACGCCGGGCTCAGCATCGCGATGATGGTCGCCCCATCGGCCAGCCGGTCGATCTCCTCCCGCGTGGGCGGATTCACCTTCAGCACGATCGGCGACGACCACGCCGCCGTCCCGCGGATCACCGTCGCCCCCGCACGCACGTAGGCGGCGTCCGGGAACGACGACGCCGCGCCCGCCCCCGACTCGACGACGACGTCGTAACCCAGGGCGATCAGCTTCGGGACGGTATTCGGAGTCGCCGCGACCCGGGACTCCCCGGGCCCCTCGGCGACGATGCCAATGCGGGTCATGCGATCCTCTGATTCGGATGGGACACAGATGCTGCGAGCGCCCTCCTCGGCGCTCGCGACGACGCCTCCACCATGTCAGACCGCGGCACGTATCCCGTGCGCATGACACCCGACACCATGTCAAGAATCACAGATCTTGCCGTCGAGGCAACAGCATCCGCGTCGTTCGCCCGTCCCCCGCCGGGCTCAGGTGGCGCAACACGCCGTATCGCGTCGGCCCATCCGGCGTGTCGTGCCACCTGAGCACGGGCCAGCCGGCGGGATGCCGGGAGCTGTCAGGCGGTGGCGAGCTGGACGTTGGGGAGCTCGCTGCCGTAGTGCGCCCGCATCCAGGTCTTGCGTTCGAGGTCTTCGATGACGGCCGTCGTGAAGTCCACGTCGTACAGCGCCTGGCACGAGCCGAGGCCGCCGGGCGAGAAGACGTTGACCTCCATGAGCTTGTCGCCTGCGATGTCGAGGCCGACGAGGAACATGCCGTCGATGAGCAGCTTGGGGCGCACGGCATCCACCAGCTGCAGCATGTCATCGGTGACCTTCACCGCCTCGGCCGTTCCGCCCACCGACATGTTCGACCGCACGTCGGTCTCGCCCGGCCGCCGGCGGAACGCCGCGTAGACCCCGTCGATCTCGAGCGGCCGGCCGTTCATGACGAACATCCGCACGTCGCCCTCGGCGGCTGCCGGGAGGTACTCCTGCGCCACCACGTATCCATCGCGAGCGATCGCCTCGACGATCTGGGCGATGTTCCGCTCCTGCTGCAGGTCGACCAGGAACACGCCGGAGCCACCGGACCCCTGCAGGGGCTTGAGCACGGCACGACCGCCGAGCTCGTCGATGAACTCGCGCACCCGCTCTTCGTCACGGGAGATCAGCGTGCGCGGGCGCACGATCTCGGGGAAATGCTGGAAGTACGCCTTCGACATGGCGTCGGACAGAGAGCGCGGATCGTTGACCACCAGCACGCCGGTCTCGGCGATGAGCCGGCCGAAGGCCAGTCCGGCCGTGCTCGCCCAGGCGCTCTCGCCGGCTTCGGCGGCGGGATCGGCGCGGAGCATGAGCACGTCGAAGTCGCCGAGCTGCGTGCGCTGCCGCGTCGTGGACTGCACGTCGTCGAGGTAGCGGTCGAGCGACCGGTAGCGCTTGCCTGCCGGAGTGGCGGCGGCGATCGCCGAGAGCGACCCGTCGGGTTCGTACCCGAAGTCGCGGAGCCCCATGACCGACACGTCGTGTCCGAGAGCCGCAGCCCTCATCGCGAGGCGCGTGGTCGTGTAGACGGGCTGCTCGGTGGCGATGTCGTTGACGACGAAGCCGATTCTCATCTGAACTCCTCAAAGGGGTGGCGGGGGTGGAGGGCGCATTTCACGGCTGGCCGCCGTCGTCGGGCAGCGCCGAGGCATTGACCAGCGAGACGAGGTCGTCGACAGCGGCGGCATGGCGAAGGCGGCCGGCGGATTCGGGCTCGGACAGGTACCGCGGCATGAGCCGCGCGGGGGCGAGGAGGCCCCGAGCGGCGAGGTTCTCGACGAGCGGAAGGTCTTCGAGTGAGAACTTGCCGAGGAACAGCAGGTCCAGCGTGCCGCCGCGCGCCACGTGCTCGAGGAGGGCGACCAGTCCGCGCAGGTAGATGGCGTCCTTGGTGAAGCCGCCCGCGCGGTGAACCCGCATGGCGACGCTGTACGCGCTTCCGGCAGGCAGCCCGTAGCCCGTGAGCAGGCGGTGCGTCTCGACGAAGCTTGCCCCGCCCACCACGGCGTGCACGGCCACCACCCTCGCGGCGAGCTGACGCAGCCGCGAGGCGGTCAGCCCGCCGCAGGCGATCTCGGCGAGAACGGCAAGGCCTTCCTGCGTCTCGTCGTAGTGCGCGAGTCCGGCGCCCAGCATGCGGATGGGCTGGGCGAGGCCGTTCACGTGCGTGACGAGGTGCGTGCCCACCTCGTGCTGCAGGAGGGCGTTCACGCGCGCACCCGCCACGGCGGCGTTGTGCGAGATGAGGAGCGTGTCGCCCTCGACGAGCACGCCCGAGACATCGTCGCGGATCTCGGCGTGCAGATGAGCGTCGGGGTCGATCGACCGGTAGTGCGCGATCTCGGCCTTCGCCGCGGCGAGGAACTCCTGCGCGCCGACGGAGTCGCTCTCCAGCCGTCCGTGCGGAAGGCGGTGCAGCAGATCCTCGGCGGTGCTCACGAGAGCGGGTAGCACGGGACCGTACTGCGCGATCGAGAGCTGCAGGAACTCCGGGGTGTTCCGGGCGCGCAGCATCTGGACGCGAAGCGTCATCTCACGCTGCCGGCTTCGGAGCAGCGCCGCGAGCGTCGTGTCGGTCACCGCATCGAGCGGCAGCGCATCCACCTGAGCGTCCAGCACATCGGGGTCGACGTCGAGGGGCCGGTACTCGAACACCGGATCGGTCTCGGGTTGGGCGAGGAACCCTGCGCGCACCTCATCCGCGTTGACCGGCGTCATCTCGAGGAGGAACCGCACACTGCCCGCCAGCGCGGCCATCGCGTGGTCGGCCCCCAGATCGGCGGGTGAGAAGGCGCCGACGTCGATGACGTCGGTCTCGGGTCCCACGGCATCGCCGTGATGGGCCGGCTCTGAGGTCACGAGATCGCCACCTCGCGAAGAGCCATTTCGAGCGACGGAATGGTGGATGCCAGCGCCCGGGCGAGTTCGTCGATGCGCGCCCGATCGGCCCGGCCGGTCCATTCGTCCATGAAGGTCTTCTTGAACTCGAGCGCGAGCACGACCGCCCGGTCGGGATAGCGGGCGTGCGTCCAGGCGGCGAGCTGCCGGCCGCGGAAGCGCACGTTCTCGCGAACGTCGAGCGGGCCCGACGACGTGCCGGTGGTCGAGAGCGACTCGATGAACACGTCGACCACGGCCCCGAACCGGTCGCGGTCGAGCGAGCCCGTGCCCACGTTGACCTCGGGGTTCTCCTCGGGCGGCGCCTCCGCGGCATCCGCGCCATCGCGCCGATGGTTGTACGAGTGCACGTCGAATACCACGAACGGGCCGCGCTCGGCCACCCGGTCCAGATGCCGCGCCAGCTCAGCGTAGAAAGCGTCGTACACCTCGAGCGAACCGGCGACGATCGACTCGTCGAGCGGTGGATTGCGGACCACCTCGAGGCCCCACGCCTCCTCCGCCGTGCGATAGACGGCCTCCTCGCGCGAGCGATTGAGATCGACCTCGAAGCGGGACCGGTTCACGATCACGCGGGCCGGGATGAGCGCCCCCAGCTCATCGGTGTGCGGATCTTCTTCGCGGAGCCTGTCGTCTTCCGGAAGCACGAGCTCGGCCGCCATCTCGGGCCGCACATCGTGGCCGTTGTGGATGGCCGTCGCGACGGACTGCCCGCTCCAGTCACCGGTGAACTCGAACGGCGGTCTCTCGATCGTTCGCATTCGCACATTGTTGCCGTGACGCCAGGGGCTCTCAAGGGCTTGCGCGGAGACCTACATGATGCGTTCCACGGGGCGGGCTCTCGGGAGTCGCACAGTGCGAAGACGTACTCGGCGTGATCCGGTGCGACCAGGTCCCGGTCTCGGGAGACGCTCGACGCGAGTTCGAAAGCACGGGTTGTGAGAGAACGCCGAGACCTGCACCATGAGGGCTGATGCGAGAAGACATGAGAGCCGTCGTCTACGACCGTTATGGCGGACCCGAGCAGCTGCGGGTCGAGGACGCGCCGGTTCCGACGCCGCGCACCGGCGAGGTGCTCGTGCAGGTCGTCGCCACCGGTGTCAACCTGAGCGACTGGGAGGCGCTTCGGGGCAGTCCCGCATACGCACGGCTGGGCGGACTGACGCGCCCGAGGCGCCGAACACTCGGATCCGACATCGCCGGCCGTGTCGCCGCTCTCGGACCCGGATCGACCAGGTTTCGCGTCGGTGACGAGGTGTTCGGAGATGTCCTGATGCGCAAAGGCGGGTTCGCCGAATACGCCATCGCGGGCGAGGGCGAGCTCGCCCTCAAGCCGCCCTCCCTCTCCTTCATCGAGGCCGCCACGATCCCGCAGTCCGGCGCGATCGCGCTCCAGGCGGTCGCCCATGCGGAAGCCGGCGACCGGATGCTCGTGAACGGCTCGGGCGGAGGGACCGGCATGTTCGCCCTGCAGCTGGCCCGCAGCGCCGGAGTCGTCGTCACGGGTGTCGACAACGCCGCCAAGCTGGAGTTCATGCGGTCGATGGGAGCGGACAGCGTCATCGACTACCGCACGGAGGACTTCACGCGCACCGGCCCGTACGACCTCATCATCGACCTCGTCGCCTCGCGCTCGGTCTACGCATATCGTCGCGCGCTCGCCGCCCGCGGGCGCTACTTCATCGTGGGAGGCACGGTGCGCGCGCTCTTGCGCATCGTCACGATCGGGGCGTTGATCGGCGCCGTGAGCGGCAGGCGGCTCGGCGTACTTGCGGTGCGCCAAGGCCCTCCGCACTTCGCGCCACTCGTCGAGCGCTGTGCTTCCGGGGAGGTGCGAATCTCGATCGACCCCGTGTTCCCGCTCGACCAGACGCCCGCCGCGCTGGCACGGGTGGGTACCGGCCAGGCACTCGGCAAGGTCGTGGTCGCGGTGCAGACCGCTGCCGGCTGACTGCGGCGGTCAGCCAGCTGTCTCGCCGTCGGTAGAATCGATCAGCCAGCCTCTGTAGCTCAATGGAAGAGCAGTTGCGTCCTAAGCAAACGGTTGGGGGTTCGAGTCCCTCCAGGGGCACCGTCTTTTTTTGCCTCTGACCAGGTATTTCTTCTGTGGTCAGACCACTCAGATTGCGTTTTTGGCCGCATTTTGGCCGCATTTGAGTTTGCTATGAGCCGGAACCGAGGCAGATTCGACGCCCTTCACGGAGCCTCGTTCGGCGCCTCAGAACGACGAAATCGAGCAATTCAGGCGTCCTGAGCCTCGTCGAAAAGTTGAGCAATCTGCTCTCCGACGTCACGTCGGCCGGGCGTAGCGGGTCTGCGGACTTGACGGCAGCGCCACGAGCGGCATGGCGTCGTTGAGGCGCGATGCGACGGCATCCAGATCGTCGTCGAAGAGGTCGGCGTAGGTGTCGAGCGTCATTGCCGCCGACGCGTGTCCCAGCATCCGCTGCACGGCCTTCACGTTTGCGCCGGAGCTGATCGCGAGCGATGCGGCGGTGTGGCGCAGGTCGTGAGGCGTCAGCCGCGGGATCGACGGGTCCACAGCTTGCGCACGGCGGACCGCGTTCGCGAACCATCCCTGTGCGCCTGAGTTGCGCATGTGGTTGACGCCGTCGCCGAACAGCAGTCCTTCCGGGCCCTTGCCGGCGCACGCCTGCTCGATCATCGGATCGAGCCGTGCGGGGTAAGGCACCGAGCGCTTTTCGTGCGTCTTGGGCGTGCCGACGTGGATCTCGTACGCGATCATCACCGCGTTCTCCTCGATCACGAAGCGTCGACGGAGGCGGTTCACGCTCCGCACGCGCAGCCCGGTCGCCTCGCCCCACCGAAGGCCGGTGTAGGCCAAGGTCAGGATCATCGTCGGATGCGCCGAGCATGCCGCCAACGTCGCCACCTGGTCGTGCGAGAGATAGACGCGGCGCTTGGCCGGGCCGCTCCGAGGGAGATTGCGGATGTGGCGCGCCGGATTGCTCGCAAGGCGACGATCATCGATCGCGACATCGAGGATGCCGGCGAGGACTCCCAGCGCGCGAAGAACGACCGTGCGCGACTTCTGCGTCGCGAGCTCTGACACCCAGTCTTGAACTTCGGACCGCCGGATAGACCAGATCTCTCTGTCTGCCCAGACGGGAGCGACGTGGTTCTTCCACGCCCGCTCAAGCGTCATGTAGTACGAAGGCTTCGACATCGGCGGCTGCTTCGACCGCAGCCAACTATCGGCGAACATCCGGACCGGCACCCGCGACGCCACGGGATCGATGTACTCGCCCTTCGACTTGGACACGGTGACCATGGACAGGTAGAGCTTCGCCTCGCGCATCGTCGTGAAGCCGCGCTTCTGCGCTTCGGTGCGATCAGGCTTGCGGTAGCGCACGCGATAGCGGCGGCCCTGCGCTGTTTCGTACGGGGTGATAGTGCCCATCTCGACCTCCGATCGATGCCGGGTTGAGGGTCGGTATCGGGCCAGTGTCGAACATGGATCGGATGCCGTCAACGCGGCCGGTGACAGATGTGGATAGATGGCGGGAAACGTCGTCAACTGTCTTTGGAGGAGAAGGCGCCTCCCTCCGACGGCAAGAGTGTAGCGATCGGTCACGCCTCCGCTCTCGCCGCTCACTCCTTGCAGACTCCGCGCTGGCGCGCGTCGCTTAGCAGCCGTTCGACGACGAGCACTGCGTCGCATCCGAACGCTGGGGCGGCTGATGTGTCGAAGGAAGACAACTCGTCGGGTGCGTAGCGAACGGCGGGCGCGGTGCAGTCCAGGGCCATCCGTTCACGCCGTGCGGCCACCGCAGGGCGCGTATGGGGCCCTAGTTCTAGAGCGCAGCTCGTCGTTCCACTGCTCTCCTTACTGCGGGCAAGGCCAGCTGATCTGAGGGCAGCCACGCGACATCGCCAAGATGACCCGGCAGCAACCAGCGGAGCTCGTCGTGGTCTTCCCCAGCGGTCGGTTCACCGGTGACGACTGTGGCAAGGAAGAGCCGTAGAACATGCTTATCGCTGATACGCCATGGCGAGGTAGCGTCCCTAACCTCGTCCATCACGTTGATGGTCGAGTTGAGCTCTTCCTTGAGCTCCCGCGCAAGGGCGTCTGTAAGATTCTCGCCTTCCTCGACCTTGCCGCCCGGGAACTCCCACTGGCCGGCGAGTTCGGCGGGTCGAGTCCGTCGTGCCGCCAGCACCAGCCCATCGCGTACGATCACCGCACCGACGACAACGCTCATTGCGCCGCCACCGACGCTCTTTGAAAGAAGTCCGAAGGCATGGGTCGATCGAGTCGCCAGGTGATCGCTATCGGCCGCTCGCCCACGTAATGCACGATCTTCGCGGTGCCGAGAAAGAGGTAGGGGGCGGTACCAAATTCGTTGGTCTTCTCTTCACGCACGAAGAGTAGGACGTCACTCGATCCGGAAAGATACCGTTGCCCAGTCGTGGACCGGACTGTTGTTGCTGACTGGCTTTCCCAGTGAAAGAGATCATGGCTGATCGGATAGTCGCGGTACATGGTGGTTGGGGAGAATCCCGCGGACGACTTCTTGAGCGTGATGAAGAGGGCATCCACGTTCTCGTCTCTTACGAACAGCACGCCCTGTTGGAACGAGTTCGGCCTCCGGCCCAGGTTCGCGTAACGAAGCGCGGCGAGCGCCTCCTCGCGCTGGTATCGAGCATGTATTTGGAGCGGCGTCCACGAGAGTCTGCCCGCCATCGCGGTCGGAATGTGTCGCGCGGAGTCGAAGCCGAGCTCAATGACCGCGACGAGTTCCTCACGCACTGCTCGTTCAGCTTTGAGAGCGCGCAACCCGTCTTCGACGGAGGAGAATCCGCCGCCATCGGGCCACAGCGAAAAGAACAGCATGGAGGCGAATAGACGGCTTCGTACGGACAGCTCCGCGTACTCCGGCGAATCGTCTGCCAGTAGATGCCGATACTCTCGCGTGCGCTCGCTATCGTCCACGTGGACCAATGCGCGAACGCGCTTCAGCAGGTCAGTTTCGCGCCCCGTCCCGCCCGAAGTTGGAAGCCCAGCATCTCTTCGAAGCTCGGTCCATGAACGGCCCCGCTTTCCCTTCTTGAGCACGTCAGCGAGGTCGACCTCTGCCTGCCTCAGGAACTCCTCCAGCGTGATGTCTCCATACGAGCGCAGCTCAGAAGCGAGCTGATGCCACTGATTGGCCACCTGCTCCTTCAAGTTCTCGAGAATTAGATGCTGGGACTGCCGGTCGAGCACGATCTGCGACCCGGACGGCAAGAAGGGGAAGCCGTGTTCGACCTGGCGGGCGACTGCTTGGCGCGTCAGCCCCGTCAGTGCACGCAGCTTCATGTCCCAACGAAACTGCTTGCTCTGATGACCTACAAAATCCAGAGCCGTAAGCACGGCCTTGTCCGCGGTGCGGCGCAGGCCACGACCCAGTTGCTGAAGGAAAACGGTCGCGCTCTCGGTAGGACGCAGGAAAAGCACCGTGTCCACGTCGGGCACGTCAAGTCCCTCGTTGAACAACTCCACCGAGAAGAGAACGTTGACTTCCCGACTGCGGAGCCGGCGAAGAGCCTCGTCGCGCGGCGCTTGTGTGCGCCCGTCACCACTGATCATGAGGGCGGGGATCCCCGCCTCGTTGAACACTCTCGCCATGTACTCCGCGTGCGCTACATCAACGCAGAAGCCGAGTGCACGCATGCCGAGCGGGTCAATCACTTTGTCGAGAACCTCGTTGACCACAATTCGTGCGCGCGCCTCGTTTCCTGTGAAGAGCTTCGAAAGCTGTGTGGCGTCATAGCCCCCGCGCACCCACGCGATCCTCGACAGGTCGGTGCCGTCTGCGATTGCGAAGTAGTGGAAGGGCGACAAGAGCTCCTCGCCGAGGGCGTCCCACAGTCGCAGCTCCGCTGCCACGCGTCCACCGAAGTAGTTCAATACGTCGTTGCCATCGGCGCGCTCCGGAGTCGCCGTCAGTCCCAGTAGTTCCTTTGGCTCGAGATGGTCTAGGAGCTTGCGGTACGTTGCCGAGCTAGCGTGATGGAATTCGTCGATCACGACGACGTCGAAGTGATGGGCAGGGATGTTTTCAACCCCGTAAGACGTGAGGGACTGAACGCTTGCGAAGACATGTTCCCACCGCTCTGGCCGGCTATTCGCGACGTAACTCTCCCCGAAGTTCGCGTCGCCCAGGACCTCGCGGTAGGTACGAGCGGCCTGGGTGAGAATCTCCTTTCGGTGGGCAACAAATAGCAGCGAACGCTCCGAGCCGCCGAGTCGCTGGTAGTCGAAGGCCGCCAGGACTGTCTTGCCGGTACCCGTCGCCGCAACGACGAGGTTTCGGTGGCGGCCATGCACCTCGCGCTCCGCGTCCAGTGCGTCTAGCATCTCCAATTGATAGGGATACGGGCGCACCTCCAGACCCGATAGAGACACTGTCATCCGGTCGTGACGCCGCGTTCCGGAGGCCTCCGCGAGCGCATCGTCGAGTCGGTCCCGATCGTGATCTGGGTCGTACACCTCGTAACTGGCATCGTTCCAATAGGTCTCGAACGTGGCTTGGAACTTCTCGAGCAGCGCCGGCGTGCCCACACCCGACAGCCGGACATTCCACTCCACGCCGTCGAGCAGCGCTGCCTTCGAGAGATTCGACGAGCCCACGTACGCAGTGTTGAAGCCGCTGCGGCGCTGGAAGAGCCACGCCTTTGCATGCAGACGGGTACGCATTGAGTCGTACTGCACTCGGATCTGCGCGCCGAACTCACGCGCCAAGCGATCGATAGCGGCCCGCTCGGTGGCGCCCATATAGGTGGTCGTGATGATTCGGAAGGGTGCCTCGCGGCGCTGGAGCCGAGCTAGTTCCGCCTCCAGAAGCCTGACCCCGTGCCACTTCACGAAAGCACAGAGGAGATCGACCTGGTCTGCCGTATCGATCTCCGCTTTCAGCTCGGCGTTCAGGTTCGGCTCGCCCCGGGTGTTCGTGAGCAGCGCTGCCTCGCTGAGCGGCGTAGTCGGCCGAACGTTGCCATACGTCGAGATTCCCGGACCAGCGGGAGGCGAGAGTCGCTGGAGCTGACGTGCCGGTGCCACCACAAAGTCGGGAGACGCGGCGATGTCTCCTAACAGACGGTTCACGAGCTCGAGGCGTTCACTCTCACCTGAAATGGACGAAAGCTGCCGAACGGCTTCCTCGTAGACCAGGCGGGCGAGTACGTGTGGTTGATCCGCTTCGTCGACAGCTTCAATGGTCGGCAGCAGCCCACCCTGCGAGTGGAGGCGTCCCTGCAGGCCCGAAGTGACGAGCGTCTCATACAACCCAGCCTGCAGATCCGGGAACCCCGCCATCCTGCTCCCTCCCACCGACCCAGCTCGCTTTGCTCCATACGCTAGCGGAGCGGGGGGTTGCGACCGGGGCGACTAGGCATCCGGCGAAGTCTCCGCCGCCGTCCTGATACGGTCGCAATCGTGACGAGTGAGCGGGTTCAGAAGGCGCTGGAAGAGTTTGTTCGAGAACGCGACTGGGCCCAGTTCCACACTCCGGCGAACCTCGCAAAGAGCATCGCGATCGAGGCCGCGGAGCTCCTTGAGTGCTTCCAGTGGAGCGACGATGCAGACGAGGCGCTGGTGCGAGCCGAGCTTGCTGACGTGGTGACTTATTGCACGCTGCTCGCCGCGCGGCTCGGGGTCGACCTCGACGACATCGTGCTCGAGAAACTTGTCGCGACTGGAGAGAAATACCCGGCCGATCGGGCCCGGGGACGGAGCACCAAGTATGACGCCCTTTGAGATCGAGCGCCTGAACTTCACGACAGGCGCGATTTCGGGCTGGGTGGCTGGCGACGAGCGCCGAAGAAACTGGCCTGTGGTCTATGTACTTGATGGTGCCGACTCGGCTGGTGCCGGGGCCGTCTACGTCGGTGAGACGGTCAACGCCGCTGCTCGCATGCGCCAGCATCTCGCCAACCCTGCCAAGAACACATTCCGGCGCGTGCGCGTCGTCATCGACGACACCTTCAACAAGTCGGCGTGCCTCGATCTGGAGTCTCATCTGATCCGCTGGCTCGCGGGCGACGGACAGTTCACGGTGATGAATGGCAACGAGGGCATCATTGATGCTCGGTACTACGAGCGCGACCTTTACCGAGAGAGCTTCCGAGACATCTTCGAGAAGCTGCGATCAGACGGCATCTTCCAACGCAGCATCCCTGAGATCGAGAACAGCGACCTCTTCAAACTGTCGCCGTTCAAAGTGCTCACGCCGGAACAGGCGATCGCGGTCGAGGACATTGTGGAGGGACTACTTGCCGACCTCGGCGACGGAGCGTCATCCACGAGCGTGATCGAAGGACAGCCCGGGACGGGCAAGACCATCATCGCGATCTTCCTGCTGAAGCTCCTCGCAGACATCCGCGACCACAATGATGCAGACGAAGTCGAAGCAGACTCGATGTTCGCCGACTTCTTCGTCCCTGGAAATCGCGAGCTGCTCGCGCGACTTCGGATCGGTTTCGTCGTACCTCAGCAGTCCCTGCGCGAATCCATCAAGCGTGTGTTCAAGAAAACACCAAAGGTCACGGAGGCACAGATTCTGACGCCCTTCGACGTGGGGACATCAGATCAGCCATGGGACCTGCTGATTGTCGACGAAACTCATCGCCTGAACCAGCGCGCAAACCAGTCGTCGGGCGTCAACAACAAGCGATTCATTACAATCAACGAAAAGCTCTTTGGCGCTGACGACCCGTCAAAGACGCAGCTGGACTGGATCCGCGCTCGGAGCCGGCACCAGATCTATCTGCTCGACCTCGAGCAGACCGTACGACCGGCTGACTTGCCTCAGAGTGTCCTCCGCTCACTCGTGGACCAGGCAAGGTCGACACATCGCCGGTACCCGCTGTCTACCCAGATGCGCGTGCGTGCAGGCGCCGATTATGTGCAATTCGTTCGGGACACGCTGCGGGGAGGGTCCAACACGACCGAGCGCCCCGACTTCGGTGACTATGACCTGAGATTCTTCGACAACCTCGCGGCGATGCGACGCGAAATTTTCAAGCGCAACGACGAGCATGGCCTCGCCCGCCTGGTCGCCGGCTACGCATGGGAGTGGAAGAGCAATCGTGACAAGGAAGCGTTCGATATCGAGCTCGATGGCGTGCGCCTTCGCTGGAACAGCCAAGCCAAGGACTGGATCAATAGTCCGGCATCCATCCACGAGGTCGGGTCTATTCATACCGTCCAGGGTTATGACCTCAACTACGCAGGCGTCATTATTGGCAACGACCTCCGCTACGACCCCCACTCCCGACGGCTCTACATCGACCGCGCCTCGTATCGGGACGCGAAGGGCAAAGAGAACAACAAGCAACGCGGGATCGCCTACTCCGACGACGACCTGTTGGAGTTCATCCGCAACATCTACGGGGTCCTCCTGACAAGAGGCATGCTCGGCACCTATGTGTACGTGTGCGATCCGGCGCTGCGCGGCTACATTGCGGGCCAGATCGGGCGTCATCCCATATCAGTCAATGAGTGAGCAAGCGGAGACGAAGGTTCTTGACTTGTGGGCCGTGGCCACAGAGCTCACAATCACGCCGCGAGGCGAGGATCTCGCATCACGCGTGGCCCGCCGTGCCGCGCTTAGTCGGCGCCGCCGCATCTGGCTGTGGTTCGGAGGTGCGATCGCGATAATGATCGTTTGCGCCGTGCTCGCAATTGTGGTGAGGCACCCCATTGCTAGCTCCGTACTCACGGTGTTTGCGGCGCTGTCCGGGACTGTTGCTGCATCCGCGGGCACCGTCCAGTTGCGTGCCCGAACCTACCGGCGTCTGACTGCGCGGATGAGGCGGGGTGCCGCGCCTGTCTGGTGGTCTTTAGCGGTGCTTGCCTGGCTCACGATTCTGCCGGCCGGAATCGCTGCTTCAGTGACCGTGCTGTCGGAGGAGTCATTCAGTTCGGCGAGGTCGGTCGGCGCTGTGAAGCTCGCTGCCCTGCTACTGGCAGTGCTCGGACTGTTGCTCAGCGCAGCATGCTCTGCCTCTTCGCCACCGTTATTGTCGGCATCACCGAAGCCGCGGCCCTACCAAGCGCACTGGAGTCAGCTCACCTGGACCGCGGCGATGCTCGCCGCGACACTCTCCGTAATGTCCGTCTTCCTTCATAACGGACAGGACAGCTGGGTGGTCGAGCTGGCGCTGACTATTGGGTTCGGCGTTATTGCGGCGCTGCTCGCCTGGCACGCTCGTGCGCTTCATAACCTGCGCGCGCAGCGGGGAAAGCTGATGGAGAGCCTGGTGGCGGCATACGCAGCCACGTTCGAGCCGGGCCACCCGAGCGAGGTAACCCGGACGTTGCTCTCCCTGCGTTCAGTTGTACTGCCGGGACCCTTTCGTTCCCAGTCGCCGGCAGCACCCCCCGCGGTCGCCGGATGGGAAGTCACCGAGGTCGTGTCAGTCGCGCTCCACGCACACGGGTACGGCGACATGCCCGACTCCGTCACGAGCAGAGCCATGCTCTCGGAGGATCTCGGGGTACGGTTCCGAGACCTAGTAGAGGCAGACGGCCAACACTTGAGAACCGCGTCCCGCGAGTTCATTGCGCGAGCAATCGAATGGCTTCGGTGAATTCTCCACCCGGATCCTCTTCGGGCAGGCTTGCGAGGGACGCCAGTCGCGCATCGGCGTCCCGCGTGAGCTCTGCCCGTGGAGGGCAAAACCTGTGTACGGCCGACCCTCGGAGGCGAGCCGTGAACGAAACAGCGTCGTCATCGGCCGATCAACTGAAGGCCAATCCTGCCGCGGGATCTCGGCGTTCAGACTGTAGCGGCAGCGAGGTCCAGGAGCCAGGGTTCGCCCACGATGGGGATGCCGTAGTCGCGCGCCTTCTTCGCCTTCCCGGAGAGCGAGTCCGGATCGGCGGCAACGACGAGTTTGACGGCCTTGGTGACCGCCGGCTTGACCACGTAGCCGAGGTCCGCAAGTACCGCCTCCCAGGCCGCACGCGGTCGCAGCATCTCGCCGGTGAGTACTATCGCATCCCCGACGATCAGGTCGAACCCCGTCGCGGCGGGCGGCGTTGCATCTTCGACCCCGGGTGCCTCGAGTGCCTTCCTGACCATCTCTTGGGGAATGGAGAGCAGTTCAGCCACCGTCTGGAGGTCGTCGCGTTCGAGCTCGCTGACCACCCCGTCCGCCCAGGCCGCCGCGACGAGCGCCTCGAAGTACCGCAGGTGAA
This sequence comes from Microbacterium sp. E-13, assembly GCF_049912955.1. Taxonomy (GTDB): domain Bacteria; phylum Actinomycetota; class Actinomycetes; order Actinomycetales; family Microbacteriaceae; genus Microbacterium. The sequence continues at coordinate 2,780,230 of NZ_CP183973.1, forward strand.
GTCGCTCGGCTGTGGCTCGACCAACCCCGAGCTGGTCGGCGAGGGCGACCAGGGCATTCATCTCATGCTCGGACAGGTACCGGTCGAGGAGGCAGCGTTCCAGCAGCGCGAGGTACTCGGCCTGCTCGGCGGTGTCGGCGACGTCTGGTACCCGGTCGACGATTCGTTCGAGGAAGGTCGGCGCATAGTCGCCGTCCTCGCGTACGAACCATGCGGCGCGCTGCCCAACGTGCGGGGCGAGTGGAGTGACCGCGTCGAACGCGGGCAGCCAGTAGGTGCGTTCCGTGCTCGCGATGAACGCGGCGAGCAACTCCGCCGTTGCGGTGGCGTCGACGAGCGCCCGGTGCGCACCGGTCAGCTCGATGTCGAACGCGGCGCAGCAGTCGGCGAGCGACCCCCCGCCACCGAGTAGCGTACGCGCAAGACGCATGGTGCACACCGATGAGAACTGGGCGGTGGTGCGGTAGCCTGCCCGCGCCAACTCCGCGTTCAGGAATCGCAGATCAAATGCCGCGTTGTGGGCGACGATGACACGGTCGCTGAGGAGATCGACGAGATCGGCCACGATGTCGGCGAAAGCGGGGGCGCCGAGGATCTCACGCGCGGTGATGCCGTGGATGTCCTGGCGGCCGAGGTCTCGGCCAGGGTTGACGAGCGTCTCCCACCGACCGGTGATCAGTCCGTCAGGGCTGACGTGGACCACGGCGACCTCGATGACCCGGTCGTAGAGTTCCGCAACCAGCCCCGTCGTCTCGACGTCGATTACTGCGTACCCAAGCGGCACCGATCCATTCCCCAGAATTTGCACAAGCGCGAACCTATCGGTCGGCGTGGACATGATCGTCAAGCCACGCGGCCTATCGAACCCAAAGCTCCTTGAACGCGTCGAGTTGTCGGCGAACACACTTTAAGTGGGGCCATGATCGACGCGGCGCTCGGGGCGCTCCTCAGTCCGCGGGCGACGCTCGGCCGGGCAGACGTCCTCGCACGACCGTCGGCGGTGCCGGCTCGACCCGGGCTGTACGCCTGGTACTTCGATGACACGCCGCCGGGTATTCCCGGCGTCGGTTGTCACACCAACACTCACGGAGCCTTGTTGTACGTCGGGATCTCCCCTGGTCCACCCCCGGCCAACGGCAAGGCGCCGAGCCGTCAGAACCTGTACAAACGCATCCGATACCACTTCGCAGGCAACGCCGCGGGTTCGACGCTCCGTCTCACCTTGGGCTGTCATCTCTCCGAGTCGCTCCGAATCGAGCTGCACCGCGTGGGCAGCGGAGCTCGACTCACCTTCACACCTCCAGGCGAAGCCGCCTTGTCAGGATGGATGGCTCGCCATGCTCGCGTCGCCATCTACGAACACGACGCACCGTGGACGGTTGAACCCACCCTTATCTCGGCCGCCCGGCCCCCGTTGAACATCGACCACAATTCAGCGCATCCCTACTATTTCAGCAATCGGGCTATGAGAGCCGAACACAAGGCGCGCGCACGGTCCAGTCCGATTTGGACCCCTAGGTAACCTCAGCAGCCGCCCGGAACCCCATGCGGGCGGTGCGCGAAAGCGGAGGGCTGCGGGCGGACTGGGAGCGGCGCGACGGAGGATGCTCCCGGGGCTTGGCCAGCCAGGGGCCTCGTCGGCAGCGCGTGCGGCGGCAGGTGGTTCAGTTCCTGTTGAGCCCGTGACGTCGTGAGTCCAATGCGTCCTTGAAGTGACTCTCGGCTACGTCGATGTCCCGCGTGGGGGTCGACGGGTCGAAGACTCGGAGCAGCGAGAAGCGGAAGCCAACTGGGTTGAGCCCGCGAAGCTCGACGTTTCCACCGTGGCCGTTCGTCGCGTAGGCGCTCCAGCGCTGCCGGATGCTCTCCACTCCGTCCGCCTTGCCGACGTAGTGTCGACCGTCGCGGGTGTCGGTGATGAGGTAGATCCCGAAGACCGAAGCGAGGGCCGTACGCCAGGATGCGTAACGGTGCTCGCGCATCACCGCCTGCAACTCGACGTGGCTGAGGACGAGACGATCGAAGCCAGGAAACGGGATTGGTTCGGCGTCCGCGATACCGACGACCGGATAGCGCGCGGCGGTGGCCGCACTCATCCGCCATGTGCGCGGCGATCGCCAGCCGATGACGAGCCGATTTCGCAAATCCGCCATGTGATCGGTCTCCGCGATGTCGAAGGTCCGGATGATTCCGTTGGTGGAGCTTTCACCGCGGTTCTCCACCACAGACCAGAGTCGTGCCTGATCACCGCCCTCTTTGATGAAGACCACCCACACTGGTGGGGGTGCGGCCGGAAAGCTTCTCGTGTTGGCCGACTGTCTACGCGTGTATTCGAATATCTCCGTGTGTGTCGAGTTGGCGTGAAGCCCCGTCAGGCCGCTCTCTTCGGACTCCTGCGCGAACGCGTGACGGATCACGAGTGCACGGGCGGGATCAATCCCGGCGTCGATCAACAGCGGACCAAGCGTTAGGGCCATAGGCGCGTCCTCCCTCCTGGTAGTCAGGCTAGGGGCTGGAGCGGGTGGGCCCAGAAGCCCGACCGCAGACCCCGGTTCCGAGAGTCGATTCCCGTGCGGGCTATGCTGGCGCACTCGTCGGGTCGCCTCAGCTATCGATACTGCACCGTCTGCGCGGCGACCAGGGCGCTTTCGGTTGCGTCGTCCAGATCGACGCGGATCACTTCCACCCCGAGATCTGTGAGCGCTTGCGTCAACCACGCTCTGGGCCGCCGTAAGTACGCCTCGACGCGTTCGTCAGCGACTGCGAGGATCAGGCGCTTCGCGCCCACTTGTCGGCCAATCCAAGTCAGCTTGAGCGCGTCGGTAGCGAGCTTCTTCGGCTGCCCACCCCGAAGCGCTCCCTGATGCGCGTACGCCTCGACGAGGATGGTGAGGTCCGCAGAAGCCCCGTCCACCTCCACTCGGCCGCCGTTCCCGGTCGGGATTGAGGTCTTTCCGAGTGCTGCCCCCAGTTCTGTGCTGAGGGCAGCGATGATGACTGTCTCGGCATCCCGTTGCGCCAGAGAGTCCGAAGGGTGCGCGTCGTCCAGGGTCATGCTGGAGAGCATTCCACGCGCCGCAGCAGGGCGCGCCATCGCGAACGATCCGTATTCGGACCATGCCCCAAAGCGGAGGTTGGCGGGCGTTCACTGTCGCCGCGCGGTGCGGGCTCGACCTCTGCTCGGGCGGGGCTGTGGCTAGATCAGGTTCGCGTAGATGATGGCGCCACTGGCGAATCCGACGATCAGCAGTCCGAGAGTTGACCACACGATGATGCGCGTCCAGTCGATGTATCGACGTGATCGGGTGCCCTCGCCGAACCCTGCCGCGTCGGTCCACGCGACGAACTCATTGAATCGCATCGTCACCCGTGGAGGTCGTGTCGCCGATGTGGACTGTTCCGGCGCCCCAGTGCGGGGCGCGTGCGGCCGAGCATGCGGCTCGGACCCGGTCGACTGCTTAGGGGCACCCGGTGAGTGGAGGGTCGGATGCGGTTTGCGAAGTGGATCGCTGGTGAAGCGGATAAGGATGTCGCGGGCTTCGCGTGCGCTGTTGAACTCACGTCCGAGACGGGCGCGATCGTCGTCGTCAGCGCTCGGGTGAAGATCGGGGTGGAGCGCTCGCGCGCGGCGGCGGAACGCGTCGCGGATCTCTTCCACCGTGGCGGCTGGGGTGACGCCGAGGTGGGCGCGTGCTTCGTCGAGCGTCATGCCACCGCCGTCAGGTAACGCTGATACTCCCGGGTGAGACGCTCCTGCCTGCCGTTGTGCGCGAGGACCGCGAACTGCGCGAGCAGCTTCTTCGTTAGCCGCGCCTTGAGGGATTCGTGAACGATCAGCAAGGTGATCGATGCTAGCGCGGCCGCGACGCGGACCAACGCGAGCAGCGGCGAGGGCCCGATAAATGCGGTGGAGATCAGCGTGGCGAGGAACACGAGCCCGAGCCAGTTCGAGAGGCGTGCCCAGATGGCAATCGAACGGTAGTACGCACCGGTGGTCTGCCACCAGAGTTTGTTCGGTGCCCAGAACTGCCACCCCGCGGGGGCGGCCGGGGTGCCCGGCGTCGGCGACCAGTCTTCCGGGGGCACCCAGAGTGCGTTGTCCCGCACCCACTTATTGGTCGGGGTGGCCCAGCCCGTCGGCACGCGGAAGTCAGCGGGCACCCCAGCCACACGAATCCGCGGCCCTCGTCCAGTCAACGGTGTCGTCCTCCCCAGGAAACGGAACATCGTCGACGCCAGACTAGCGTCACCGGGAGCTGGCAATGCGAACGCGCGATCACCGCCTGTGCCGCTGTGTCGGTGACTCAGCAGTCCGACCTCGTAGCCGTCCTCGTCGACGCAGACGACGTCCCTCCGGCACGCATCGGTGCCGTGATGACCGAGATCGCGCAGTTCGGCACAGCATCCGTCAAGCGGGTGTACGCCGACTGGACAAGACCTCAGCTCGCCAGTTGGAAGATCGCGGCGAGCGAGCGCGCCATTCAACCCATCCAGCAGTTCGCGAACACGGCCGGCAAGAATTCCACCGACAGTGCCCTGATCATCGCCGCGATGGATCGGCTCTACTCCGCGCGGTTTCAATCGTTCTGCATCGTCTCGCGTGACGGCGACTTCACTCGTCTCGCGTCCCGCATTCGCGAGGCTGGCGTCACCGTCTACGGGTTCGGGAACGGAAGACGCCCGAGGCGTTCCGCAACGCTTGCGACCGGTTCATTTGCCTCGACGTGCTCGCCGACCCGTCGACGGACGCGCTCACACTGTCGCGCTGAAGTCCCCCACCCTGTCGGCAATACTCCGCACCGGCCCCACTCAAGCCTCTCGCTGTCGCAGAATCTCTGTTCACTCCTAGATGTTGTCCCCAACAGGTCAGCGCTGGCTAGGCTCGTGCCGAGACAAGGAGGCGCGATGGGCTACAGCATCGAGTGGCAGTCCAAAGACCGTGAGATGCGAAAGAGCTCCCATGGCACGATCGACGATGCGAAGTTTTCGCTTAATGAGATGCCAGCAAGCGCAGCGATCTACGAGGGCGACACGCCGGTAGGCGGGACGGTGGTCGCAGTCTGGGACCACCACGCGGGGTGGACTGACGTGGAACGCGTCTCGAAGCTGGGGTGGTGGCACCAGGTCCCACAGGGAGTCCGGGACTGGATGATGCAGAACCCGAGAGCAGTGATGCACTACGGCGTGTGGGATGCCGTCGTGCGAGAGGGTGGCGCGATCACCGGGATCGAGTGGCGGTATGGCGAGCCGTCCGGCGACCTGCATCTCATCATGTCTGACGAGGACTGGAGCACAGCCCTGAACGATCTAGAGGAGTCGGGTGGGTACTGAGTAGCGGATCACGCCGCGCTAGTCAGACCGGTCGTTGCCTCCGGTGGATGTGCCGCATGGTAACGGCGCAGGGTACGTGACGGCACGCATGTGGTTGGAGCCCGCCGGTCGACTCATCGGGCCCACACGGCGCACGCAGTACGTGAACGACTCCGCCGCGGGCACACCCCGGCCCACGGACCTGCGACCCAAGATGTCTTCGAGGCAGTCGAGCGCCGCATCCCCGGCTTCGATCCACGCATTCTTCCCCACAACACGAGGGCGTCAGCCGGAGCCTGACGGCTCCAGCTGACGCGCTTGGTTTCAGGCGGTCGCGGTTAAGCGGCCGACTCCTCGTGGTCCTCGTCCCAGTCGAACTTGAGGGCGACGAACGCCTTGAACGCTGCGAGGAGATCCTGCTCGTCCTCGAACGCCCGCATCGTCACACGCAGGTTCGTGTTGCGGCTGCGGCCGAGGCCGGGCTGCTTCTTCAGCCGATCCTTCGGCGTCTTGACGAGCTTCCCCTTCGGTCCCCGCGTCGCAGTTTCCAGCTGGGCGAAGGACAGAACCGCCGTCTCGTAGAAGCGACCGGCCGACATCAGCAGGTTGCGACGCGCCCAGCCGTCAGGCACGAGCAGGAGGGGCTTGCCGTTCGCGATGGGGAGGGTGAAGGTCTCCTCGTCCCACTCGCGCGCGATCGGGTTCCACACCTGCCGCTTGAACTTGCCGACCTTGTGCGGCCCCGAGGAGAATTCTGGGAAGGCGACCAGCATCGACTCGGTGTAGCGAGCCAGCGGCCCGTAAACAATCCGAGTCGTGACGTCGGACGTGATGTCGCGGTCCACACCGTTGACGAACAGTGGCAGATCCTCGATCTGCCGCAGCACGCCGACGCGGACCAGTGCCTCCACGTCGTCGTTCAGGGTCTCCCAGATGAGCGAGCCGATGAGGGAGGCACCGCCGTGGCCGGCGAACCCCTTCTCAGCCATGCCCATCCGGGTCTCCCAGGGTTCGGTGAACCGCTGGAGAAGCGCCTCGCCGCGCTGCCGCGAGGCCGGGGTGCCCTTGATGATCGACCCCGTGATTTCTCCGAGGAACGTGTCCGCGCACTCGATCGCCTCGTCCGCGAAGGGCTGGGGCGTGCGGCGCAGGCGCACCGCGTGGGGGTCGACGAACAGCAGGTTGTCTGCTGCGACGTCGACGTCATGGAACGGTACGGGACCGGTGATCCCGTAATACTGCTTGATGGAAGGCAATTGCCTCACCATCCTCTCGAGTTGGAGGACCGAACGGCCCTCGGATGAAGACCCGAGAGGTGTGACTATGGCCTAGTGCCATGGAAACTTGCTACGCTGTAATGACTGAACATCACTACCGCGCCCCTCGGGCCGGTACTGGCCTGAAGCTGTTGGCGCAGCTCCAGGCCAGACTCTTTTCAGCTAGTCGCCGGAAGTTTCCTCCCGCTTGGATCGGTTTCCGATGATCTCGACGCTCTTGCCTCGCAGGTCGATGCAGAGCATCCCGTCGTCCTCGTACGGCTCGTAGCGGCGACTGATCCTGGTGTCGATGTCGTAGTACTGAGTGAAGGCGGTCGCTGACAGGATCACCTGTCCGGTCTCACTCGTCGTCTGCGGGCGAATCGCGTAGGCGTGCGACCCACTCGATGGCTTCAGCGCGATGACTTCAGCGTCGCGGTCGTACAGCAGCTCCACCGTCTCGGGCGCACCGATCAGGTTGTGGGCGGCTCGATTGATCGAGAAGATTCCCTTCTTCTGGATCGTAATACTGGGAGCCTTGGCGAGCGGTGCCATGCGCTTGTCGAAGACTTCGAATCCCATCTGCGGCTCCTTTCGCTGTCGATCTACTGCCGTCCGTACTATCGTACCACATCTGCCTAGCCCATGGTTTCTAAGTTTCCGATCGGCTCGGAGCCTCAATGTGAGGCCACATTCGCCGGGGGTTTAAACGCAGTTCCGGTAGCACGCCCTCAAGTCTACCGAGCTGCACCGACACTCCGCGGGGGTCTGGTCGACATCTTCGGCAAACCTCTTCCGCAGCTACAGAGCTAGACGAGCATCTCGGCTCCTCAGGTCTCGCCATGTTGGCTAAGTACGCCTGAGCGGAGATCGTGCCCATCGCTTCAACCATGGTTGGAGCTGCGGTCTCCGAGGCGGTCAAGAGCCTCACGGACGGGATCATGAGAGTCACGAGATTTGTAGTGGAACATGCGTGTCGCGGCGGTAGGGTCGCTTGGAGAGTTGCAATACCTGGCGGTCTTCAGCTTCCCCGGTAGTCGCCACAGGCCGCATAAAACACCAGAGAGCGCCGGAGTTAGCAGCGAGGGGCCTACGCGTCGGTGAAGACGGAGGCCGACCCCTGGGCGATCGGCGGCAGGCTGTCCCGCGATCCGACCGAGGGTGCGGTGTGCCCGCGCTGTGTGACTGGGCGATCGATGGGGCGGGTGCCATGGTCCAGTGCGCCACGCACGCGAGCATCCGCGACATCTCGGCGTCGCATCACGGCCTAGCGCTCGCACCTCACTTCGGCGCGGTCGGGTGGATCACCCTCGCGGGCTACTCCAAACGCCGAGCCGTTGGCGCATATAGCCTGGACGACGTACGAGAGCGGATCGCTTGGTATTCCTGCGCCGCTTCGCAGTGACTGTCAGCCGCTTCTGTCGACCGCGATACCCCCGCCCATAACTAGGAGGCTCGGTGGACGACATTCGCATCGCGATGGTGCAGCGAGGATCGTCGAGCGAGCTCACATGGTCGGGGGTTACGTGTGCTCCGGCGAGAGAAGCCGGCTACAGGTTCATCTCCAATGCCGCTGCAGAAGTGCGGGCGATGAAGATCGATCCCAGGATCGCGGACTGACTGATACGTCCGGTTCGCCGCATGTCCGCAAAGATTGCCCTCGCCTCTATAGTCAGCGCCTCATCGTCCGAGTACTGGGAGAGTCTTATGCGCTCGAACGAGGTCAGTGGGCGATCTGGGATCTGCATCTGCGGACGCTCATAAACGATCCGATTCCCGACTCCCGACTCCTCGTAGTCGATGCAGATGGTGCATTGCACGGCGTAGTCGATGGAGTCGGACCTTCTCGTCATGCTTCGTACCCAACCACACCACTACGGACGGTGTCGATTCCGCGGCCGGACGGATGCCCCAGGGCTGCGGGCATCGCCGACCAGCGGCCGCCAACCGCGCTTCATCGGCGTGGGCGAACGCGTCAGACGGTCCCGCTCCGTGGATGCGCGAGCGACATGATCTAGCCTCATCGCCGGCTCACTGAAGGCGTCCGGTGAGCCGGCGCGATCGTCTCGCACAATCAGGTGCCTCATTCGACGAGTCAGGGGCGGTGCCGATCGCACTAGCGACGAGGGACGAGAAGGCGCAGACGAAGACGGCGAAGACGAGACAATCTACGAGGACCAAGAAACATGCACGCAGGCACCCGAGGTGAGCGACGCCCTTTAGTACCAGTTACCTACAGCTACCTGCATCCAAGAAAAATACCTGGATAATAGGTAAAACGCACCCTACTCTGGCGCCATGCGCGGAGGCCTTGAGCGATGGAAGCGAGGGGTCGATTCCCGAGGGGTTCGACAGGCGATCGGCTACGCGCTTGAGGGCACATGCGATGCTCACCTGCACCACTCCCCCGGCGTTGACGCGCTCGAAGCGTACAGCGCAGCATCCGCTGAAACCGTCTCGCGATTCATTGTCGCGAGCGGAAGGATCGGCAAAGACGAACTCACCGCCGGCGGACTTCGTGTCTGGCTCACCGGACACGACCCGGTCACCGGGGAGGACCGCGGCCATCAGCGGTTGAGCCCCGATGCCGACCTGCTGCTCGACGGGACGATCAACCACCCGAAGTCGTACAGCATCGCCGCGCTACTCCATCCCGAACTCGCCGCCGAGTTCGAGGCGCTCCAGGACCGGCTGCGTGACCGCATCCTGCTCACGTGGCAGACGGAACTCAACGCGCGGCGCGGGCGCGGAGGGCGCGTCCGCGAGGAGATCACCCGCATCGAGGTCGTCGAGCTGCAGCATCGGCGCTCGCGTGCGCTCGACCCGCACATCCACCGTCACCTCTGGCTGAACATCAAGGTGCTCGGCGCGGACGGCAAGTGGTCGAACGTGGACTCGCGCGTCGCGATGAAGCTGCACACGGTCGTCAACGCCGAGGGCGAGCTCGCCGCCCGCACCGACCCCGCCTGGATCGCCGCGCTCGCCCGGCACGGATACACGATCGACGACGCTGCCGAGATCGCCGAACTCGCCCGCGCCGTCCGCCCCGTCTCGCGTCGGTCGGCGCAAATCGAAGGCAATCGCGCACGCCTGATCGCGGAGTGGTCGGCGGCGCACGGAGGATCAGCGCCGAGCGTGGAGGTGCTGCAGCAGATCGATCGACGCGCGTGGGCGGTGTCGCGTCCGAACAAGCCGGCCGATCTCGACGAGGCATCCTGGGAGGCGCGCGTCCGCGACGAGATCGCCACGATCGATCCGAGCCTGACCACCCCGCGCGTACCCATCCAAGTTGCTGCAACAGACCCGCACGCCGTCGACCTGGATCTGCTGGCGGCACAGGCGGTCGTCGACGCGGACGAGCGGTCCACATCCTGCGGCGGGAGGTTCAGCATCTACGACGTTCGCGCGGGCGCGATACGAGCACTCTCGCGCACGGGCGTCGTTGCGGAGCGCGACCGGCTGGATGGCGTGATCGCCGAGATCACGGAGCGTGCCACGCGTTCCGTCTATCGGCTCGTTGCGCAACCACCGGCGCACGTGAAGGCGTTAATGGCTACCGAGACCGTGCGCGCCAAGGTGCGCCTCGCCGGCCGCTTGGACGTGCTCGCCCAACCGGGGCGCTCCCTCTTGCCGGGCGAGTTGCACGGGCTCGCACCGAACGAGGATCTCTCGACACTGGATGTGTCGCAACGCGTTGCTGCGTGCGCCATCGCGGGTACGGACGGGCTCGTGACGGTGGCCGGCCCCGCTGGCGCGGGCAAGACGACGATGCTGCGAGCTGCGTTCGCGGCGCTCACGTCGCAACGGCAGCGGATGCTCATTGTTGCTCCCACGAGGAAGGCGGCATCGGTGGCGTCCCACGAGGTCGGGGCCGCGGCATCCAGTATTCATGCCCTGCTTTCAGATCACGGCTACCGATGGGGAACCGACGAGGCGGGCGCGAAGGTGTGGACCAGGCTTCGAGTGGGAGAAGTCGATCCCAGCACGGGCGCCGTATGTGGCGGACCAACGCAGCACGTATTGCGGTCTGGCGATCGGATCGTCGTCGACGAAGCCGGCATGGTCGACCTGCGGACGGCGAACGTCCTCGTCGAGCTCGCAATCGAGCAGGGCGTCGGGCTGGCGTTCGTGGGCGACACGCATCAGGCGTTGCCGGTCGGGCATGCGGGCGCAATGAGTTCTGCGATCCGGCACGCGAACGCTGCGGTCGAGCTCGACACGGTGCACCGGTTCCGCGATCCCGATTACGCGGCGCTCACGCTGCGGATCCGTGATGCGGGTGATCGCGAGCGTGCGCTGGCGGTTGCGGCCGAGCTCGCCGAACACGGTCACGTCGACCGGGTCGACCATCACGACGCGGCGCGTGAACGGATGATCGACGCATACTTCGAGTGGCACGAGCGCGGCAAGCGGGTGACGCTGGTATCCGGCACGAATGCTGAGGCGGATGCGATCAACGAAGCCATCCAGCAGCGGCGAGTCGATCAGGGCGAGCTCGACGTCCGCGTCGTCGCGTGGGGATTGGCGCAGCAACGCATCCTCGTCGGCGACACCGTCCAGACCCGTCGCAACGACCGACTCACGGGAGTCGAGAATCGCGCACAGTGGATCGTCCGCAGCATCCGCGACGGGTACGTGTCTCTTGTCTCCGTGAGCGACAGCGGCGAGGTGAGACGTGTATCCACCGAGTACGCGCGCGAGCACCTGCAGCTCGCCTACGCGTCCACCGTGCACGGTGTGCAGGGCGACACAGCCGATGCCTCGGTGGTCGGGCCAGATGTGGATGCCGCGGGGCTCTACGTGGGCCTCACGCGCGGACGGATGCACAACGCGGCGATCGTCGTCGCGCGGACGAATGTCGCGGCCCGCGAGTGCCTCGCCGAGTCAATGCAGCGCGGCACTCCGGAATTGACGATGCAGGATGCTGTGCGCGCGGCCGACGCGGAGGTGCGGCGCGCGGCGAGGAATCGGGAGGCGGCGATGGCGACGGGGCCTGTGGGTCTCGCGCCGGGCGCGGGACACGGGATGACGATCTAGGTCTGGAAGCACTCGATCGGCGATCGTTCAGCGTGACAACGGTTGGGCGAGCTACCAGTACGCGGCCGCAAGGCGAGTGAGCTCATTCGCGACTTTCGTTCCCTGGTTTCAAAGGGGCTCGCGGGTGCCATCATCGGAGCGTCCACGCATGTGTCTGCTGTCCGCCCTATGCTCTGCAACGTGCACCCCGAACTGAACCCGTTCACGCCCGGCTCCGGTCTGGAGCCGCCGCGGCTCGCGGGACGCGACCACGAAGTGTCGGCGTTCGATCTGCTCGTTGCCCGGTCGCTAGCCGGACGTCAAGGTGCAAGCATCGTCCTGCACGGCTACCGGGGCGTTGGCAAGACCGTGCTCTTGAACGCGATGAGAGAGCAGGCAGAGCGCGCCGGATGGCTGTGCATCGACGTTGAGGCGCAGACCTCCGATGCGGGCCCGACCGCCATTCGGCAACGGATCGGCCGCAAGTTGCTGGAGGCCGCCGAGAGCTTCAAGAACGGGAAAAGTTACACCGCAGCGATCCGTCGGGCCCTCGGAACGTTGACCGGGTTCTCGCTGTCGCTGGGCGTGGTCTCAATCGAGACAGCCCGAGAACCCACCAATGGGCGCGCATCCTCAGGAATCCTGGAGGTCGACCTGGAGGAGCTCGTCGAAGACTTCGCTGGGGCCCTCCGCGAGTCGGGCACGGCCGTCGGCATCTTCATCGACGAGATGCAGGACGTCGACACCGAGCTTCTCTCCGCGCTCCTGACCGTGCAGAACCGTGCTGGCCAGAAGAACATCCCCTTCTACGTCGTCGGCGCGGGTCTGCCCACCCTCCCAGCCCGATTGGCGACCTCCCGCAGTTACGCCGAGCGGCTGTTCGAGTACCGGCATGTCGGCGCGCTCTCTGCGGAGTCTGCGGTCGCAGCCATCCGGGACCCGCTTTCACGATACGGCTTCGGCATCGACGACGACGCCCTGGACTTGCTAACGGGGGCGGCGCGCGGATACCCGTACTTCCTCCAGATGATGGGCCGGGAGGCGTGGAATCTGACGGACAAGCGCCAAATCTCCCTCGAGACGGCGGAACGCGCGCTGAACAGCGCATATGCCATTCTCGACCAGGGGTACTTCCGGTCAAGCTGGGACCGGGCGGACACTGCGGAACGGGCGATACTCCGATGCATGGCAGCTACCGATGACGCGGATGAGTACCCCGTCGACCAGATCGCGGATCGTTGCGGCCTCGATGCGTCCTATTTCGCTGCGGCACGCGAGTCGCTGGAGACGAAGGGCGTGATCTTCGCCGTCGGGCCTGGGCGCATAGCGTTCACGACGCCGGGCATGCCCGGGCACGTCAATCGCCGCGCCGCTGGGCTCGCCTAAGAGCGACCGCCTGCGTGGTGAACGGCGCTCGGACTCGCTTCAGTAGCTACAGCTCCTCGCTCGGCGGCCTCGTGTCAGTGATGTAATACAGCAGTGCGCGACATAGCGGCGGGAAAGATGTAATTCCTCCCGGGCGCGCACATGCAAGACGCAGCCCCTCCGCCAGCATCCCGCTCTGTATCTGAAGGCCTGAGCTACGACGATCCTGTAGACCTCGAGTGATGGAGACCAGGAACTCGTACGCCGCTTGGCCACCCTGACGCTCCACATTGTCAAGCACGTGTTTCAACACTTCGACGGCTGCGCGGCTGGCATCGGCGTCGGCGTGATAGTCCAACTCACCGGGTTCTGCGGCGCGGAGAATCGCCGACTGAAGCTGAGGATCATTGAGCCTGTCGAAGATGGCGGGATTTATCGCGAAACCGTGGCGTCGAACGCCGTGGGCATGGGTGGTGAGGCTCGGGTTGGAGCGACGCGACTCGTAGAGTAGATGCGCAATGGTCGCGTACACCTCTGCTTGAGTTGGAGTAACGCCATCCTGAATGCTCAGTTGGTGCTTCGACCATTCGAACGGCCAAAGCGCGAACTTCGGGTTGATGACTTGAACGCCCCGGCGATTCCGTTCGTCGAAATCGGGCGCCGCGAAGAGTTGATCCTCTCCTAGTTTCTGCAAACTGGATGTCCGGGCGCGCACAGCTCGCATTTCTTCGCGATACCCGTAGCGAGCGAGCCAGGCATCGACCAGTTCGAGTGCCTCCAGTTCAGCGGTCCAGGAGTTCCGAGATCCCGGGCCGCGTGGGTCCCTAGGAAGCGTCCAGCAGATCTCGAAGTCGCTCGTCGCGCCACTGCTGCGCACACCGAGGGAATTCTTGAAGATTGACATCGCATTGTCCGACTCCGGGTGAGCGACCCCCACGAAATACGCGGTCTTTACCGTGTCCGGCAAGATGCGTAGCTCTCTGTTCACGCTGAGCAGCGCACGACCGGAGCCAATAACACCTGCCACTACGAGGACTAGGCCGCCGCTCGGCACTTCCCGTAGCGCCTCGTTCATCGACAGCGAATCGGGTGCGCCGCTCGCTCGCCAAACCTCCGGCCCCGCTTTGATCGCACTGTCGCCCCAGAGATGGCGCGCGGCGAAGGCGGCGAGAGCCTGCGATTCCGCATCCGCTAGCCCGACAACGGCAGAGGCGATTTCCCGCATGCCGACTATCCGGTCAATCGTCGTGATGATTCGTGTGCGGAATCGGGGTGAACGCGGCTGATCGCCGGTAAGGAGGTGGGATAGCCGTGTCGACACGCCGTACTGCAGGGTCGTGTTCGACGAGCTGGAACTTGTCGACGCGCTCCCCGGACCGATAATGGCGTCGAGGCCGTATAGGTCTTCGAAGTACTCCTGATGATCGAACTGCGTGATCTCTTCTTTCGTACGCGCTCTCCTTCCCCGGAATGGACGATCGAGAAGAGACGGCATCCGCAACTTCAGGTTCGTAGGCGCCGGGAAGAAGCTGTCGCCAACCAGCTCGATCGGGTGGCTGCCTTGCTCGCAGAACTCGCAATACTCGTCCTCAGAGACGCGGTACGACGCATGCGGCCGAAGGCGGGCATCTCGGACGGACTCGACGAACGGTTCGTCTAGATTCGACAGATTACAGAGCACAGCCCCGTCGTCCGCGTCCGGCCGCGCCCAGGATAGGTAGAACACGGTCACAACCCGATCCACCGCCGCGTAGCCGGCGGAGATAACCTCCCGCGCCAGTGAGCCTGAGCTGGAGCTCGAGATCACCACCCAGTCACGATCGGGTACGACTCGTAGGTTCCTCGCGTAGCCCTCGTAACCACCAAATGTATCTACCGAGACACCGGTTGCTAGCGGATCCAATCGCCCCCAAAGGTCTTTGACCGCATGCAGGAGCGGAATGATCCCTCCGGTGTCAGCGTAGAGCCGGCTGTTCGGTGTTGGCATCATCACTACCAGCATGCAAATCGCGATGAAGTACGCATGCTGTGCCCGGGCCACCGACTGCGATGTCCGCATGAACACCTCGGAGTGTCCCCGGCCTGGCCGTTCGTAGTGATAGCCGGCGCTCGCAGGGGAGAGAGATTCGCTGTCCCGGAAGATTTGCCGCATGCCGTCGGCGCGCACATGCTGCAGAATCTCCGGACTCAGTGGAAGCGGCTCGTGGCCCCTCGGCGGCTGACCGACCTGCACCTCGTGCCACTCGCCACGGCTGTCCACCTCGAAAAGTCGGAAGTGGACCAAAGTCAAGTGCATCGCACGGTTCTTGAACTCATCGAGATTACTCAGCGCAGAAAATGCCGACCCGACGTCCTTCGGGAAAACGAACCAGGCCTCAGCCACTTCCGGCCGCGGGGTAAGGAACCGATCAATCGCTGTGAGATGAGCGGGAGACGCCTCGAAAGCGAAGGCTGACCACTGCACCGCTATCGTCGTGCGGTATCCCCCGTCGATGGCGATATCGGTCGCGAAGATGAATGCGTCGTTATCGACGTACGTTCGACTCATGCCTTATGCCCCCCCCCGACGTGTAGTCGATCGGCAGCATCAAGGTGACATCCGTGCCCACGCGAGGCCCCGCATAAAAGTCGTCGTAGTCGCTCGCGACCCATTCGGCAAACAGCGGCGACTCAGGCCTTGGCTGGATGGGATTCGCGATGAAGTCTCGGCGCAGCTCCAGCGACCCTGTCCGGATGCTCATGAACCCGCGAAGATTCGTCATGAGCAACTGCACTCGCGGTAGTCCGAGATTCCCCATCTGACGAAAGCTGGTTCGCACGGTCTTGTTCAGGGCCATCTTGAGGTAGTTAATCTCCGTCGCCTCGTCCAGATCATCGAGCCTCCCGAGGTTGCCAGCAACCGATCTTGCGAGCCCGGGCCCGTCGTCGATAATGCTCGCAACTCCCAACGTGAGCGCGGGCGATGAACCGCCCGTCGCTGACGCTGCGAGTCGGAGCGCTCCGGCCAGGTAGTTTGCCAATGCGACATCAGCAGCCTCGACTGCGGGAAGATCTTCCGCGGTGTAGGTCTCTACCGCGAAGCGCAGCGCTCGGACTGAACGGCCGCTCGGGGCCAAGACATCCATACCGTGCCATTGCGTGTTCTGAACGAGTTCGAACAGAACCTCGCCCAGCTCGTCCTCGGGCGTTTTCTCACGGACGCGATAGTCCATCGCCGCAATTCGGGCGCGACCTCGAGGACGAATTGTGCGTTCGGCCAGCGTGCGAAATTCGGGGTCTCCCGCACGCGCCACACGACGCACCACGGAGCTTCCTCTCGGGGTCTCGACACGCTTCTCCCCAAGATGAAACCACGGTTCGCGAACACTCGAGGGTTTATCCGCCTCAGGCCATATGGCGTGATAGAGAGTGCGTGCTTCCTCGTCGACTCGCCAGGCTCCGTCTTCAAAAGAGTGGAGATCAGGACTATGGCTCAGCCGAGGTACGTGAGCTGGCAGCACGACGTACGCGGACTCGCCGGTCGAGAAGTCCGTCTCGCCGAGCCGATTGAAGTGTTCGAGCGCTTCGTAAGAGACTTCGTTGGCCTCTGTCGTGACATCTGCCCCGTCGGTGTCGAAGGTGGCGTCGGCCAGCGCGGCAGCGATCATCAAGAGCGGCGACGCTTTGAGCTGCGCCTGCCAGTCGAGGTCGTCGTCGGAGAACACCAGTTTGGAAGCCGCGGGGATCGCTCCCCATGTCAACACGAACTGGATGGCCCGCCCATACTCGAGTTGATTCTTCGTGACCAGCTGGCGAATTATCGTGAGTTCCGCTACGTCTCCCGAGCGAAGGGAAATCAGGCGCTGGTGAAGTTCTGCAAGCTTCTGCTTCGCCATTGGTAAGGCGAGAACGAATCGCTCGACGGTCACGATTCCTCGCCTTCCCGGGCCGAAGCGCCCCCTCTCGTAAAATTACCAGATCGCCAGCACGATCCTGTTTCCCGTGGCTACGATGAGGCTTCCTTATCGTGAGCTGCGCATTATTGCCGCCCCACGCGGCGATGTCGTGGCACGGCCGCTTGCGCTTCCCTGATGCGGTTCGGTCGACGTCCGCAGGGGAGAACCGACCGACAGCTCCCTACTGATCAATGGCCGGCGGGTGTAGATCTAGTCGCTCCCTGCGATGAACGCCCTCGAACGTCCGCGCCGCAGCCGTTGTCACATCAAAAGAGCAGACAGCCGAGAATGCGCACTCGTCGAACTCCATAACGACGACCCCTACGTCAGGGTGTCCGGGGTCGAGATCCTCGTCGAGCGCACGGATGGCTTCTGCGCGAACGGCCCATTCTGAGCCGAACTGCTCAGCCCACCTGGTCGCAGCGGCCAGCAAGCCGGAGTACGGCGCTCCGCTCCCCGTCAAGCCAAGGGTGCTCAGTGAGCCGCAAGCAGATCGGCCAGCGTCTAGCCACTCTTCAAGTCGAGCCGCTGCACCCTTCATTTCAGCGACGGTGCCACGCTCGCGCACTCCCTGCCACCGCTCAAGCTGGTACTCCATTTCCCGCTGAGCATGGAGAAGGGCAAAGCAGGCGCCGTACAGCTTCGCTCTATACGCGAGCGAACGAAGGTAGCGGATGTGGCCTGCGGAAGCGGCCGAGGTCGTGTCCGAGAGACGGTTGCGCGACGGGATGCGAACCTTCGACGACTTTCGACTGCGCCAGTCAGAGTTCCCCGGCTCGAGCACGTACTTGATGTAGTCGGCCAAACACAGGTAGTAAATGTCTTGGTTGGGTCGATCGACAAGTAGAAGGACGAGCGGAGCGGTTGGCCCCATGCCCTCCGCCAGGCGAAGATCCGTCGTGGGCATGCGAAGCTCCGCGACTCCGTTTCTTATGCGGACCGCGTCCGAAGTCTTCACCTGGCACGAGAAGTGGCCGCCCGTGGTTACAAAGCGCTTGCGGCGCTTGCCGCGCTTGCCGCGCTCGCCCGCCGGAGCGTGGTTGAACACTTCCACTTGGAGGTCAACCCCATAGTCATGCGGAAGTGCCCTGACCACCCAGTGGGCTGGAAATGCCAGAGCCGCGATTAGCTCGCCCCAGCGGCCTTTGAGCTGGTTCTCGTCCTGGTGCTTCACAATTCCCCATTCATCCCTCATAGCACTACCAGATCGGCAGCAGCCAAGTTGGGGTTCCACCGGTTGGCGCACCAGCCTGGTGATCCAAGCAGTCGCTCCCACCATCACAGAACGCGTTCCCAGACAGGCAGCGTGCGACGAGATCGTCGGCGACAAAGTCAAGGTGAATGTCTAAGACGCGTCCACCGA
The DNA here is from genome assembly GCF_049912955.1 of Microbacterium sp. E-13. GTDB lineage: Bacteria > Actinomycetota > Actinomycetes > Actinomycetales > Microbacteriaceae > Microbacterium. The sequence continues at coordinate 2,798,475 of NZ_CP183973.1, forward strand.
CCAGACCGCGGTGACGTCCGTCGCGACGCAACCAGCAGTTCACTGGACCGCCGTTCCATGGCCCCACCGCCTCCCGTCGAACGTCTCTACTCCGACAGCGCGATCTCCTCTTGGCGGGCCCGCCGTGATCCCGGCCCTAGCCGCGCAAGAATCCCATGTGTCCGGTAGCCAATGCGAGCGTCTCCGCCGGAGCAAACAGGTCCGAATGCTGGAGGGCGTTCGACAACTGATACTCGTCCTTATCGAGCAGCGCTAGCAGCAGAATCAGTTCACCTTGCGTCAGGATCCACCCTGACGAAACATCGTGAGAATCGGAATTCGGGCCATGCTCCTCGACGACCCGCCGCAGTTCGTCTCGCTTGTCGCGGAGGTAGACGTCAACGATCGCTCGAAGCTCGACCGCTGAGCCAAGCCCCGCAGACTCAAGTTCTTCGATCGCCGCCATCGTGAGATGTTCGTCGCCTGGTACATCTGTCAGTTGATTCACCGCGACTTCAAGATGGTGCGAAAGCTCGAGGCGTCGGAAGCCATCGAGTTCGCGGGCCATCTTGACCCCCTCTTCAAGCTCGAGGTCGAAGAGTTCCATTAGGACAAGAAGTCGGTTGAAGTGTCGTTTCACGGTGTGCGGCACCTCCCCCTTCTTGTAGACGTAACGGTGCTCAGTCTCGGCCCACGCATGCTGTGCGGCGGTCCGAACCTGGATCTCGCACTGCATCGGGGTGCCGTCGGGCCGTCTGACGATGTCAGATATGACGTGCACGTGTAGGCCTCGGTAGCGAATTTCCGAGGGGTTGGACTCAGCCTCCTGATTCTCTATCTCGATCACTTCGAAGAGTTTCGAGGCCTGCAGACTAGCGACCACCTCCGACCTTTCCGACGTAGTGCCGACGACTACTCGCGCCCCGACGATGTCCGAGCACTCAGACCAGGGGTCCGTGTACCGCTTGCGCAACTGCTTCTTGAACAGTTCGAGCGGCTCCTTCGCGCGGCTCGATACTGATGCCTTGAGAATGCCGCGTTCGCCGATGCATCCGGCGAGACGCACCTCGAGCTCGCGCGCTTGCGCTTGGTAGTTGCTGTGAAGTGCCGCGTAGTTGTCGTACAGCTCGCGAGCGGTGTCAGCCATTGTTATCGCGCCCCCGACCGGACGTTCTCGACTCGGGCGCCTTTGATAACAACCGTCGCTCCGCTGGGACCGTCCGTGACCTGGATCGCACCGTCGCCGCCGACCTCCTCTGGCGGAGCGGTGATAGTGATGTCGTGCTCCAGGTCAACACGTACTCTGCGCATCCGGGTGTCGATGCGGGAGATGTCTTTCGAGAACGCGACCAGAGGAGTCTTGGCTGCCAGCGCAAGGGTGGCGATCTCTTTCCCATGGCCGTCGGGAACGTGTTTCTGGATAAATGCTGTCGGGTCGAGCTGTTTGTCATTCGAGCGAAGCTCGACGAGAAGGGCGTGTTGCACTTCGATCTTCTGGTCGCCTGTCATGGTGCTCCGATTGATCGCCTGCGTGAGGCCGTCGAGCAACATCTCTGTCATGACTGACGGTTCCTCCCGAAGTCGCATTCCGAGGAACTTGCTCAGGAAGTATGCGGCGATGCTGCGATCGCTTTGCTCATCGATCGCCTCGCCCGAGATGAACCCACCAAGGGACCACGCTTTGATGAAGATGGCGATTTTATAGATCCGCGTCTTGTCCCCGAACACAAGATCACGAAGAAGTTCTACCGTGAAAACACTCTTGCCACTGGAGTCTGTCGTGGGTTCCAGCCGCATAGCTTCCTGATGCTCGACCTTCGCGATCACGATGCCCTCTTCGGCGCCGATCTTCGCTTCGGCGACGACGAGCAGTCCCTCGGCCGCGGTGCCGGGTTGGGTGTCTGCGAGCGCCTCGGCGAGAGTCTTGCTCGCGTCTTCGAGCGTCAGGCCTGCGGCGAATAGGCCAAGAAGCGTCTCGCGGGAAGTCTGTGGGCCGGCGTCAGCCTGCACGATGGGGAGCGCCCGGTTGTAGAGAGACGTCTGGAACCTACGGACGAGATAGCCTCGCTCCTGAGGAGACAGTTGGACGGGCGCGTCAGTAAGCACCGTCTCGAACGCCCGATCACCAGAGGCATCCTTCATGAGCTGGTGCATCATGACGCTGCCGAGCGTCAGTTGTGAGTAGTTGGCCACTGGCGCCCCCTTTCGTTTCGAAGAATAGGGGAACCTGTGTCGCGTAGCCGGGAACCGGATCGTTTGCGCGTCTCGTTGCGTTCACGCTTCCCTTCCGCCCCGACACTTCCGAGCGGCAATGTGAGCAAGTGCGGACCGCGAGCGGGAGCGAATTCGGAACGATTACGAGACTGCATCGGATCCCGATTGCGCTTTTCGAACCAACCGCCTTCGCCTCAATCGGCTAACCCTCCGTCAGGCGTCGACGCCGAAGGCGCGCAACAGCGGCACGCGGGGGATCATCCGGCGCGGGCCCAGCTGGACCGTGGGGATCGTTCCGCTCTCGATGCCGAGCTTGATCGTGCGGTAGTCGACGCCGACGAGCTTGGCGGCATCCTTCATCGTCAGTGCGAGTGAGTTCGCGGACTTGTTCATTGCCTTCTCCTTCCCGTGAGCAATGCGTGACATCGCTTGCGCACACCGTACTCCCTCCGTGAGCAAAGCGCGACATCAATTGCTCACCGCGTCCGAATCGTGGGACACTCGCCGTTGTGAGCGAGCTCTTCGTCGAAGCGATCGACCCCGAACGGATCCATGTCGGAGACGGCGTCCATATGCCGTCAAGATGGGACGCCGTCTCGACCGGCGAGCCCGACAATCTGGGCGCGATCCGTGTGGGCGTGGTCTACGACCAGCAGCTGCGACGGTCGGTCGCTGCATCCGTCCGTGTGGATCGACTGGGCGAAGGCGAGGAAGTCACCGCCGCCTTGCTGCGTGACGTGAGCGTGCTGCAGATCGTCCAGCGCTCTGCGCTCCGCGTTGTCACCGTACAGCGGGACGAGGGAGAGCCAGCGTTCCTCACCAAATACCTCGCCGACGTGCACGCTCACGCGTCTGATCGCGAGTACGGCGAGACCGTCCTCGAGGCAGTGAGGCTGTACCGGATCGCGACCACGGTGAACATCGCGCCGCTCAAGCTCGTCTCGGATCAGCTCGGCGTGAGCGTCAGCACGGCCACGCGGATGATGGCGCGGGCTCGCGAAGCCGGGCTCGCGGAGGATCTCATCACCCGCGAGACGTACAACCGGATGCGCGCCGACGAAGAGCAGCAGACCCGCCCGCACCAGCTCCCGGGCTCTCCGTCCGGCCCCTCGCTAGGGCGCTGACGTCAACGAACCGCATCAACCTGCATCTGTGCACATTGCCATGCAAGTTGCGCTCATGCGTGCAAATCGCGCAAAATCGAAACTTTTGCGGCATGGCAATACGATCTTGCCCGCATTCGTTCCTGGCATGGGCCGGAGAGCCGCTCCACGACTTGCAACTCTTGCCCGCTTTTTGGCCGCATTCCATTCGCCGCTGGCTGTTTTCGGACGTCGCTGGATGTCGCCGCGGTCACCAAAACCCGCGTAATTCCGCGGAAGTTGTCGTTCGACGTCGCTATGCAAAATGCTCAAAACGTGTTCGAGTCCCTCCAGGGGCATCGCCTTCTTTTCGTGTGACCGGTAGCTTCTTCACCGAGCATTAGGCGATCGATGATCCGATGACGAAGGCGTACTTAGAAGCGCGCGGCCTCGAATGGCGATAACGCACTTCCGGCGAGCCGGCTGGTACGTTCGGCGTCGTGACGCTGGAACTGGGGCCAGACGACAAGCGCATGCGGCTGCGGTACACCGGAACGTGCCGGCTTTGCGCTCGGCAGTTCTCCGCTGGCGAGGAAGCGGTCTACGAGCGCGGGTCGAAGACCGTCCGCTGTGTCGACTGCGGGGTCGAGGTTGCGCCTGTGGACCGAGGCGAGGCGGGGGCGTCCGCGCGACGCGAATACGAGCGCCGCCGAGACAACCGAGAACAGCGGATCCGTACCGACCATCCGAAGCTCGGCGGGCTGATCCTCGCGCTCACCGATGACCCGCAGAGCACGAAAGCGTGGGAGCGCGGCGCCGTCGGCGAAGAGCTGATGGCGGGCCGTCTCACCGACCTGCCCGACACCTTCCGCGTCCTGCATGACCGACGCATCCGAGGCACCCGAGCGAACATCGACCACATCGCGATCGGCCCGACCGGGGTCTGGGTGATCGACGCGAAGCGGTACGTGGGCAAGCGTCCCGCGCTGCGGGTAGAAGGCGGCATCATCCGACCGCGTGTCGAGTCTCTGCGTATCGGCGGAAGAGACGGCACCAAGCTGGTCCAAGGAGTGCAGTCCCAGGTCGAACGAGTGACCGCGGCGCTCGGAGAAGCGGCACCTCCGGTGACCGGCGTGCTGTGCTTCCTCGAAGCCGACTGGCCACTGATCGGCGGCTCCTTCAGCGTCGACGGGATCCATGTTCTGTGGCCGCGCCTGCTGGTCCAGCGCATGACGGACGCGCCGCGCCATCCCGTCGACGTGGACCTCACCCACACCCAGCTTGCCCATGTCTTTCCCAGCGCATAGTGCCTCTGTCCCGGACCTTCTTCTGAGGGCGCAGGATGTTCCGCACCGCTTGACCGCGGAGTCGCGCGCGGGCGACCGTCATCCCGCCGCGAACGTCACGTCGCCGTTGGGTTGGACCGTGACGGTTGGGCAGATGGAGCCGGTTTGCAATTCGATCGATTGCACGATCGGCTCGAAGTTCTCCTCGATCCTCGTGGCGATGTAGTCCTCGATGCGCCCGAACTGCCCGGCCGTCAGGATCGTTCCGAACAGTTCGGTGAGGAAGCCGAAGTCGACGTTGGCGCCGGAGTTCTCGGTGGTGATGTTGAGCGTCGCTGTGCCCTCCGTCGGGTTGCAGTCGATCGCGAAGCGCAGGTCGAAGTCGATGTCCACTTCCGGGTCCGACACGATGGGCACGTCGGCTTGCAGGTCGAGGTCGACGTGGAGGCGTTCGGCGTCCACGAAGGTTGCTTCTACCCACGCCGGACTGTGGAACTCGCCCCAGTAGGCATCGGTGCCGTGAATGGCATGCCCGACCAGGCCCTCGATTCTGCTGACGATCTCGGCGTTCGAGATGCGTAGCGGCGGGAAGTGGTTCGCGCCCAGGAATGCCTGCCAGCGGGGGTCGGCTCGCAGTTCGCCGTGCCAGATGGTGTGCTGAGGCTGGTGTCCGTCGCCGTCGTCGATCCAGAGGCACGTCGAGGAGGTCTCGCCGAAGAGTCGGCGGAAGACCTCGATGTTGTTCACGAGGAGGCGGACCTCTGCGATCCCCACGGCATCGCTGCCATCCTTCGCGATCGTAAGCATGGTGATGTCGGCGAGTTCTCTGACGTAACGCTGATCGAGGTCGTAGACACGCTCGCTGCCACGTGCGAAGTCGTCGCGCCAGCCGCCGAAACCGCCAGTGAACTGAGGGCCGTGATCCAGCCAGCGTCGGTTCCCATTCGGGCTGAACGTCACGAGTGGGGAGGTGAGCCGAGCCTCGATCGGGTCGGAGGTTCCGGCATCCGAGACATCGGCGACTCTGACGGCCAGTTGAACCCGCCACACGCTGATGGAGTTCAGCGCCCGCGTGTACCCGCCGGCGCGGTCGTCAAGGCCTGTCGTAGCAGTTCCCCTGTCGTTTTCTGATCGCACCCGGTACGCGTAGAGCGTCTCCGGGTCAAGGCCGGTGTCGGTGTGCGTCGTCCACCCGTCCAGCGGCCCGAACTCCGCGACCGGAAGCCATGGGCCCGACTCGCGTTGCCGGAGCAACACGTTGTGGTCCGCGTGAGTGGGTGCGTTCAGCCAGGTCACGGTGAGTTGGTCGGCGGCCCGATTCGTCACGCGGATGGTGTCGACTGGGGCGGGTTTCGGTGGCCATACCGGGTCGCCAGGCGGCAGCGGGTCGATGATCGGGGGTTCCAGGATCTCTCCCAATCCCGACCCGATCCGGCCGCGGCCGACCGAGATGCGACGGCTCAACTGAGCCACCGTACCGTTGCCCTGCCTCGTTGCTTCCAGCGCGGCGCGGATGTCGGCGACCTCCGTCCTCGCTGCGCGAAGCGCCTCAGGGGCGACCAAGTCCTCGGCTTCGTCGACGGAGTTCTCCATCGCGGCGAGCGGTCCGACTTCCAGCGAACGCAAGGTCGCCTCCTGGAATGAGGCCCGAGCCTCGTCTGCCTCGGCCGCCGCCGCCACCAGATCACCTTCCTCCGCGCGGGCGATCGCCTCGACGTAGTGCTCCTCGGCTCGCGCGAGCTGAAGCGGTGCGTAGTAACGCTCCCGATCGTCACGGAGAGCACGTGCGCGTGTTCTGGCAACATCGCGCAGCACCCTCGAGGCGTGCGTGGCGCGGCTTTCCGCTTCGGTCAACGCGCGCGTCGCCTCATCCAACGCCCGGCGTCGTTGCTCAGCGTCGCCGCTCGCGGTGGTCGCGGACTCCCAGGCATCGAGCGCTACGCGGAAAGCGCCCGGCGCGTACGTCGGCACTTCCCCGCCTCGGGCTCGAGCGAACGCGGCCGCCAGCGACGCGAGTTCGTCACCACCCAGGTTCTCCTGGTCGCCTGCGCCGTCATCGGTCGAGGTTTGGAACTCGGTCATGGCACCCAACTCCCCCAGACGCGGATCCGCCCGACACCCCGTCGCAGGCAGGCCCGGTGTCAGTTTCCTCTGGCAGCCAGTCGTTGTCGAGGAGGGTCGTCGCCTGCTGAGCCGGCATCCTTCTCCCGAACCCCGCCGCGGACTAGCGTGGGGTCGTGTCCGCACCCGCGACCCACTCCCGCACCGCGCACGCCGCCGGCGTGCGGCGGCTGCTCGAGAGCTACCGGGCGCTGCCGCCGGACGCGCAGGTCCGGCTCGCCAAGCGCACCTCGAATCTGTTCCGCTCGCGTTCGGAGAGTGCCGCCCCCGGCCTGGACACGTCGGGGCTGACCGGACTCATCGGCGTCGACCCTGAGGGCCGCACGGCGGACGTCGCGGGCATGTGCACCTACGAGCATCTCGTCGCCGCGACACTGCCGCACGGGTTGGCACCCCTCGTCGTGCCCCAACTGAAGACGATCACGCTCGGCGGCGCGGTCACGGGCCTGGGCATCGAGTCGACATCGTTCCGAAGCGGGCTGCCGCATGAATCCGTGCTCGAGATGGACATACTCACCGGCACCGGGGAGCTGATCACGGCATCCCCGAACGAGCGCGCCGACCTCTACCGCGCGTTCCCCAATTCCTACGGCACTCTCGGCTACGCGGTGCGTCTGCGCATCGAACTGGAGACCGTCCAGCCGTTCGTGACCCTCCGGCATGTCCGCTTTCACACGATCGCCGATCTGATCGCGGCGATGGACCGCATCGTCGCGACGCGTCGGCTGGACGACGTGCCGGTGGACTACCTCGACGGCGTGGTGTTCAGCGCCGACGAGAGCTACCTGTGCGTCGGGACCCAGAGCTCCGCGCCCGGCCCGGTCAGCGACTACACGGGTCGACACATCTACTACCGGTCCATCCAGCACGACGACGCCGAAAAGGCCGACCGGCTCACCATCCACGACTACCTCTGGCGGTGGGACACCGACTGGTTCTGGTGCTCGGCGGCGTTCGGGGCGCAGCATCCGCTCGTCCGTCGCGTGTGGCCCCGACGCTACCTCCGCAGCGAAACGTACAGCGGGCTCATGCGGCTGGAACGCCGGTTCGACATCGGCGATCGCCTCGAGAAGCTGCACGGGCGCCCCGCGCGCGAGCGCGTGATTCAGGACGTCGAAGTGCCGATCGCCCGGTGCGCCGAGTTCGTCGAATGGTTCCTCGGGAACGTGCCGATCACGCCGATCTGGCTCTGTCCGCTGCGATTGCGCGACCATGACGCGTGGCCGCTCTACCCGCTCCATCCCGCCGAGACCTACGTCAACGTCGGCTTCTGGTCCACCGTGCCGGTCGGGGCGACCGAAGGTGAGACGAACCGGCTGATCGAGCGCAAGGTGCGCGAACTCGACGGGCACAAATCGCTGTACTCCGACGCGTTCTATTCGCGGAAGGACTTCGACTCGCTCTACGGCGGGGCTGACTATCGAGCAGCGAAACGGCGGTACGACCCCGACGGGCGACTTCTCGACCTCTATCAGAAGGCTGTGCAACGACGATGACCACATCCAAGGAACCGACGGATGCCTCGGCCCATGGCGATGCGGCCGACACGGCCGACGCGGAGTCCGGAGAACTCACGCTCGCCCAGGTGCTCGAGATCTTCACGGCGGGCCGGCTGCCGCTGCGCTTCACCGCGTATGACGGCAGCACGGCGGGACCTCCCGACGCGCCCTTCGGACTCGACCTGAAGACACCCCGCGGCACGACCTATCTCGTCACCGGGTTCGGCGATCTCGGGCTCGCCCGCGCGTACATCGCCGGCGACCTCGACATCCGGGGTGTGCATCCCGGCGACCCGTACGAGCTGCTCAAGACGCTCGAGAGCCTCGAGTTCACGCGGCCGTCGCCGCGGCTCATGGCCCGGATCGTCCGCTCGATCGGCGTCGAGCATCTGCGCCCGGTCGCGCCGCCGCCGCAGGAGGTTCCCCCGCGCTGGAAGCGCATCGCCGGCGGCTTGCGGCACAGCAAGTCGCGCGACGCGGAGGCGATCCACCACCACTACGACGTCTCGAACACCTTCTACGGGTGGGTGCTCGGGCCGTCGATGACCTACACGTGCGCGTGCTACCCGCACCTCGACGCCTCGCTGGAGGGGGCGCAGGAGAACAAGTACCGGCTCGTGTTCGAGAAGCTGCGGCTGAAGCCGGGCGACCGGCTGCTCGACGTCGGCTGCGGCTGGGGCGGCATGGTGCGCTACGCCGCTCGTCGGGGCGTCCACGCCCTGGGAGTGACGCTGTCGCACGAGCAGGCCGAGTGGGCGCAGCGTGCCATCGCCGACGAAGGGCTGGAGCACGCCGAGGTGCGCTACGGCGACTACCGCGACATCGCCGAGACCGGCTTCGACGCGGTGTCGTCGATCGGGCTGCTCGAGCACATCGGGGTGCGCAACTACGCCTCGTACTTCGGCTTCCTGCGCTCGCGGCTCCGCCCGGGCGGCCTGCTGCTCAACCACTGCATCACCCGCAGCGACAACAAGACCCAGCCCGCCGCGCAAGGCTTCATCGACCGCTACGTCTTCCCGGACGGCGAGCTGACCGGTTCCGGTCGCATCATCACCGAGGCACAGGATGCCGGGCTCGAAGTGCTCCACGAGGAGAACCTGCGCCCCCACTACGCACTGACGCTCCGTGACTGGTGCGCGAACCTCGTCGAGCACTGGGACGAAGCAGTCGCCGAGATCGGACTGCCCGCGGCCAAGGTATGGGGCCTCTACATGGCCGGATCACGGCTCGCCTTCGAATCGGGCGGGATCGAGCTGCACCACGTTCTGGCCGTCAACTCCCGGGGGAACAGCGACGCTGCCGACCTTCCGCTGCGGCCCTGGTGGACGCCGTAGCGGCGCGCGACCTTCCGCTTCCTGCGCGCACCACGCGTCCCCCTGCGGCGAGCGCCGACGCTGTCAGACCCGCAATGTCGTGAGCCCGCCGTCGACCGTAAGAACGATACCGGTGGTGGATGCCGCCCTCGGCGAGGCCAGGTTCGCGATGGCGAACGCGACCTCGTCGGCGGTGACCAGTCTCCCCATGGGCTGACGGTTGCGCAGGTTCGCCGCCGTCGCGTCGGGATCGTCGGAGGCGGCGAGGAGACGTCTCACCCACGGCGTATCAGCCGTCCCCGGCGCGACGGCGTTGACGCGGATGCCGTCAGCCAGAAGATCGGCCGCCATGGCGTAGGTGAGTGCGACGACAGCCCCCTTCGTGGCGCTATACAGCGCCCGCTGCGGAAGACCGTTCGTGCCCGCGACGGAGGCGGTGTTCACGATCGCCGCGGACGGCGACTCCCGGAGCCACGGGAGCGCGTGCCGGGTGACACGGGCGATGCCCACGACGTTGACGTCGTACACCCGATGCCACTCATCGTCCTCGTTCGCCCCGACGTCTCCGACGGCCCCGATGCCGGCGTTGTTCACCAGGATGTCGATGCCCCCGAGCTCCGTTCCGATGCGGTCGACCGCATCCCGGATCTCCGCGTCCGCGGTGAGATCGGCCGTTGCACGGAAGATGCCCTCGACGGGCTCCGGATGGGCCCGGTCGATGATCGCGACACGCGCGCCGCGCCCGGCGAGTTCGCGGGCGGTCGCGGCGCCGATGCCGCTCGCACCGCCGGTGACGACGGCGACAAGTCCTTCGAAATCCGACATGGACGTCTCCTGCCTTTCAGATGGCGACGTGGAACTTGGGGCCGGCGCCGGCGCCGGCGGGGCGCTCGCCCGCAAGGATCGCAGGCAGCTCCTCGAGCGTCACGGTGGCGGCGATGAGCGGACGAGGATCGACCGCATCTGAGGCGTAGGCCTCGATGGTGCCGGCGAGCCCGGGCGAGGCGCTGAGGATGCCGACGGCGGTGACATCGGCGAGGGCCAGCTGCCGGGTGTCGATGACGCTCGGCACTCCGGCCAGCCCGACGTAGACGACTCGGCCACCCGGTTCGACCAGTTCGAGCGCTCGTTCCGGAAGATGCGGGGCGTTGGACGCCTCGATGACCGCATCCCACGGCAGGTCGGGAAGTTCGTCCTGCGTCCACACACCGTCGAATCCCAGCGACCCGGCGAAGGCGATCGAACGCTCGCTGCGTCCCATGAGGTGCACTTCCGCTCCGGCGGCCTGGGCGAACCGGGCGCTGAGCAGGCCGATGGTTCCGGGGCCGAGCACGAGGCACCGATCGCCGGGCGCCAGGTCGGCGCCGCGCGCTGCCCGGAAGGCGTTGCCGCCGGGCTCCACCATCGCCCCCGTTGCGTCGTCGACGGAGTCGGGGAGCCTGTGCAGCGAGCCGACGGGAACCGCGACCTTCTCGGCGAGAGCACCGTGCCAGCCGCCACGGATGCCGACCTCGTAACGGAATTCGCACACGTGCTGACGTCCGCGCAGGCAGCGGCGGCAGACGCCGCAGCCGAGCATGGTGTCACCCGTCACACGCACGCCGAGCCACGAGGCATCCACGTCATCGCCCACCGCTGAGACGGTGCCCATCCATTCGTGGCCGATGCGCATGGGGTAGGCGGCGTGGCCGCTGTGCAGGTACGCCATCTCGCCGGTGTAGAACTCGATGTCGGTTCCGCAGATGCCGGCCCGGTGCACATCGACCACGACGTGTCCGGGCTGCGGCTCGGGCGGCGCCACGTCCTGGATCTCGGCAGCGTTCGGCGCTGTGAGCACAAGCGCCCTCATCGGGGTGCGATCACCGTCTGACGCTGCTCGCCGAGCCCGTCGATGCCGAGCGTCATGACGTCTCCGACCTGCAGCCAGATCTGCGGGTCGAATCCCAGGCCCACCCCCGGAGGGGTGCCCGTGTTGATGAGGTCGCCGGGCTCGAGCACCAGGAACTGGCTGATGTAGTGCACGATGAAGTACGGGTCGAAGATCATGGTCGAGGTGGATCCGGTCTGGCGGCGCACACCGTTGACGTCGAGCCACATGTCGAGCTTCCCGACATCAGGCACCTCGTCCTGTGTCACGAGCCACGGCCCGGCGGGGTTGAACGTCTCGGCCGACTTGCCCTTGAGCCACTGCCCGCCGCGCTCCATCTGGAACGCCCGCTCGCTCACGTCGTTGACGAGCACCCAGCCGGCGATGTGCTCACGGGCATCGTCGACCGAGTCGAGGTAGCTCGTGCGCTTGCCGATCACGATGCCGAGCTCCACCTCCCAGTCGGGCTTCGTCGACCCGCGCGGGATGCGCACGTCGTCGTTCGGACCCACCAGCGTGTTCGGCGACTTCGTGAAGAGGATGGGCTCGTCGGGCACGGCCTGCCCCGACTCGGCGGCGTGGTCGGCATAGTTCAGGCCCACGCAGATGATCTGGTGCGGGCGAGCGACGGGTGCTCCGATCCGCTGCCCATGGAGCGGGAGGGTGGGACCAGATGCCGCGCGCTCGGCGACGACGGACGCGATGCGCTCGAGGCCGCCCGAGCCGAAGAACTCCTCGTCGAAGTCGGTGACGACGTCGGAGAGGTCGACGTAGTGGTCCTCGCCGACCAGGGCGGCGGGCTTCTCCCGCCCGATTGCGCCGATGCGCAGAAGCTTCATGGTGTCTGTTCCTTCGCTCGGGGGCACTAAAGGGTGTCGTACGTCTCAGTGGGATTCACGCGACACCTCGGATCCGGATGCCCCGACGAGGAAGTCCAGATCGGCACCGCGGTCCGCCTGCAGCACGTGGTCGACGTAGAGCCGCTCCCACCCGCGCCGCGGGTTCGCGTAGCCGTCGACGGTGGCCTGGTTCGGCATCCGTCCCGCGAGCTCTTCCGGCGAGACGTCGAGGTCGAGCCGTCGGTCGCGCACGTCGAGGGTGATCCAGTCGCCGGTGCGCACCAGGGCGAGTGGCCCGCCCGCGGCGGCCTCCGGGGTCACGTGCAGCACGACCGTGCCGTAGGCGGTGCCCGACATGCGGCCGTCACAGATGCGGACGATGTCACGGATGCCGCGCTCGAGGAGCTTGGTCGGCAGCGGCATGTTCGACACCTCGGGCATGCCCGGGTAGCCCTTCGGCCCGCAACCGCGCAGCACCATCACCGAGTTCTCGTCGATGTCGAGGTCGGGGTCGTCGATGCGCGCGTGGAAGTCCTCGATGGAGTCGAACACCACCGCCCGGCCGCGATGCTTCAGCAGGTGCGGCGACGCGGCGGCCGGCTTGATGAGCGCCCCGCCGGGCGCGAGCGAGCCGCGCAGCACCGAGATGCCGGCGTGCGGCTGCAGCGGCGTCTCGCGTGAGCTGATCACGTCACGGTCCCAGATCTTCGCGTCGTCGAGATACTCGACGAACGGTTTTCCGGTGATGGTGAGGGCCGTGGGATCGAGCAGGTCGCGCACCTCGCGCATCACGGCGAGGAAGCCGCCGGCGCGGAACAGGTCGTCCATCAGGTAATGCCCCGCCGGCTGCAGGTTCACCAGCAGCGGCACATCGGAGCCGATGCGGTCGAAGTCGTCGATCGTCAGGTCGATGCCCAGCCGCCCGGCGATCGCCAGCAGGTGCACGACGGCGTTGGTCGATCCGCCGATCGCGGCCAGCGCGACGATCGCGTTGTGGAAGCTCCCCTTCGTCAGGAACGTCGACGGCCGCCGGTCCTCGGCCACCAGCGCCACGGCGAGGCCGCCCGTGAGGTGCGCGGCCTCGAGCAGCCGCGCGTCGGGAGCCGGCGTGCCCGCCACACCGGGCACGACGACGCCGAGCGCCTCGGCCACCAGCGCCATCGTTGACGCTGTGCCCATGGTGTTGCAGTGGCCCCTCGAGCGGATCATCGACGACTCGCTCTTGAGGAACATCGCCTCCGACAGCGTGCCGGCGCGCACCTCCTCGCTGAGCCGCCACACGTCCGTTCCGCAGCCCAGCGCCTCGTTCCGGAAGTGCCCCGTCAGCATCGGGCCGCCCGGGACCACCACGGCGGGAAGATCGACGGATGCTGCGGCCATCAGCAGCGACGGGATCGTCTTGTCGCAGCCACCGAGCAGCACGACACCGTCGATGGGATTGGCCCGCAGCATCTCCTCCGTGGCCATCGCCGCCATGTTGCGCCACAGCATCGCCGTGGGCCGCACGTTCGTCTCGCCGAGCGAAACCACCGGCAGTTCCAGCGGGATGCCGCCGGCCTCGTAGATCCCGTTCTTCACCGACTGCGCCACCTCGGTCAGGTGCGCGTTGCAGGGCGTGAGGTCCGAGGCGGTGTTCGCGATCGCGATCTGCGGGCGCCCCGTGAACGCGGAGTCGGGCACGCCGCGGCGCATCCACGCGCGATGGATGTAGGCGTTGCGGTCATCGCCCGAATACCAGTGCGCGCTGCGCATAGCACTCATGCTGTCACTGACTCTCTCGGTGGTGACATGGTCCAGGTCGGTGCCATTTCACATCCGCAGTATATTCAGAATCAAGATTCTGATTCAATGATCGATACCCGAACGCGGCGAAGGAGGCGAGCGGAATGAGTCCCGAGGGCATCTCGGCTCCGAAGCAGCAACGCAGTCGCGACTCGTTCGCGCGCGTCAAGGCGGCGGCCCTCGCGTTACTGCAGGATCCCGACGTCGTCGAGTTCACCCTCGCCGACGTCAGCCGGCTCTCGGGCGCTTCGATCGGATCCATCTACACCCGGGTGCAGAGCAAGAGCGACCTCATCCGCGCCGTGCAGATGGAGGAGTTCGATCGGATCGACCGCGCCGCGCAGACGATCTCGGATCGCGCCGATTCGGCGAGGGACTTCGAGGATGCGGTCACGCAGATCGTGCGCGCCCTCATCGGTCACCTCGTCGAGAACGCGGCGATTCTGCGGGCTTTCATGCGGCTGTCGGCGGGAGATGAGCAGATCACCGTACGCGGGAGGCAATCGAGCGATATCTCGGAGGCAGCGTTCATCACGTCGCTCCTCAATGCCAGCGACCGATGGCACGTCGGCGCAGACCTCTCAGCCGTCTCATGGTGCTACGACCTCATCTACTCGGTCGTGGGCCGGCATCTCGGATTCGGGATCGCGGCAGGCGGACTCCCCCGAGATCCGATTGCTCCCTCAGAACTGGCGGACAGGCTCTCGGACACCATCCTCAGCTTTCTTCTCCGCGCAGGCTCCGCCTCGACGAAGAGCCGCTCGTGAGCGGACTCACCCGCGGGCGAGCCTCAGGACACATCGATGACCATCCGAACAGGAGCGCCCATGAGCATCCCACTCCGAACTGACGTGGAAGAACTCTTCGACGTCCCCGAGGTCCGCGTCGCCGCCGAGCGCATCATGCCCGAGCCCTACCGGGACTTCGTGAACAACGCCGGAATGGAGGAGACGCTGCGCGGCGACGTGGCGGCATGGGGCGAGTTGAACCTGCGTCCTCGCGCGCTCGTCGACGTGAGCAATGTCGATACCTCCGTAACCGTCCTCGGTCAGCAGATCGCGCTGCCGGTCATCACCGCGCCCTTCATCGGCTCCAGCTTCATCGACCCGGAGGGTGAGATCGCCTCCGCTCGAGGCACGGCGCATGCCGGCAGCATCATGACCCTGAGCATGATGGGGTCTCGGACACCTGAGCAGATCGGACCGGAATCCGCCGGGAGGTACTGGCAGCAGCTGTACTGGGTGCGTGACCGCGACGTCGTCGAAGACATGGTTGCCCGGGCCGTCTCGGCCGGAGCATCCGCTCTCTGCCTCACCGTCGACCTGCCCGTCATGCCGTCGTTTCCCGGCCGGATGCGCGACGCTGCGCAAGCGCTCGGCGAGCACTGGGGTGCGGGCGAGCATTCGATGTACGTCGCCCGCGACTATCGGGACCGCCCGTTCGGCGCGACCTTTCCCAACCCCGCGGTGTCCTGGTCCGACCTGGAGTGGCTCCGCGGTCTGTCCGACCTGCCGCTGATCCTGAAAGGCATCGTCCGACCCGAGGACGCAGTCCGGGCGCGCGACCATGGCGCGTCCGCCGTCGTCGTCTCCAACCACGCCGGCCAGGGCCTGCGGTACTCGATGCCGGTGGCCCACGCGCTCCCCGCGATCGTCGCCGCGGTGGGGGGCGATCTCGAGGTTCTCGCCGACAGCGGAATCCGGTCGGGGTTCGACGTCCTTCGAGCGCTCGCACTCGGAGCCAAGGCGGTACTGGTCGGCCGCCCCGTGCTCTGGGGCCTTGCCGCGGGCGGCGCGGCCGGCGTGGAGCGCGTCTACAGCATCCTCAAGGACGAGCTCGCCGAGGCCATGGCCATCACCGGGGCCCCACGCATCGCGGACATCGACGAGGCCGTGCTGGCGCCGGTGAGGATGTCAGCTCGCAACGGGTGAACGACGCGCGAGCGCAATGTCCGATGCCGAAGGCGTCACCTTCTTCCCGCTCGGACGAGATGCTCGTAAACGAGGCGCACGGCCACGGCGCCATCGCCGACGGCGGACGCCACCCGTTTCACCGACCCGCTCCGCACGTCGCCGATGGCGAACACGCCGTCGCTCGACGTCTGGAACATGGTGGCGCCCTCGCTCCCGACGCCGGTCATGACGAATCCCCGTTCGTCGAGTTCGACGGCGCCTTGGAGCCACCCGGTGTACGGCTCCGACCCGATGAGCACGAAGAGTGCGGTGGTTCTGAGAGACCGGCGCTCGTCCGTCCTCACGTCTCGGATGATGGCCTCCTCGAGGCGCGCATCGCCGCGCAACTCGCTGACCTCCGAGTTGTTCCACAAGCGAACCCGCGGGTTCGCCGTGATGCGGTCGGCAAGATAACGAGACATGTCGCGGCTCAGGTCGTCATGGCGAATCACGAGATGGACGTCCGTCGCGGTCCGGGCCAGGAACGTGGCCGCCTGCCCCGCAGAGTTCCCGCCCCCGACGATCACCACCGGGCTCGCCCGGCACATCCGTGCCTCGAATTCGGTGGCGGCGTAGTAGACGTGAGGGCCCTCGAACCGGTCCATGCCGGGCACGCCCAGACGGCGGAAGCGCACGCCGGTCGCGACCACCACCGTGTGCGCCTCGACGCGTGCCCCGTCGGTCAGCTCTATCGCGAAATGGCCGTCGACGCGTTCGAGCGACTCCGCCTCGCCGGGGATCATGAAGACGGCACCGAACTTGCGGGCCTGGACCACCGCTCGGTCGGCGAGCTCGGCGCCCGAGATGCCCGCCGGGAACCCGAGATAGTTCTCGATCTGCGACGACGTCCCCGCTTGACCGCCCGTCGCTATCGCGTCGAGCACGACGGTGGACAGTCCTTCCGAGGCCGCCGCCACCGCGGCGGCGAGTCCCGCCGGTCCCGCCCCGACCACCGCGATATCGACCGCGCCGTGTGGCGGGGCGTTCTCGCGGAGCCCCAGAAGCTCGGCGAGCTCCGCGTTGCTGGGATTGCGCAGGACCGTTCGCCCTTTCCACAGGACGATCGGCGTCTGGTCGGGTGAGATGTCGAACGCCCGAAGAGTGCTCTCGGCCGCGGGATCATCCTCGAGGTCGTCCCAGCGGTAGGGCACGCGATTGCGGCTGGCGAAATCCCTCAGCCGGCGGGTGTCGGCAGAGAACCGAGAGCCGATGATCCGCAACCCGATGCCGAGGTCCGTATGGATGCTGCGCCGGAGGATGAAGGCCCTCAGGATGAGATCTCCGATCGCCTGATTCTGGGCGACAGCCTCCTTGGCCCGGTCGTACGCGATCTCCAAGACGTCGACATCGGTCTGGGCGACAGCCGTGACGTAGACGGCCTGGCCCGTGAGCATCGACAGGTCACCCACGAAGCGCCCGCGCCCGTGGACGGCGATCACCCGCGGGGGGTCGTCATCCTGAACGACCCGGACCCTCCCGTCCAGCACGACGAACAGACCGCAGTCGCGGTCGCCGGCGCAGAACAGCATCGCACCCTTGGCCAGCCGCTGGGGGTGCCCGTACGGGCGGAGCCGCATGATCTGCTCGTCGGAGAGCCGAGGGTATGCCCCGTTCGTGTCGGGTGTCTCGGGCAGGTCGGCCGGCTCGGACTCAGACGAACTGCTCGTCGGCATAGCACCACCTCCAGCTCTCCCCCGGCTCGATCGAACGCACGATGACGTGACCCGCGGTGGCGGCGTGAGCGCGCGCGTGACGCATCGGCGACGAGTCGCAGCAGCAGATCAGCCCACAGGTGAGGCATTGCCGCAGGTGCACCCACGGGGTGCCGAGGCGGAGGCATTCCTCGCACCCTCGCGCCCTGGGCGGCCCCACCGGCCGCACGAGCACCAGGTGCGCGTCCTGCAGGGCCCGCCCGGCGCCCGCGATCATCGCCGGTCCCCGCCGTTCGGGTCACTCGTCGCCGCCGGCTTCGTGTCGCCGCCGGGCAGATGCTGCGTGAGCCAGCTGCGCAGGACGTGTGCCGGTGCGGCTCCGACCTGTCTGGCGATCACCTGTCCCCGGCGCATGAGGATCAGCGTCGGGATCGCCTGGATCTCGAAGCGGCGACTCACCTCCGGCGCCTCATCGGCGTTGACCTTGACGAGTTTGAGTTCCCCGGCCAGCTCGGTCGCCAGCTGCTCCAGCGCCGGACTGACCATGCGGCAGGGACCGCACCACGGCGCCCACACGTCGACGAGCACCGGGATCGTCGACGCGTCCACCACCCTCGTGAACTCCGCGTCGGACGAGTCGACCACCCACGGCAGCGGCCGGTGGCAGTTCCCACAGCGGGGCGTTCCCGTGGCAACCGCCGGGACCCGGTTCTTCGTGCTGCAATGCGGGCAGACGATGATGGCGGTCCGTTCCTCCGGAGCGCTCATGCTGCTGCCTCATGATCCTCGGGTCGCTTCGGCAGCACGGTGAGTTCGCCGTCGGCCAGGTCGATCACGATGGTGGAGTCGTCCGACAGGTCGCCCCGCACGAGTGCACGCGCGACGCGCGTCTCCACTTCACGGGAGATGAACCGCCGCAACGGCCGCGCCCCATACGCCGGGTCGAATCCCTCCTCCGCCAAGAAGCGCCGAGCCCGCTCCGTGGCCTCGATGGTGATCCGCTGCTCCGCCAGACGCTGCCGCAGCTCGTCGAGCTGGAGGTCGACGATGCGTTCGATCTCGGCGAACGTGAGCGGCTTGAACAGCACGATCTCGTCGATGCGGTTCAAGAACTCCGGCCGGAAGTGCGATCGGAGCGCACTCATCACCTGTCGGCGGGCCTCCGGCTGTACATCGCCGTCTCGTGTGACCCCCTCGAGCAGGTACTCCGAGCCGAGGTTCGAGGTCATGATGATGACGGTGTTGCGGAAGTCGACGGTGCGCCCGTGAGAGTCGGTGAGCCGGCCGTCGTCGAGCACCTGCAGCAGGATGTTGAAGACGTCGACGTGCGCCTTCTCGATCTCGTCGAGCAGCAGCACCGAATACTGCTTGCGGCGAACCGCCTCGGTGAGCTGACCGCCCTCCTCGAATCCCACGTATCCGGGCGGCGCCCCCACGAGCCGGCTCACGGTGTGCCGTTCCTGGTACTCGCTCATGTCGATGCGGATGATGTTCTCCTCACTGTCGAACAGGGCCTCCGCGAGCGCTTTCGCCAACTCCGTCTTGCCGACACCCGTCGGACCGAGGAAGACGAAGGAGCCGATCGGACGGGTCGGGCTCTTGATGCCGGAGCGCGCCCGGATGACAGCATCCGTCACCAGCTGCACCGCCTCGTCCTGACCGATCACCCGCTCGTGGAGCAGCTCGTCGAGCCGGAGGATCTTCGCGCGCTCGCCCTCCTGGAGTCGGCTCACCGGTATACCCGTCCACTGGGCGACGATCGAGGAGATCTCGTCGGCCGTGACGACCTCGCGCAGCAGGCGTCTCGTGCCCTGCTTGACCCCGAGTCGCTCTTCGCTCGCCCTGAGGCGACGTTCCAGCTCGGGGAGCTTGCCATGGCGCAGGCTCGCGGCCGTGTTCAGGTCGTACTCGCGTTCGGCTCGTTCGCTGTCCAGTCGCACCTGCTCGATCTCCCGCCGCAGCGCCTGCACCTCGCGCAACGCCTGACGCTCCGCTTCCCACTGCGCCCGCATCGCGTCGGCTTCGGCCCTGAGGTCGGCCAGTTCCTTGCGAAGCTCCTCGAGGCGACCCAGGCTGGCGGCATCCGTCTCCTGGGCCACCGCGGCCTCCTCGATCTCGAGGCGGGTGACACGACGGGTGAGCTCGTCCAATTCCGCCGGCATGGAGTCGATCTCGGTGCGCAGCATCGCGCAGGCCTCATCCACCAGGTCTATGGCCTTGTCGGGCAGGAATCGCTCCGAGATGTAGCGGTGGCTCAAGCTCACGGCGGCCACCAACGCACCGTCGTGGATCTTGACGCCGTGGAACACCTCGAACCGCTCGCGCAGCCCCCGCAGGATGGAGAGCGCGTCCTCGACACTCGGCTCATCCACCAGCACCGGCTGGAACCGGCGCTCGAGCGCCGCATCCTTCTCGATGTGGGTGCGGTACTCGTCGAGCGTCGTCGCCCCGATCATGTGCAGCTCACCGCGGGCGAGCATGGGCTTGAGGATCTGGCCCGCGTCCATCGCGCCTTCTGTCGCGCCTGCCCCGACCACCGTATGAAGCTCGTCGACGAACAGCAGGATGTCGCCCTCGGCCGCCAGCACCTCGTTGAGGACGGCCTTGAGTCGCTCCTCGAACTCGCCCCGGTACTTCGCACCAGCGACGAGCGAGGCCAGATCCAGTGCGAAGACGCTCTTTCCGCGCAGACCCTCGGGCACGTCGCCGTGGTGGATCCGCTGCGCCAATCCCTCCACGATGGCCGTCTTGCCCACTCCGGGCTCACCGATCAGCACCGGGTTGTTCTTGCTCTTGCGCGAGAGGATCTGGACGGTGCGGCGGATCTCCGCGTCTCTGCCGATCACCGGCTCCAGCCGCCCCGCGGCCGCATCGGCGACGAGGTCGCGACCATACTTCGCGAGGGCCTCGTAGGTTCCCTCCGGAGTGGCGGACGTCACCCGCTGCGACCCCCTCACGGCGGTCAGGGTTTCCAGGAACGACTCCCGTGTCACGCCGTGCTGCGCGAGCACGCGCCCCGCAGCCGAGTTGGACCCTTCGTCCAGGAGGGCGACGATCAGGTGCTCGACGGAGACATACTCGTCCTTGAGGCGTCGGGCCTCCTGATCGGCGGCGTCGAGGATGCGGTTCAGCCTCTGGGTGATGAACACCTTGCCGGGCTCGACACCTGACCCCGTGACCCGCGGTCGCTTCTCGAGCTCGGCCGTCACCTCCTCCCTCAGCCGGTCGACGTCGGCACCGGCGCGCGTGAGCAGAGGCAGCACCAGTCCGTCGCTCTGCTCCATGAGGGCCAGCAGGAGGTGCTCGCCATCCACTTCCTGATGTCCGAACCGCAGCGCCTTGGTCTGCGCGTCGTGCAGTGCCTCCTGCGACTTCTGGGTGAGCCTGTTCAGGTCCATCGACGTCCCCTCTCCGAGTAAGAGCGCCGTTGAGATCTCTCGAGATCGGAGATCCGGTCAAGCAGATCCATCACGAGGCCGAGCGACGCGTAGGTGATGTTCAGACGCAGGTGCAGCCGCTGGATCTTGGCCATCTCCCGAACCTGGGAAGGGTCGAACCAAAGGTTCCCCTCGGCGTCCCGGGTGATCTCGAGCAGGCCCAGAGCGACCAGCCGGCGAATCAGGTCGGGGTGCACACCGGTGATCCGGGCGTAGCTGTCCAGGCTCAGTCGATACGGACGTGCCAGGGGCCACCGCGTTCCCGCGGTCAGGTCGGTCATGGTGTACTCCGCGGATCGAAGGTCGACTCCCTGCCGAGCTGCTCGAAGAGCCGGCGTTCCTGCTGCGAGAGCGCTTTGGGGACCCTGATCTGCGCTTCGGCGTAGAGGTCGCCCGGCTTTCCTCGACTGTTCGGCAGACCACGGCCTTTCAGGCGCAGTCGCCGGTGACTGGAGGTGCCGGCCGGTACTTTGACGGTGGCAGCGCCGCCGGGAGTCTCGATCGGCAGAGAGGCGCCCAGCGCCGCCTCCCACGGCGCGATGGGCAGCATCACATGAAGATCCCGACCATCCGTCCGGTAGCGGGGATGAGGTGCGATGCGCACGATGAGGTACAGGTCGCCCGGCGCTCCGCCACCCGACCCCTGGCCGCCTTGCGCGCGGAGCCGGATCCTCTGGCCATCCACGACACCAGCGGGGATGTCGACGTCGATGGTGCGCTGGCCATCGGCGCCGCTTATCGAAAGCGTGCGCCGGGTTCCGCGGTACGCCTCTTCGACACTCACCTCGACCTCCGTCTCCTGATCGGAGCCGTCTACTCGCCCCCACCCGCCCCGACCGCGTCCCCGTGAGCCGAACATGCCGCCCAGCAGGTCCTCCAGATCGATATCACCGACTGACCCGGAGTACTGGAATCCGTCCGGGGCACCGCCACCGGGGCGCCCTCTGACGCTCTCTCCCCCGAAGCCCGCGCCCGCGTAGGCGCGCGCCCGCCGGTAGGCGTCGGGGTCGACGTCGGCACCGACGCGGCGGAAGTCCGGTCCGAACGCGTCGTACCGCTTGCGCTGGTCGGGGTCGGAGAGCACGTCGTACGCCTCGGAGAGCTCCTTGAACTCGTCTTCGGCCCCGGGATCCTTGTTGATGTCGGGATGCAGCTTGCGGGCGCGGCTGCGGTAGGCCCGTTGGATCTCCGACGGATCGGCATCGCGGGAGACGCCGAGAACCTCGTAGGCGTCCCGGGCCATTACTCGCTCCTGGTCGCAACGATCACCGACGCGGGCCGGAGGATCTCGCCATCGGCACCGTAGCCGGGGCGGACCACGTGCGCGACGGTACCGGGGACGAGGTCCGGATCCGCGACGGTGCCGACGGCATCGTGGTGAGCGGGGTTGAACGGCTTCCCGGTCTCATCGTCACGCCGGGGGAACCCGAGGTCGGCGAGCACTGCGAGAGCCTGCTGGTGCACGGCGCGCACCCCCTCAGCGATCACGTCGGAGTCGGAGGAGGCATGCTCCAGGGCGCGCTCGAGGTTGTCGACGACCGGTAGCCAGCGGGA
Organism: Microbacterium sp. E-13; assembly: GCF_049912955.1. GTDB lineage: Bacteria > Actinomycetota > Actinomycetes > Actinomycetales > Microbacteriaceae > Microbacterium. The sequence goes on from NZ_CP183973.1 coordinate 2,821,052, forward strand.
CGCCACGGACGCCCGTTCCTGTTCGCGAGCACGGATCACGTCTTTGACGCTGCGTTTGCGGAAGTTGTCGAGCTCTGCAGCCGTGCGGCGCCAGGAGTCCTGCAGCTCGGCGATCTGCTGGGCGGTCTCGTCCTCGCCGCCGGCCCCCGCCTCCGCGGGTGCCTCATCCACAGGTTCCTCGTGTCTGGACATGATGACGGCGCTCAGTGAGCGGTGAACTCGGCGTCGATCACGTCGTCGGCGTCGTCGTCCGCCCGGGCCTCGCCGGGCGATGCCCCCGCGGGACCGGGGCCGGCCTGGCTCCCGGCGGATGCACGCAGCGCCTGCACCATCTGGTGCATCTCGCCCGTGAGCGAGCGCAGGCGATCGATCGGCGTCTGCGCGTCAAGAGCAGCACGCGCATCCGTCACCAGCATCTCGGCCCGGGCTCGATCGTGCTCCGCGACATTGTCGCCGGCTTCCCTCAGCGCGCGCTCCACCTGGTAGGTCACGGAGTCGAGCTCGTTCCGGGCGTCCACGAACTCGCGAAGCTGCGCGTCCTCGCTTCGATGCGCCTCGGCGTCCGAGATCATGCGCTCGACATCCTCGGGCGTGAGCGTCGAGGTCTCGCTGATCGTGACCTGCTGCTCCGTTCCCGTGTCTTTGTCTTTCGCCGAGACGTGCAGGATGCCGTTGGCGTCGATGTCGAAGGTGACCTCGATCTGAGGCTCGCCCCGCGGGGCCGGCCGGATGTTCTCCAGGCGGAACCGCGCGAGCACCCGGTTGTCGCTGGCGCGCTCGCGCTCCCCCTGGAGGACGACCACGTCGACCGCCTGCTGGTTGTCCTCGGCGGTGCTGAACAGCTCGGTTCGCCGTGCCGGGATCGTGGTGTTGCGTTCGATGACCTTGGTCATCACGCCACCCTGCGTCTCAAGGCCGAGCGAGAGCGGCGTGACGTCGAGGAGCAGGACGTCCTCGACATCGCCCTTGATGATGGCGGCCTGGACGGCGGCGCCGAGCGCGACCACTTCGTCGGGGTTGACCGTCATGTTGGGTTCCTTGCCGCCGGTCAGTCGACGGACAAGGGCCTGCACCGCGGGGATGCGCGTAGAACCGCCGACGAGGATGACCTCATCGATGTCATCCGCGGTCACCCTCGCGTCGTCCAGGGCCTGCTTCACCGGACCCATGCAGCGCTCGACGAGGTCCGCGGTCAGCTGTTCGAACGTCGAGCGCATGAGATTGACGTTCAGATGCTTCGGCCCGGAAGCATCCGCGGTCACGAACGGCAGGTTGACCGCCGTCTGGGTGACGGCCGACAGCTCGACCTTGGCCTTCTCGGCCGCCTCGAACAGGCGCTGCAAGGCTTGCGCATCCTGCCGCAAGTCGACGCCGACATCCTTCTTGAAATCCTCCGCGAGGTAGTCGACGATGCGCCGGTCGAAGTCGTCCCCGCCGAGGTGGGTGTCGCCGGCCGTGGACCGGACCTCGACCACCCCTTCACCGACCGTGAGGAGGCTGACGTCGAAGGTTCCGCCGCCCAGGTCGAAGACGAGGATGGTCTCGTTCTCGAGCTTCTGCATCCCGTACGCCAAGGCCGCAGCGGTCGGTTCGTTGATGATGCGGAGCACCTCGAGGCCCGCGATCTTGCCTGCGTCCTTCGTGGCCTGCCGCTGGGCGTCATTGAAGTGCGCAGGCACGGTGATCACCGCTTCGGTGACCCGTTCGCCGAGCGCCTTGCCTGCGTCCTCGGCCAGTTTGCGCAGGACCTGGGCCGAGATCTCCTCCGGAGCGTAGAGCTTGCCGTGGACCGAGAACCTGACCGCGCCGTCCGGGCCGGACACCACGTCGTACGAGACGGTATGGATCTCGCTCTGAACCTCGTCGTACTTGCGTCCGACGAAGCGCTTGGCCGAGTAGATCGTGCCCTTGGGATTCATGATCGCCTGGCGCCGGGCCATCTGACCCACGAGGCGTTCACCGTTTTCGAGGAACGCGACGACCGAGGGCGTCGTCCTGCTTCCTTCGGCATTGGCGATGATCTGGGGCTGTCCGCCCTCCATCACCGCGATCACCGAATTGGTCGTTCCCAGGTCGATACCGACGGTCCTGCCCATGAGATGCTCCGTTCGCTCGGCGGCTTCCCTGGCCATGGTCGCGCCGGCACCGGACCCGGGGCATCCCGTGAACGGGGGAGCTTGCGGAGCGTCGGGCTCTCAGCGACCAGTCTCCCCCGGCGGCCCGTGCGCGTCCGGCGGGCCGTGGCGGAATGAGAGGACGGCGAGCTCCGCTCGGGAGTGGATGCCGAGCTTCAGGTAGATGTGCTTGAGGTGCGCGTCGACGGTGTGGGGCGACACGATCAGCTCCTCCGCCGTCGCTCGGTTCGTCAACCCCGTGCCGATGAGCCCGGCGACTCGAACCTCGGTGCCGGTGAGCGACCGCCAGGGATCCGGGTCGTGCGCTCGACCTGCCGGGGCGATCGGGGCGACGCCTTGCGGGTTGTAGAGCACCATTCCATCGAGCACGGTCCTGGAGTGGACCCTCAGCACGTCCGCGATCACCCCCATCCCGAAACGCCGTACGTCGTAGAGGCACAGGAAGATGGTGGGCAGCGCGGCCAGGATCCGGATCACGGCCGATTCATAGACGAAGATCTCCGTCGCCCCCGTCTCCCCCGAGGCGTGAGTGGGCGTCTGGCCCGCCGCGCGCAGCAGCGGACGTCTGTCGTCCGCGGATGAAACCGGGTGCGGGACGAGGTTCAAGATTCGCTGCTGGGGCGACAGGCCTCCGGAGTGAAGATAGGCGTCGGGCGCGGAGTGCACGTCAACTCGCCCCGGCCGGCGGGCGTCCGCGGCACCCGCTCCTCCGTACGCCCGTTGCCGCATACCGGCGGGTTCGATCTCGTCGATGAAGCAGACGCAGTGGTCGCCGTGACGGAGTCCCTCTTGCAGGAACCGCACCAGCAGGCGGTCCCGCTCGATGGGTCCCGAGAAGAGGGCGCAGACGTGCACCCCGGGGTAGACCTCGCCGATCCCCGGGATCCCCATGAGCAGATCACTCATCGGGCACTGCCCCGAGTCGCGCCATGCGCTCACCCTACTGGCGGTGCACCACACTGGTCACGGGGGTTGCCTTATGCGGGGTGGAGGAGTACGTCCCGCAGATGCAGGCGCCGACGACGCGCCCAGGCACCGCTAGGTCTCGTCCCGCTCGCTCGCCAGCCGGGCGCGGCGCTCCTCCTCCCGCTTCGAGTACGCCGCAGCGCGGATCGCCTCGTCCGACTCCAGTCCCGTGCCGAGCGCACCGCCGATCGTCGCCGCCGACGCCACGAACCACGTGAGCACGAACAGATCGCCGTAGCCGAGCGGGGTTCCGACCGACTCGCCCATCAGGGCGGGGTCGAGGACGAACAGCGCCCAGGCCAGGTTCACGACGAACAGTGTCACGTAACCGATGACGACCCCGATCGCCAGCGTCAGCAGCGTCGAGGTGTTGTAGAGGCGGGACCTCTCGCGAGCCTGCGCCGAACTGTCGTCGGGACGGTCCCACAATTCGCCGTCGATGACGATCCAGGCGACGACGATCGCGATGGAGGCGATGGTCGCGACTCCCAGTCGCCACCCTGAGAGGGAGGCGGCAAGTTGCCAGACCGTCGAGTCGACCGTCGCCACCGCGCCGGTTGCCAGTGCCGCCACGAGCGCGGACTTGAGCCCGGTCGCGAGGAGCCACGGCCGGTTGGCGAGCACCATGCCGAGGAGCACCCGCCACCGAGCGATGAGGCCGGGCATCGGCACGCGCTGCTCGTCGGGCGAGGCGGGGGCGGCCATGCCGCTGACGAGCGCGCTCACGGCGCGACGCGCGCGCGGGCGAACACGGAACCCGCCGAGAGCAGGCAGTGAGAGCACAGCCGCGTGCCGCTGCGGATGGAGAGCGGCCAGCAGGTAACGGCCGTCATCATCGCGCAGCGGGAGCTCGGTCACCCCGACGACGAGATCCCACTCGTGAACGGCGGCATGAGCCTGCAGTCGCGCCAGCGCGACATCGACGTCCTCTGAACCGAGGGTGAACGGCTCGCTCAACAGCTCGACGTGCCACGCGATCTGATCTTCGCCGTCCGGAGCGACGAGGTCGGTCATTCGCCGCGCCACTTCCGTCGGGGCGGCCGGATCAGCCACGATACCCACTCGGATGGACATCACTTGCGAAACGTACACCCAGGCTCACGTCGAGATCTGCACGGAGACGGGATCCGGGTGCGTTCACCTCGGCGCAGCCGGCTAGAAGCGCCTCACGTAGATGGCGACGCCGTCCTGATCCTCCACGTCGAGGCGGTATTCCTCTCCGCGAAACCATGCGGCGACGGGGATGGATCCGTCGGACTCCCGGTCGAGGATCTGGACTCCGACGGTGACGCGGCGCTCCCCACCTGTTGCCACCTCGTCGAATCGGGCGTTGAACACGTTCGACGGCTGCATGTGTCGAGCGTACGCCGACGATGGATGCCGGCCGGCAGACAGGACGGTCATCGGCGACCGGCGACGTCGGCAACCGCACGCCCGGTTCCTGAGAGGACGCACATGTAAGCGCCCTAGCGTCGAGAGATGAGCAGCGCATCCGACGAGCCGAACGACCAGACGCCGGATGAGCCGCGCGTAGGTCGCAGCAAACGGCCTGCGGAGATCGGAGCTCAGCCTCGGCATCCCGAGCCATCGACGCCGCGGACCCCGCGGCGGTCGCGTGCGAAGGAGCGTCTCCGCTCCCTGAAACCGACCGACATCCCCTCGCGCCCGCCCGGCGACGATCCGCAGGAGGCCCTGGAGTCTGCATGAGCGGTGGATGCCGCAGCCTCGGGACTCTCGACGCGCACCGTCCAGCGGCGAGCGGTGCTCCGTCACATGGCACAGCGCGACGCCACATCAAGTTAGGCTAGGCATACCTTGGCGACCTTCACCCCTGGTGTGGTCTGTACCGAAGAAAGCCAAACCCCTGATGATCCTGACCTCGACCGCGCCCGCCCTCGGCCTGTCTCTGCTTGCGGGCGAGCCGGACGCAACGGCACTCATCGTCGGCGGTCAGAGCATCACCTACGCCGGATTGCGGCAACGGGTCGCCGGGCGCCGTGACAAGCTCGGTGACGTACGCCGCCTCGTGATGATCGCCGCCGGCAACGCAGTCGAACCGATCGTGACGTACCTGGCCGCGCTCGAAGGCGGTCACCCGGTGCTTCTCGTCGCCGATGGCGCCGACGAGGCGGCCCGCCGGCATCGCGCATCGCTCATCGAGCGGTTCGATCCCGACGTCATCGCCCACGGTGCCTCGGCCGACTGGGTGCTCGAGGAGTGCCGCCCGGGAAGCCGGCACGAGTTCCATCCCGATCTCGCGGTGCTCGCGAGCACGTCCGGATCGACGGGCTCGCCGAAGCTCGTGCGCCTGTCTGTCGAGAACGTGCGCAGCAATGCGGCCGCGATCGCCGAGTACCTCGAACTGACGCCTGCCGACGTCGCAGCGACGACGCTGCCCCTGCAGTACTGCTACGGCCTCTCGGTCGTCAACAGCCACCTGCTGGCCGGCGCCGGCCTGATGCTGACGGAGCATTCCGTCGCCGACGAGGCGTTCTGGCGCGAGGCACGCGAGCACCGCGTGACGTCGTTCGCCGGCGTACCGTACACGTACGAGCTGCTCGAGGCGCGGGGGTTCACGGGCGCGGGGCTGCCGTCGCTGCGCTACCTGACCCAGGCCGGCGGGCGCATGGCTCCGGGAGCGGTGCGACGATTCGCGCATCTCGGCCGCGAGAGCGGATTCGAGCTGTTCGTGATGTACGGGCAGACCGAGGCGACGGCACGCATGGCCTACCTGCCCCCCGGGCTCGCCGCCACCCACGCGGGCGCGATCGGCCGCGCGATCCCCGGCGGTGCATTCCGCATCGACGCACCGGATGGCGCGGAGTCCGGCGAGCTCGTGTACCAGGGCCCGAACGTGATGATGGGCTACGCTCACACGCCCGCCGACTTCACGCTCGGATCCGTCGTCACCGAGCTGCGGACGGGGGATGTCGCACGCCGGCGCACCGACGGACTCTACGAGATCGTCGGCCGCATGAATCGCTTCGTGAAGGTGTTCGGACTGCGGCTCGACCTCGATCGCGTCGAGCAGCTGCTGGCCGACGAGGGGATCGAGGCGCGCGCGGCGTCTGCGGACGAACGTCTGCTGCTGTTCGCGACCTCGGATCGGCTCGCCGCGCGCGCGAAGGAGACGGCGGCCGCGCTCGTCGGCATTCCCGCGCACGTCATCGGCACGCACGTCGTCGCGGAGTTCCCGCGCACGTCGAACGGCAAGCGGGACTACGCCGCGCTCCTCCGTCTCGCCGAGCTGCACGACGCAGCCGTCGAGCGGTCCGCGAACCCGCCGGCGACCGTGACGCCCGAGACGATCCGCGACCTGTACCGGGCCCTGCTCGGTGAGCCGGATGCGGGGCTGGACGACTCGTTCGCGGGTCTGGGCGGCGACTCGCTCAGCTACATCGAAGTCGCGCTGCGCCTGGAAGAACTCGTCGGCACCCTGCCGCGGGATTGGCCGACCCGCACGCCCCGCGAACTCGCGCCCCACGGTGCCCCCTCAAAGCCCTCGCGGTCGTCGTCCACCCCGGCCGCGGCATCCGTCTCCGCGTGGTCCTGGCGGCGATGGCTGACGCCGGCGCGTCTCGAGACGCCCGTGGTGCTGCGGGCCGCGGCGATCTTCCTGATCGTGGCCACGCACGCGGATCTGATCGCCGTGAAAGGCGGAGCGCATCTGCTGCTCGCCGTCGCCGGCTACAACCTCGCGCGGTTCCAGCTGGCGCCGATCCCGGACACGGCGCGATTGCGACGGCTCGGACGCACGGCACTCCAGCTGGCCGTGCCCGCGGTGCTCTGGATCGGCGCGGTCGCGCTGATCACGAGGCAGTACGCGCCGACGACCGCCGCGCTCGTCAACAATTTCGTGCCCGGCAACGGGCGGTGGAACGAGCAATGGCAGTTCTGGTTCCTCGAGGCGATGCTTTGGTCGTTCGCGGGGGCAGCCGCGCTCTTCGCCGTACGTCGTATCGACCGGCTCGAACGCAGGGCGCCGTTCGGATTCGCCCTCGGCGTGCTCGTCGTCGCGCTCGCCGCGCGCTTCGCGATCGCGGGACCGACGGCCGAGCACGTCGAGCGTTACGCGGCCCCTGTCGTGCTGTGGCTGGTCGCGCTCGGGTGGCTCGTCGCCCGCGCCGACACCGCCCTGCGTCGCATCCTCGTCTCCGTGGTCGCCGTCGTGGCGAGTGCCGGATTCTTCGGGGAGCCGTGGCGGGAGGCGCTCGTGGCGGGAGGGATCCTCGTGCTCGTCTGGATCCGGGCGGTGCCCCTCCCCCGGATCGCCGTGCCGCTCGTCGTCACGGTGGCGGCGGCATCCCTCTTCGTGTACCTCACGCACTGGCAGGTCTACCCGCCGTTCGAGCAGAGCGCTCCGTGGCTCGGCACACTGCTGTCGTTCGTCGTCGGCGTGCTCGCGTACCACGTGTACCGCAGCGCGAGCGCTCGCTTCGCGGGCCTGGGCGGGTGGCTGCGACGCTCCGCCGCGCCCCGCATCAGCCCGAGGAGTTCGCCGCCGCGCCGGGCATGACGATTGCGCCGGTCGCGCCCGGTTCTCCCGCCGCGGCGTAGAGCACCACGCCGCCCTCGACGATCACCCGCACCGCCGTGCCCGGCGCGAAGGCCGCCGCGCGGTGCTGCGGCACGCGATACATGAACTCGGTGTGGAAGTCGCCCGAACCGACGCTCAGCCGCAGGTCGGCCGTCGACCCGGCGGGCCGCACCGCGACGACGGTACCGTTGGCGACCGGAGCGAGGGTGGATGCCGCGCCATGCGTCGCCGCCGCCACCCGCAGCTGTGCGGGGCGAACCATCGCGCGCACGCGCACGGCTCCGCCCGAGAGATCATGACGGACGGACAGGCGGCCGAATCCGCAGTCCACGCCCCCCGCGCCCGAGCGGGCCGGGATCACCAGGGCATCACCGAGGAACAGGGCCACGCTCGCGTCGATCGGAGCGTCGTAGACCGCCATGGGGTCTCCCGACTGCACCAGCCTGCCGCCGGCGAGAACCCCCACCTGATGGCCGAACGACAGCGCCTCGTGCTGATCGTGGGTGACGAGCACCGCGGTCACCCCGCTGCGCTCGAGCACGTCGACGACCGCATCGCGGGTGGCCGACCGCAGCCCGGTGTCGAGGGCGCTGAACGGCTCGTCGAGGAGGATCACGCTCGGCTGCTGGGCGAGCGCCCGCACCAGCGCCACGCGCTGCTGCTGACCGCCCGACAGTTCATGCGGCATCCTGTCGGCGAGGTCCGGGTGCAGCGACGCCAGCTCGAGAAGCTCTCGAACGCGCCGCGCCCTGCCGGGGCCGCGCCCGAGCCCGAACGCGATGTTGCGCGCCACCGACAGGTGCGGGAACAGGGCGCCGTCCTGCGCGACATAGCCGATCCCGCGCCGGTGGGTGGGGACGGATCGCCCATGCCCGGCGAGCTCCCGGCCGCCGAGACTGATGACGCCGCCGTCCGGATCGACGAAGCCGGCGACGAGCCTCAGGAGCGTCGTCTTTCCGCTGCCCGACGCGCCCACGAGGGCCAGACGGGTGCCGCGCGGCACCTCGAGCGAGACATCGCCGAGCACCTCGGTGCCGCCGAACGACTTCGAGACCCCCTCCAGTCGCAGGGTCATCGCAGGGTCCTCCCTGTCGCGTGAGTGAACATGAGGGCGACCGCCGGCACCGACATCAGCACCAGCAGCACGGCATAGGGGGCCGCCGTCGGATAGTCGAGGGCGGATGCTGCCGACCAGAAGCTCGTCGCGACGGTGCTGGTGCCCGTGGGGGCCAGCAGGAGGGTGGCGGTCAGCTCGTTCGCCGCCCCCAGCGCGACCAGCGCACCACCCGCGCCGATGGCGGGCAGCAGCAGAGGAAGCGTCACACGCAGCCTGGCGCCGGACGGAGGCACGGCGAGCGCTCGGGCCGCCTCCTCGAGCGATACCGGCACCTGCGACAGGCCTGCGCGCAGAGGCACCAGCGCGCGGGGCAGGAAGATCACGACATACGCGGCGACCACGGTGAACGCGGTCTGGTAAAGGCCCGGGGCGAACGCGAGGGTGACCGCCACGAGCGCGAGCGCCACGATGATCGCGGGAAGGCTGCTGGCCAGGTAGGCGGCGCCCTCCAGCAGACGCGACAAGCGCCCCGGATAGCGGATCGCCAGCCACGCGAACGGCAGCGCGACCGCGATCGTGCAGACGGCCGCCGCGAGGGCGAGGCCGAGTGTCTGCACCGCGGCGATCGCGACATCGCCGTAGGCCGCAGCATCCGCTCTCAGCAGCCAGCGCACGACGCTCGTCAGCGGCACCACGAGCGCGGCGGTGAGCAGAAGGATCATGGCGGCGAGCGCCGGCCCGGCAAGGCCGCCGAGGCGGAGGTCGGCAGGCGGATGCGGCGACCCGCCGCCGACACGTGCGTACCGGGCGCGGCCTCGGGCGACCGACTCGACGCCGAGGAGGATCACGCACAGGAGCGCGAGCACGATGCCCAGCGCCGCCGCGTTGGGACCGGCGAACATGCTCTCGTACGCGACGACGATCGCCGTGGTGAAGGTGTCGAAGCGCAGGAAGGCGAAGGCACCGTATTCGGCGAGCAGGTGCAGCGCGACGACGAGCCCGCCACCCAGCACGGCCAGCCGGAGCTGAGGCGCGACCACACGGAAGAACACCGCCCAGGAGCCCATCCCGAGCGAGCGGGCCGACTCCTCCAGCGCCGGGTCGAGGCCCCTGATCGCTGCCAGGGCCGGCAGGTAGACCAGCGGGAAGTACGCCAGCGTCGCGACGAGCACCGCCGCCCACAGCCCATGGATCGACGGGATCGCGCTGGCCCAGCCGTAGCTCGCGACGAAAGCGGGAATCGCCAGGGGCGCGGCGAGCGCCACCTTGAACAGGGCACGCCCCGGGATCGTCGTGCGCTCGACCAGCCACGCACACCCCACCCCGAGCACCACGGTCGCCGGCACCCCGATCACGACGAGCAGCACCGTGTTGACCAGCAGCTCGGCGACCTTGGGCCGGAACACGAGGGCCGACAGCTGGTCCCAGCCCATCGCGAACGCCGCCTGGACGACGTAGCCGATGGGAACCAGCGCGCCCAGCGCGAGCACGGCGACCACGACGACGAGCCCCGCGGGCGGCCGTTTCTCGTTCGTGCCGCGCGCCGGTGTGCGCGTCTGGAGCTGTGTCAGAGCAGGCCGGCTTCCGTCATGAGCTCGATGACCGCGGGGCCGTTGAGCGTCGAGGGGTCGATCACGGGTGCGTCCAGCTCTGTCAGCGGGGGCAGCTCGGGCTTTGCGGCGACATCGGACGCCACCGGGTACTCGAAGCTGTACCCCTCGCCCAGGATCTTCTGCCCCTGCTCACCGGCGATGAACGCGAGGAACTGCTGCGCCTCGTCGGGGTGCGGCGCATTCTTCAGCACGCCGCCGCCGGAGATGCTCACGAACGCGCCCGGGTCCTGGTTGCCGAAGTAGTGCAGCTTCGTGTTCGCGCTGTCTTCGGCTGCCGCATCCTGATCGCGGAACCAGTAGTAGTGGTAGATGATGCCGACCGGCACTTCACCGGCGTTGACCGCCTTCATCGTGACGATGTTGTTGCGGTACTGGACCGAGTTCTCGGCCATCCCGTCCAGCCAGTCGCGCGTGGCGTCGTCGCCCTGGGTGGCGAGCACCGCCGACACGATCGCCTGGAAGTCGGCCTTCGCGGGTGCCGCCCCCCAGCGGTCCTTCCACTCCGGGTCCGACAGGTCCATCAGCGAAGCCGGCAGCTCGTCCTCCGAGATGAGGTCGGGGTTGTACACGAGCACGGTGGACCGTGCGGCGATGCCGGTCCACAGGCCGGACGAGGGGCGGTACTCCTCGGGCACGAGCGCCAGAGTCGCATCGTCGACGGGCGCGAAGAGGTCGGCCTCTTCGACGAGCGACATCGCGGGCGAGTTCTCGGTGAGGAACACGTCTGCCTTGGATGCCGCGCCCTCCTGCACGAGCTGGTTGGCCAGTTCGCTGTCGTCACCGTTGCGGAGCACGACCTCGATGCCCGTCTCCGCCGTGAACGCGTCGACCCATTCCTGGGTCAGCTGTTCATGCTGCGCGTTGTACACCACGAGCGCACCGGGGTCGGCGGCATCCGCGCTTCCCCCGCCGCCCGAGCACCCCGCCAGAGCGAGGCCGGCGAGAACCGCGGGAACGACGAGCCAGCGCCGCAGACGCGCAGGAATGGACAGGCGTGAAGGCATGGCGAACCCCTCAGAAACAGACAGGTAAGGCTAGCCTAAAGCACCGGCGCGTCGTGTTTCGCACCGCGCGGTCCGCTGTCGGTGAGCCACGCGGCGTCACCGGAGGGAGTGGGATGCTCCCCCGGGCGTGCGAGCCCTACGCCGTCGTCCCGGGCGGGTTCCCCTCGACCGCGTCCTCGGCCGCCGCCTCCGCGGCCTCCCCCTCTTCGGGCGACTCCGCGCCGCTCTCCGCACCGGTCGGGTCACTCGTGTCGTCGTTCTGCCGGCCGCCGTCCGCAGCATCCGTATTCGTCGCGTGCATCGCCCATCTCCTTCGCTCGAGTCGACTCCACGATGCGCGGGCTCATGGCCGCCTCGCACGGGGTTGACATCGGGAGGGAGGAGCCGCACCCGATCTGCACGCATCCTCTGGACGACTTCGCGCCACGGGCATACGGTCGCGGTGTCATCATGATTCCTCGACGGAGGCGGTGCCGAGATCCCAAGGCCGAACGATCGCGAGCTCCCCACGCCGCGGCGGGTGCAGGGCACGTACTACACGCTGATGCTGGGCAACACGCTTGCCGCATCGTTCATCTGGGGTGTGAACACGCTCTTCCTGCTCGACGCGGGCCTGTCGAACCTCGAGGCCTTCTCGGCGAACGCCTTCTTCACCGCCGGCATGCTCATCTTCGAGATCCCGACGGGTGTCGTCGCCGACACGGTGGGGCGCCGGGCGTCCTACCTGCTCGGCACCGTGACGCTGGCGGCGACGACCATCCTGTACTGGTTGCTGTGGGTGTGGAAGTCGCCCTTCTGGGCCTGGGCTGTCGTGTCGGTGCTGCTCGGGCTGGGCTTCACGTTCTTCTCCGGCGCCGTCGATGCCTGGCTCGTCGACGCGCTGAAGGCGACCGGCTACCAGGGCAGCCTCGAAGCGGTGTTCGGCCGCGCGCAGATCGTCGGCGGCGCAGCGATGCTCTCGGGTTCGGTGCTCGGCGGCATCGTCGCGCAGGCGACCAACCTCGGCGTGCCGTTCGTGATCCGGGGAGCCATCCTGCTCCTCATGCTGGTGGTCGCCGCCCTGCTCATGCGCGATCTCGGCTTCACCCCCGATCGCAGTGAGAGCCCGCTGCGCGCGACGCGAACCGTCTTCCGGGCCTCTGTTCGCTACGGGCTCGGCGATCCGCCCGTGCGCTGGCTCATGCTCACGAGTCCCTTCACCGCGGGCGTCGGCATCTACGTGTTCTACGCGTTGCAGCCGTATCTGCTGGAGCTGTGGGGCGATGAGGAGGCGTACACGGTCGCGGGGCTCGCGGCGGCGCTGGTGTCGGGCGCGGCGATCGTGGGCGGCACGCTCGCACCCCGGGTGCGTCGGCTCTTCCGCCGGCGCACATCGGCCATCATGCTGGCCACGGTCTTGAGCGCTGCCGTCCTCATCGGCCTCGGACTGGTGCGCGACTTCTGGTTCGCCGTCGCGCTGGTCGCGCTCTGGGGCATCGCCTCATCGATCGACGACCCCGTGCATCGCGCCTACCTCAACGACATGATCCCGTCCCAGCAGCGCGCGACCGTGCTCTCGTTCGACTCGCTCATGGGGTCGGCGGGCGGCGTCGTCTTCCAGCCCGCGCTCGGGCGGGCAGCGGATGTCGGCGGCTACGGCGCGTCCATGGTCTGGAGCGGTGTCATCTCTGCGGTGGCCGTCCCCTTCATCCTGCTGAGCCGGGCGCAGCGAGCCCCGGCCGACACGGCTCGCGAGGTCACCGCCCCGGGCGACGCGTAGGGTGCGGCCGCGCACTCCGGAAGGCATCACATGGAATTCATCGCCGAGCAGCCGCTCGACGACGGTGTCACCGAGCGCGAGTTCGCGCTCACCGGGATTCCGGGCATGCTCTGGACTCCGGCATCCGCTTCCCCCACCTCACCCGTCCCGCTCATCCTGCTGGGCCATCCCGGTGGATTGCGGGGCATGTCGCCACGCCTGAGGGCGCGAGCCGCGCACGCGGCAGTTCAGGGCTTCGCAAGTGCGACCATCGAGCTCCCGGGAGCCGGCGGCCGGCCGCGTCTGGAGGAGGTCGACCAAGCGCGCGCCGACCTGCGCCGGGCACTGGATTCCGGCGAGCCGGTCTCACCCGACATCATCGACCGGCTGATCCTCCCGCTTGTCGCGGCGGCGGTGCCGGAGTGGCGGACGACCTTGGACGCCCTGCTCGGCCTGCCGGAGATCGCCGGGCCGGTCGGCTACTCGGGCGGTGTGATCGCCATCGGCGTCCGGCTCGCGGCTGTCGAGCCGCGCCTCGTCGCCGCAGGCCTCTTCGCGGGCAGCTTCGTGCCGGCGTCGATCCGGGAGGAGGCCCGGCAGATCACCATCCCGCTGCACGTGCTTCTGCAGTGGGATGACGAGGGGAACGACCGGCAGATGGCCCTGGACCTGTTCGACGCATTCGGGTCCTCAGAGAAGACGCTGCAGGCCAATATGGGCGGGCACACGGGGGTCCCGTCCTACGCCGGGGAGGACGCGGCCCGGTTCTTCGCGCGGCACCTCAGGAGAGCGCGCTGAGAAATGGCGCGTGCGTCCCACTGTCGGGCGGCCCGGTTCGGGTGGATCATGCGGCGCCGCCGTGCTCGGACGGGGCGGTCGCAGCGGACGGGGCGGTCGCCCGGAAGGCCGCCACAGCGTCTTCGACGGTCGGATAGATGTGGGCGTTGTCGAACGACCGGAGCGTGCGATACGCGCGCAGATCGCCCATGAGCTCGGGGTCGACCGCGGCCAGCGCGAAGACACGTCGGTCCTCGTGCAGCGCCTTGATCAGATCAGCGAGGTCGAGGCTTGCGGAGTAGTCGATGTCGCCGATCGAGGAGCAGTCCAGCACGAGCCAGCGGACCGGTGAGGGTGCCTCGGCGATGAGCTTCTGGATGTCGCCGACGAACAGACTCGCGTTGGCGTAGAAGAGCCGCGCATCGAATCGGAAGACGATGAGTCCGGGCAGACTCTCGGTTCCCGGGGCGGCGGGGATGTAGGTCGGCGACCCGGCCTTGTCGACACCGACGAGGAAGTCCCGGGGCGAGTAGGCGCGGCGGACCAGTTCGAGGATCGACAGGACGATGGCGAGGATGATGCCCTGCTCCACGCCCCAGCCGAAGACCACGATCGCCGTGGCGCAGGCGATGAGGAACTCACTGACGCGGGCGGCGCGGATGCGGGCGAGACCCTTGAAGTCGACCAGCCCCAGTCCGATGAGGAAGACGATGGCGCCCAGCACTGCGACCGGCATGTTCGTGAGGTACGGGGTGAGGAACAGCACGACGATCAGTACGACGACCGACATGGTGATGTTGGCCATCTGACTGCGCCCGCGCTGCTCGTCGAGGATCTCCGTCTTGGTGGGGCTGCCGTTCACGACGAAGGTGCCGGTCAGGCCCGCGGCGAAGTTGGCGCCGGCCAGTCCGACGATGTCCCTGTTGATGTCG